>JAHFTY010000332.1 GCA_023265365.1 Acidobacteriota bacterium
GTCGAGCAGCGGGTACGCAAACGAGACCATCTCTTCTTTCGTGCCTTCGCCGAACCCGTCCAGTACCAGCTCGCCCCGATCGGTCAGCGTGAAATGAACCTGAAACGTCTGCACCTGCGTGATCGGGCAGCCTTCGGGATTCGCGACCTGATCGAGCTCGACGATCGCGTCTTCCTGGTTTCGTGCCCACACCACCGAGCAATCACCGTTCGACCACCGACAGAGAAACAGCGGCATTCCCTCACCCTCCTCACTGCACGAGCCACGCCGGATTCTAATCCGTCCTCGAGGCTCCACGGTTCGTAACTTCTGCGGCCGAGAGTGAAGATTCTTCACCCGATCCACTGCCGCTTCGTCGCAAGGATCTCGACTTCGATCGTCACCATGTCGTCGTGCGGCAAGGGAAGGGCCGCAAGGATCGGGTGACCATGTCGCCTTCGGCGGTACGGGAGACGTTGACGAAGCACTTGGCGGACGTGCGCCGGATTCATGAGCGTGATCTGGCGCGGATTCGGTCGCGTCGTCTTGCCGTTCGCGCTGGATCGCAAGTTTCCGAATGCGTCGACCGAGTGGCGGTGGCAGTTTCTGTTTCCCGCGGCGCGCATCTGCCGGAATCCGCGGTTCGGGCCCCGACGCTCGACGCTTTCGAGCGTCGGTAACGTGTTGAACAGATTGGAGGCGCCGCCCGGATTTGAACCGGGGGTGGAGGTTTTGCAGCCCGGACTGGCCGCGCTACTTTCGGCCGCGATTCGCTGATTCTGGCCGAATTCTTAACGTTTCGATGTGGCTGGGTGGGGCGGAAGCAGGCTGGATCCGGCGCGATAAGCTCACGATAAGCTCACCGCTCCTGGGGCGAAAAAGCTAGGGTCCCTTCGGCGGTGGCTTACCAGGCTGCGGTCCAGCGGGTGGCTGACCCGGTCCGGGGACCTGCGGTTGGATAAGCTGCGCCAACTGCGCTGGTAGCGCAATCTGCTGAATCATCCGGAACTGCGCTTGCCCGCGACTATTCTCGAAAATCTTGAAGCAGGCACCGTTGAAGGTGTGGACGATCGCGTAATACAAGTCCAGAACCCGATCGTGAAGTCCCTTGTCCGATTCGAGGTTCTTAATGTTTGCACCTCGGTCCTGAAGAACCTTGCGACCGATTCGACGACCGTGCGACTTGAACTGATTGTGATCGCCAAGAAAGGTCGCGATGTCCTTCGCTTTTTGCGGCCCATCCGCCTGTCCGGCGAACATATACATCGTGAGCCATTCTTCGACGAGCTTTTTCGACAACTCGATCGCGTTCGAGGCCTCTTTGTAGAGCGACGGCCCGTATTGCTGGAGGATCGGAAGCCAAGCCGGGAGCTTTGACGGATCTTTTCCGATCAGGGCCTGCGCCTCGTCGAATTGATCGACGATCGCTTGTGCGGGAGCCTGAACGATCGAACCGTCACCCTTCCGGAAAACCAACTGCGGATCGACCGGGCCCAACTCCGCGTTTCCGTCCATGAGGACTTCGTTGCCGGACATCGACATCATCGTCGCCGCACTCTTCGCGACATTCGGCACGATGAAACGAACGTCCTCGAACTTGTTCCGGAGCATCGCGACGATCGACTCAGCGGCGTCGGGTAAGCCACCCGGACTGTGGATCATGACGTCCACGGCCTTGTCCGGAATTTGGTCGATGATCTCGAAGAATCCGTGCTTGTCGTTGAAGTCGATCTGAATGTCGTTCCCGACGGCCCTTGCCTTATCCGTATTGAGAAAGTCGGCGGCGTATATGAGGACAGGGCGCTTCGTATAGCTCTCAAGCGCCTGGAGTTTTTCGCGGCGAACAAAATCCCAGTCGGGCATGCCGGCCGGGTTCTTGTGCTGTTGCAGTTCGGCTTCGAGGGACTGGTAGGACGGCAAACGGCTAGGCTTCGACGTTCGTGGTTCCGCTCGTGACGACACGAACTGACGTCATCGCCAAGAGGGACTTACGATATTCCTCTTGAGCAACGTCAAATGTCGCCAGAGCGGACGCCAGCTGTGGGTTTTTCGTCAGGAACTCAGCGACCAGCTGGTCGACACCGGCTACCGCGTCCGGGGTCTGAATGTCTTTTTGTTCGTTCATTTTAGGTGGCTCCACATCCGTATTATCGGCGCCGGCTGTGAAAGCCTTGAAACGCGCCGATCCTACTTCCTTTTCATTTACGCTGCAACGCGACGGCCACTGTCCTCATCTGGAACACCCTGACTCGACCGCGATGCCGGCGCCGGCCCGCATGCCCGCGGAACCGACGCCGGGCTGACGCTGGCCGTCGCGCCGTGCCGGCGGCCACCGCGAGGGCAGCGGTCCGAACCACGGCACGCCGCTGATGTAGACCGACCAACAGTTCGGCGGCGGAAAGCGGTAGCGCGGAAACGGCCCGAAGGGTCCCTCGCCGAGACGGCTCGGGATCACGATCACGCGCGGCCCGTCGCAGTCGCCGCAGACGAAGACGTTCGTCCGGTTGGCTGGGGTGTCGAGGCGCGCGAGCACCGCGGCGGCCTCCGCGGGCGCGAGCGGCGGCGACGACGAAACGACCTGCGCCGCGAGCAGGATGGCTATCACCTCCCCTCCTTCGGCTCCAGCCGCCTGATAGCACGCGCCGCAGCATCGACCGCCGCTTCGAGTTTGATCGTGTCGTCGGCCTGCTCGCCAGCCGTTCTTCGCACCTGGGCCGCGAGCAACACGGCCGCCGCCAGTGCATTGGCCACTAGGTCGATCGCCTCCCTGAGTTCCTCTTCGGTTGCCATACGCCATCCATCGCTCGTTCCCGCTCGGAGCGCAAGCGATGGCAAGGCGATGACCGCCCGCGGTCACTCAGTCTCGGATTCGGTCACAGTGTGCGATGGGTTTGCGGACTCAGGAAAGAGCCGCGAGCGCGTCAGGCGCTCGTACGAGCCGCGGCTTTGGCGCGGCTGCGAACGCTTTTCAGAATCCGGTAGAACGGATGACGACCATTTCCCATCAGGTTGAGCGGGAGGTCGAGTCCGGCGATGGCGCGGTCCTCTATCAACCACGGCTCAGGATGCACCATCCACGCAACGAGAGCGTTGCGTCCGAGCCAATCTGACAACACGGCCTCGCCGGGGCCGAACGTGAATCGGTTTCCGGGCCGACTCAAACGAATACCGAGCGTGCCGCTCAGGAGACATCCGAGGGTCATTCTGAGCGTCGAACCATTCGCGTTTTCACGG
>JAHFTY010000183.1 GCA_023265365.1 Acidobacteriota bacterium
GCGCCACCGAGTTGTCGACACTATGCCGGACCGGTGGAAGGGAGCGAATATACGCAAACACGGCCTTCAGATCGTCATCGGTCATGTTGCGATAGAAACCCCACGGCATCATCGGATCCAGCTTGCGCGCGCCGATCTGTCCGGTGCGCATGGTTTTGAGAAACGCCGCCTCGTCGTAATAGGTCAGGGTCGTGAACCGGCCCGGAGAGCGGCTCAGGCGCCGAAAAGACTGCCGATTGACGGGGAAACCGATTTTGGTGAGCGGCACCGGATTTCGGACCGGCATGAGCGATCGAAGGTAAACCACAACCGAAGCCAGGTCCTCATCGGAAAGGTGACGGAAACTCTGGTACGGCATCACCGGGAAAAGCGCCCGGTCTCCACTGCCGATTCCCACGCGGATCGCCCGCCCGATCCGGTCGTCGGTCCAGTTGCCGATTCCGGTCTCCCTGTCGGGGGTGATGTTGGGCGCGTACACAATGCCCAGACCCGGATCGCTGATGAACAGCCGGCCCGCACCCTCCCGGCCCGCCCTGGCCGGCGCGCCTTCAAGAGCGGTATCGTGCTCGGAATGGCAGTCCAGACAACCGACCACGCCGTTCACCAGGTACTTGCCGCGCTCCATCCTGGCCGGCGTCGCATCGAACTTCAGGTCCGACAACGGCCGCACACGCGGGCCGATGAAGGGGCGCCAGCCAATCGTGAAAGTAATACCGAGGAGGACAAGGACCACGAGCGTGAGTCCGCCGTAAATAAGAATGGATTTCAGCATTTTCATTTCACAAAGGCGGTGGCGCGTTCAGGAAATTGATTTTGTTGAACGAACCGCCCCGCCGCTTCGCGGCACCCCGCCTTGGCCAAGGCGGGGAAAATATACACCTTCCGATTCTGAGTTCGTTACTCAGCGCCCCCCACCGTATTTGCGCCGGGATAGGCATCCGCTTCCCGTGAGGCGGCGCGGGCTCGTCCATATTTCAGATAGAGCGCGGGTATGACGATCATGTTCAGAAAGGTCGACGTGACGATCCCTCCAAGAATGACGACAGCCATCGGCTGCTGAATCTCCTTGCCGGGCTGCCCGACGCCGAGAGCGAGCGGAACCAGACCGACGCCGGTCACCAGGGCCGTCATTAAGATCGGGCTCAACCTCTCCAGCGACCCCTGCACGATCGATTCGCGAAACGACACGCCTTCTTCGCGGCACAGGTATTGGTAATGGGTGATCAACATGATGCCGTTTCTGGTGGCGATTCCGAAAAGAGTGATGAAGCCGATGAGCGATGCGATCGATAAAGTTCCACCGGACAGGAACACCATGAGAACGCCGCCAATCAGGGAAAGGGGCAGATTGGTCATCACCAGCAGGGCCAGACGCATCGAACCGAGAGCGAGATACAGCAACAGAAAAATCCCGGCGACCGCGACGAGGGTCATGAGCATGATTTTGCGCGCCGCTTCTTCCTGCGCCTCGAACTGCCCTCCGTACTGAACGAAGTATCCTTCCGGCAGCGCCACTTCGGCGCCGATTCGGCGCCGGATTTCATCGATGACGGAGCCGAGATCGCGGCCCGCCACATTGGCCTGGACAATGATCCGGCGTTGAACGTTCTCGCGATTGATGGTGTTGGGGCCCTGGTCGACCCGGATATCGGCCACCTGGCTCAGCGGCACTTTGGCGCCCAGCGGGGTGTCGATCAGCGTCGACGCGATGGACTCCACCGATTGACGGGCGCCCTCGTCGAAGCGCACCACGACATCGTAGGTTCGCTGGTCTTCCAGCACCTGCGACACGGCTTGCCCGTTGAACGCGATGTCGACCGTTTCGGCAAGATCCCGGGCACGCAGCCCGACGGCGGCGGCGGCTTCGCGACTGAGATTCAACTGGACCTGCGGCACGCCCGTCTGGGGCTCGACGAGCAGGTCCACAATGCCGGAGACGGGCTCCATCACCTTCCGAATCTCTTCCGCCTTGTTTCGAAGGGTCACCAGATCCGGGCCGAACAGCTTGATGGCGATCTGCGCGCGCGTACCCGAAAGAAGGTGGTCGATGCGATGGGAAATCGGCTGTCCCACTTCCGAAACCACGCCCGGAATCCGGGCCATGTTCTGCCGCACTTCCTCCATCACCGCGGTGTGCGGCCGATCCAACTTCCGGGTGACCACCTCGATCTCACTCATATTCACTCCGGCCGCGTGCTCGTCCAGCTCGGCCCGGCCGGTTCGGCGCGTGGTGGACAGCACCTCGGGAGTCCGGTGCAGGACTTCTTCAACGGTTCGGCCGATTCGGTTCGATTCCTGCAGTGAGGTGCCGGGAGGAAGGGTGATATTGATGTTCAATGCCCCTTCATTGAAAGCCGGGAGAAATTCGCGGCCCATCAGCGGATAAACCAGCACGGCGACAATGAGCAGGGCGATGGATGCGCCGATGATGTCGCCCGGATTTCTCAATGTCCAGTTCAGCAGGGGTGCATATCGTTTCTTGAGCCACACGACCAGGGCGGAGTCGCGGCCATCGTGCAACAGACGCGACCCTCCAAGCAGGTAGGAGCAAAGGGCCGGCGTCACCGTCAACGCGACGAACAATGAAGCGGCAATCGAAGCGATATAGGCGAAAGCGAGCGGTGCGAACATCCGGCCTTCAAATCCGCCGAGGTTAAACAGCGGCAGAAAGACCAGCACGATGATCAGCGTCGCGAAGACGATCGAGTTCCGGATTTCACTCGACGCCCTGAAAATCACCGTGCCGGCCGGCTGAGGCGAAGGCGAGTGGGCGTTCTGTTTGAGCCGCCGGAAGACATTTTCCACGTCGACGATGGCGTCGTCGACCAGTTCACCGATCGCGATCGCCAGTCCGCCCAGGGTCATTGTGTTCATGCTGATTCCGAAGTACGTCATCGCGATGACGGCCGCAATCAACGAGAGCGGTATTGCGGTCAGGCTGATGAAAGTCGTCCGGAAGTTCCATAAGAAGAGAAACAGGATGAGGGTGACGAGCATGCCGCCTTCGGCGAGGGCCCGTTGAACATTGCCGATCGCTCTTTCGATGAAGGCC
This sequence comes from Acidobacteriota bacterium, assembly GCA_023265365.1. GTDB lineage: Bacteria > Acidobacteriota > Terriglobia > 20CM-2-55-15 > 20CM-2-55-15 > JAHFTY01. Next base: position 3,053 of record JAHFTY010000183.1, read on the forward strand.
GCCTGCTGGAACGCCCTGGTATCGATCGTGACATCGTCCGGCAGCGTCGATTTCATTGCCGCCAGCGCGGCCTCGATGCGCATGGTAACGTCGAGTGTATTCGCATTGGGTTGTTTCTGAACCGTCGCCACGACGTCGGAGTGCATGTTGAAGCTGCCGTCTCCGCGTTTCATCGCCGCTCCCCACTGCACCGTCGCGATGTTCTTCACCAGGATCGGCGTACGATCCCTTACGGCGACAACCGAATTGGCCAGGTCCTCCAGACTGTCGACGCGGCCGCGGGCGCGAATCAAAAACTCCTCATTCGGACGTTCGAGAAAGCCGCCGGAGGCGTTGACGTTCGCTCCGCCGACAGCGTCCATCACCTGCTGAAGCGAGAGTCCATGGTCCTTGAGTCTGGCGGGGTCGACGAGAACCTGAAGCTGTTTGGTTTCCCCGCCGATGATCATGACCTGTGCCACGCCCGACACGCCGAGCAGCCTAGGCCGGACCACCCAGTCGGCAATCGATCGCAGTTCCATCGCGGATGTGGTCTTGCTCGTCATGGAGATCAGCATGATCTCGCCCATCGTCGACGAAATGGGCCCCAGGACCGGCGAAGGGAGCCCTTCCGGAAGATGAACCTGGCCGAGCTTTTCCGTTACAAGCTGGCGGGCGCGATAAATATCGGTGCCGAGCGTGAATTCCACGAACACGATCGAAATGCCTGCCGCCGAGTTCGACCGCACTCGAAACACTCCGGCCGTGCCGTTCATTGCCGCCTCGACGGGCAGACTCACCAGAGCCTCGACTTCTTCCGGAGCCATGCCGTGCGACTCCGTCAGGATGGTGACGGTCGGAACGGTGAGATCCGGGAACACATCGATCGGAGCATTGATCGCGACGATGCCGCCGTAGATCAGCAGCACCACCGCAAGGATGATGACGATCAGCCGGTTCTTGATCGACCCCTGGATGATTGCGTTCAACACCGCCTAGGTCTCGTGCGTATGCGCGCCGGCATTCGCGGGCCGCAGTTCCTGAAGTTTCAACTGGTAGGCGCCCTGCGTGACGACCCGCTCGCCGGGTTTCACACCGGAAACAATCGCGACTTTCGATCCGTATTCGTCGCCCAGAACAACGTCGCGGCGCTCGAACTCTTCCCCTGACCGAAGGACGTACACGATTTTCCGGCCTTCGTTATCGAGGATGGATTCCCGGGGAACAAGCAGCACCGCGGATTTCGAACGGCTGTCGATCCGCGCGTTGGCCTGCATGCCGATACGGAGGTCGCCGCCGCCGTTGTCGACTTCGAAGATCGCCGTCACGGCGCGTGTCTTTTCGTCCACAACGGCGCCGAGATTAATCAGACGGCCGCGAAACTCCCTGTTCGGAAAGGCCGTTGTTGTAAACGCCGCCTCAGTGTTCGCAGCAAGCCGACCGAGATCCTTCTCGAAGATGGGCGCCTCCAGCCAAACAGTATCGAGTTCCACGATTTCGACCAGCGCCTCACCGGGAGCCGACTGCTCACCCGCAGACTTGTAAACCGCGACGACGGTGCCGGAGATCGGCGCAGTCACGGCATGCGTCGAGACGGAGGCGGGAACCTGCAGCGCGCTGAACTGTTCCTGAACACTGGCCAGAATGGCCTGCGACGCCTGGCGTTCCGCCTCGCTGGTTTCAACCTGTCGTTGAGAATAGGCCTTCTTCTCCAGCAACCGTCTGGCGCGATCGGCCTCGGCCTCGGCCGCCTTCAGTCGCGCCCGGGACTCCACTTCGGCCTGGGCGAGTCTTCGACGGTCGGCCTCGATTCGGCTGGTTTCCATTCGAATCTGCGCGGCCTCGGCCGCCGAGGGCGTCTGTCGCAGATTCGCAAGCAACTGGCCTTGAGTGACCCTCTGGCCGACTCGCGGCATGGCGGGAATGTTCTCGATAATGCCGGCGACTGGAGGCGCGACGGTCGCGCGCTTCGACGGAACCGGTACGATGCGCGCCGTCGAACGGATCTGCGGAGCGAGTTCGGCTTCTTCGGCTTTCGCGAGTTTCAGCTTGATGAGCCACTGCTGCTCCATCAGAAAGGCGATTGTGCCTGTGCTGTTTGCGCCTGTAGTCGCCGGCTCCAGAGCAGGCTCGTCCGATCGGCGATCAAGCAACAATGCCGTTGCGGCAATCAGAACAACAACAATCGGGATCAGGATTCTGGCTCGAATCATGGTTGTATCTCCCTTCCGACGGCAAGTTCCAGATCGATGAGACTCACCTGGTAATCGAACAACGCTCGGAAATACTCGTGTTGCACTCCCGCAAGCGTTCGCTGCGCTTCAAGAACAGGATGCAGTTCGGTTCCGCCTTCCTCGTAGGCCGCCAACGCAATCGTGCGCGATTCGCCGGCCTGCCGGAGCAGCTCGTTGCGAAATGTCTGGACCTGTTGCCGGGCGGTTCGAAATGCTTCGTACGCGACTTGCACTTCGGCGGCGACGCGGTTGCGAAGAAGGTCGGCCTGCGCCTGCGCCGTCTTCAGCTCCGCTTCGGCCCGTGCGATTCCTCCTTCGTTCCGGTCGCGGATATGGAGCGGCATCGACACACCGAACAATACCGTGCTGTCGGCTGCAAGCCGTTTGTAACCCACAAACGGGTTGAGGTCCGCGCGAGCCAGAGCGCGTTGCAGCGCGACGCGCTCCGCGGCGGTCTCCACTTCCCGGATGGCCGCCTGAATATCAGGGCGTTCGCTGATCGCGGAGAGCCGGAGGACTTGCACATCGGGATTCAGGACACCGAAATTGAATTCTCCGGCGACCGGCCTGCCTTCAAAGTTCGATTCGCCCAAACGCTCCAATAACCGGATGGTCGACTGCCGCAGGACAAGCTCCGCCTGCCGGACGGCCGAATCGAACTTGATGCGTTCGAGACGAACCTTGATGAGATCCGACTCCGGGATCGCCCCTTCCCGAAATCGGGCGAGGTTGAGCTGAAGTAATTGTTCGAATGTCTGGCGGTTCTCCGCTGCAGTCTCCACGTCATGGCGGGCGAGAACGACGTCATAGTACAAACGCTTCACTTGAGCCACACCGCGGCGCACCGTATCGGACAACTGAGCTTCTGCAACCGAAACCGCAAGTCCGGCGACACGCTGCCGGAGTTCGCGCTTGCCGCCTCGCTCGATGGTTTCCGTATAAGTTGTCGACACTTCGTATAACCGGTTGAAGCCCGCGGGGCCGCCCACCGCCAGGTTTTCCGCCGCAATCGTAATCGATGGATTCGGCCGGAGGCTCGCCGCAATCCGGTCCGCTTTCGTTCGCTCCACGCGGAACCGCGCGGCCTGCAAGTCCATGTTCCTGTCGAGATAGATTTGAACGGCGCGCTCCAGCGTGAGAGACGTCTGCGCGCCGGCAAAGGACGGACTGCCGAGAATCAGGGCAATTGTGAGGATCAGCATTCGAGTCTTCATTCACTCCACCCTGAAATCGCGCAACGAGAGGCGCTCGTCCAGTTTCTGGTTTTTGATTCGGAATTCGATGTCGTAGTCGCCGGCCCGGGGAACGCTCAGATCGGCAACGTAAATTCCAGTCACTTTGCCGACGCGCGCGATCGTCTCGGCGACGGCCTCGCCCCCACCCTTCGGCCGGACCGTCAAGGTGACGTCCGCTTTCTCGACCGGCGCTCCATCCGAAAGATCGGTCAGATGAATTCGAAAAGGGCTCGATTTCCCGGCGCGCAAAGGCTCGTACTCAAAATAGTTTTCCAGGCGGTCCGTAAACTCGGTACGGGTCATTGCTTCGGGCTCTTTAGCCGCGGCAGGCGGCGTTGGCACAGGTTTTGCGCATCCTGAACCGAGTGTGATCAGCAATACACACGCTGCAATACTTCGTTTGCTCATGGAAATAACCGTTTGTTTGTTCGGAACACGGGCGCGGCTGCGCCTTGAACTACAGGGCGAGGTTTAAGCCGGGCGGAGAACGCGGAATCGACCGGTCGAACGGCGGCGGCGCGTGAGCCTGAGGTGAGTGCGCGGTAACGCAACCGTGCTGAACCGGCGAAACCGCTTCGTGAAAAAAATCTTCAGCGACGAACGGCAACGACGTCTGGATTGATGTCGTCCGGGAGGTTAAAAGATCGAGATACCGGCCCTGTTGTTGCTCTTCCGGTGTCTCCCATTCCGCCCGCGGAGATTCGCGATGATGATCCAGACCCGAGAAATGCGCGTGAATGGTAAGGTCCGCTCCATGGTCCGCGTCGTGCACGTGAAATAACGGCGCATAGACCAAGGCGCTGAGAAGCGTGCAGATCGCGTACATGATGGTGAGCCGGCGCATCGGCACATTCTGCGCAAGCCGGCAGACGATGTCAAACAGGGTTCCTGCCACGGGTGCACGTCAGATTTGTGGTGGGCCGACACCTACTGACCGACGGCGGCTGACCGCCGTTCCCAGAAATCCTCGAAGCGGCCGCTCAGCTTGCAGCAACGGAGGGCGATGATCGCGTCAGCGCCGGCCACGGTCCAATGCATGCCGGCCCGCTTGCATCGAACTCCGATCGCGGTCTTGCAACCGGCTTCGACGACACCTGAGCCAACGGATAGGCCTTGGGAGCGGAATTCCGGGTAGCGCATGCGGTGACGGTTGCGGGTGACGTAGTCGAGGCACTTGCGGGCTTCGTCATTGGTGTTGGCATGGAGGGTGAGCGCGGCGAGGATGTCGTCGATTTTACCAGCGTCAAGATCGTCGCGCCGCTGCTTGGCCCACTGTTCGGCCAAGTCGCTACCGGCGCCATAGATGGCCTTCGCCACATCCCAGAGGTGTCCCTTGGCGTGGTAGAGATCGACGATTTGCGTGGCGCCGGGAAAGTGTTCCTCGACAAGATTCCAGATCCAGAGCGCCCCATCGGCGAGCACGGCCCGGCGGGCCGCTTGATCGAATCCCCGCCGCGCCGCCTCCCGCAGCACGCGCGCGGCAAACTCGGCGGGGACCGTGTCGGTGTCGTGCGTGGCGGCGCTCTCGATGGCTGCCGAGTAGGTGACCGATCCGGCGTCACGGGTGGGCTGGCCTTCCTTGTCGCGGGTTTCGGCAGTCCACACGGTGACCAGCTTGACCTCACGCGTCTTCGCCGATCCATCCGGTTGCTTGCCCGGACGGTTTATTAATTCCTGCTTCCGCACCGGCACGCCCGTGCCATCAATGCCGAGGTACATCGTCGGCGCCGAAGCGGGTTCGGCTTCAATGACACTCCGCTCGGCGGCGGCGATTTCCTGCCCGAGCGCTTCAGCGTATCGCTCGACCTGCTTGGCCGACACCTCCACGCCCGCCAACTCGCGCAACAGTTCGTGCCCTTCCTCGAAGCTGACGACCGCGCCGACTTGTCCCACCATTCGCAACACACCGGGCGTCAGCCCGGAGTCTTCCAGTCCGAGCGCCCGGTCACGCGGGCAAAAACCGCGGCCGCAGGCACCGCAATGGTAGTAGGCCCGATCCAGAGTCAGCCGCCCCAACACGCTCTGGAAGGTTTTGCCGCGCCGTTCGACATAGCGCGCCAGTTGCCCGCATGCGCAAGCCGTGGTTGCACCCGCGTAGTCCGATTGGTCGGCATTGAACCGTTGTTCGATGGCCCGGCCGGCCACCCGCAACGCTTCCCGCCGGGCCGCGGTCTCAACCGCCTCCAGGTCGCTCCTATCGACGCTCCCTTTCCCGATCAGCCTTTCGATTTCCGCACCGATCTCGGATTGGACCGCTTTTTGAAGCCCTTTTTTTCGGCGGCCCCTCTGGCGGCCACCTCTGGAGTTTCAAGCTCCGCATCCGCCCATCGTTCGCAGGCCTGCCAATACGCCTCGATCTTCTTACGGAATTGCTGGCCATCTTCGACCTGCCGGCGAACCCTATCCGCTTGCCTGGCATCCAACCACCGCGACGTGGTTCGTCCTTTCACCACGCGCGACACACTGTAATAGGGACCGTGACGATCATCTTCACTATCAGCACACAGACATCCCACCTTGTTGCACTTCACGTAACGTTCCGTCACGGACCCGCGACGCATTGGCTTCGGATCAGAAAGTTGCTGCGCGAAGTTGAGCACTTCGGCCGGAATCGTTGGTTTGCGCATTCGAGTCTCTCCTTGCGGATAGTATATCCGCAAGATAAGCACGCCGCAACACGCCCAGTCATTTGTTATTCATTTTTTGGAGGTGCACCC
>JAHFTY010000333.1 GCA_023265365.1 Acidobacteriota bacterium
ATCATCCTACTCTTCGACCCGGATCAGCACGGGCTCTTCGCTGACGCACGTCAAGCCGCGGATCTCGACCAGCGCGTTCTGAACGTCCCGTTCGAGGGCGGTGTGCGTCATGATCACCAGCGGAACGGAACCGCCTTCCTTGCGTCCGCGCTGGATCATTTTTTCGATGCTGATGTTCCAGCGGCCGAGAATTCCGGAGATCTGAGAAAGGACGCCCGGCCGATCGAGAGCCATGAACCGAAGGTAGTACGGACGGCTCACCGCCTCCATCGACCTCACCGCAAACGGCGCCGGAGCCTCGACCGGCAACGCGGATGCCCCCGTCACGATGGCGCGGCTGATGTCCATGACGTCGCCCACCACCGCGCTTCCGGTCGGCAGCGATCCGGCGCCCCGGCCATAAAGCATCAGGTCGCCGCACGCATCGCCGACGATTTGAATGGCGTTGTAAACTCCGTCCACCTTGGCGATGGGAGACGCGTCGGGCACCAGCGTCGGATGGACGCGGGCCTCGATTTCCCCATCGGCGGCCTTGGCAATGGCCAGCAGCTTGAGCCGGTATCCGAACTCCTTGCCGAACTCGATGTCGAGGGGACGGATGGCGGTGATGCCTTCGGTGAAGATCCGATCGGATGAAATCGACGCGCCGAAAGCGATATTCACGAGGATGGCGAGCTTCTGCGCCGCATCAAGACCGCCCACGTCGAATGAGGGATCGGCCTCCGCGTAGCCGGCGCGTTGCGCTTCGTCCAGCACGTCCGCAAACTCCCGGTCCTCATCGGTCATCTTCGTCAGAATATAGTTCGAAGTGCCGTTGATGATTCCATAGATCGACAGGATCCGGTTCCCCGCCAGCGATTCCTTCAACACCTTCACCACCGGAATACCACCCGCAACGCTCGCCTCGATCCCGGCGTATACGCCAGCCTGCCGCGCCGCCTCGAAGATCTCGGCGCCGTCGCGGGCGAGCAGCGCTTTGTTCGCCGTGACGATGTGCTTTCCATTCGAGATTGCGCGGAGAAGGAGTTCCTTTGCGGGCGAGTAACCACCGATCAGTTCGACGACGATATCGACGCGCGGATCGTCGACAACCTGCATCGCGTCGCCGGCAAGAACGTCCGGCGGAAGATCGACAGCCCGTCTGCGGGAAAGATCCCGGACTGCGATTCGCTCGACGTCCACAGGAATCCCTGCGTGACGCCGGATCAGGTCCGCGTTCTGCCGCAGGATGCGGAGGACGCCCGTACCCACCGTTCCGAGGCCAATCATGCCGATGCGGATCTTTTCGTTCATGGCGTGGTCAGTTGCTTCCACCACGGAGGAGGCGTTTGCGCAGTACAGGCCTTAATGCTCGCCTCGATCGCGGAAAAGTCGAACGGTTTGAGAATGTAATCCGACGCGCCGACCTGCAACGCCCGTCTTGCGAGTTCGCGGTCAATGACCGCGGTCATCATGATGACGGCCGGGTGCCGAGGCGCACTCATGACGTGCCGAAGAACCTCCATTCCGTTCATGTCGGGCATCATCACATCCAGAAGCACGATCTGAATATCCGGATCCGACGAGATGCGCTCGACCGCGTCTTTCCCGCTCTTCGCCACCGCTACCTTGTAGCCACGGCCCGAGAGGAATTCATTGAGCATGAAACCGATCGTCTCTTCATCGTCCACGATGAGGATGTTGGACACGGCCGGCTCCATGAACTTCATGCGCGTCTTCAGCGTTTTCTGAATCGTGTCGACCAGCCCGTCCAGGCCGCGCTGGCGGTCCACCACGCCGTCCACACCGACTCCTCTCGCACGCGTGCGCACCTCCGCGGTGGAGGTCAACGCCACAACTTTCGTCCGGCCGGCTCCTGCCGCGCGCGCGGTGGCGATCAGAGAGAATCCGTTCGGCAGACCGGGATCCACGATGAGGAGATCCGGGATTCTAACGTCCACAAGCCGGATGGCCTCGTCCGCCGACGTCGTGCCCAAAACGGCGATGTCCCGCGACGACCAGACGCGTACCAGCAGGTCGACCAGCAGCTTCTCCTTATCCACGATCAGGATTGTCGTTTTCTCGGCCATTCAGGCTCGCGAGTATACCAGTTGCCCACTCCGCCGTGGATCGTACAACCGGGTCGGCATGAAGCCGGAATCGTTCGATCCGGGGGACCAGACGCGGGAGTCCCGAATTACCCGCGACGATCATGAGGTTCCGGAGCAGGCCTTTCACTTTCGCACGCTTCATCGCCGTGCCGCGGATCAGCACGCGCCACTCCTCCTCCTGCATGTCCAGAAGACGTTCCAGTTCGGGCCAGAAGAGACCCGGGCGCGACTGGAAACCCTCCGCTTCGGTGCCGGGAGCCTTGCGATTCCACGGACAGACGTCCTGGCAGATATCGCATCCGAACAAATGATGGCCGATGCCTTCGCGAAGACCGGCCGGGACTTCGCCCCGCAGTTCGATCGTGAGATACGAAATGCATTTCCGGCTGTCCAGCACGTAAGGTTCGACGATGGCGTGCGTGGGGCACGCGTCAATGCATCGCGTGCAGGTGCCGCACCGGTCCGGAAGAGGCGTATCGAAGTCCAGTTCGAGATTCGTCAGCACGCAGCCGAGAAAAATCCAGGACCCGATTTTTGGATTGATGATGCAGGTGTTCTTGCCGAACCAGCCGACGCCGGCATATTTCGCGTACACCCGTTCGATCAACGGCCCGGTATCCACGTAGGTCCGGGTCTCGCCGCCGCAGTTCGCTCGAATCCAGTCCGCGAGTTCGCACAGCTTCGCCGCGAGCGTCTCATGATAGTCCTCGCCCCAGGCGTATCGCGAAACCCAGGCGCGGGCGCGGTCGAAGGTGGTGAGCGGCCGGCCGGTGTTGTAGTTCACCGCGCAGACGATCGCCGATCGAACGCCCGGAAGAACTTCGGCCGGGTTGAGCCGGGCGGACGCCTGGCGCTCGAGATAGCCCATCTCGCCCGCGTACCCGCGCGCAAGCCATTCGGGATAGAAAAGCGTTTCGGGAGACGGCCCTGCGGGAGCGATGCCGGCCAGTTGAAATCCGAGCGATCTGGCTTTGTCCTTGATGCGAACCGCGTCGCTCACGGCCGTTTGAAAGCGAGCAGTTGGTCCAGAGGCTGGGCGTTCAGCACGCGGTCCCTCTCGACCCAGCCGCGTTGAG
>JAHFTY010000184.1 GCA_023265365.1 Acidobacteriota bacterium
ATCACGTTCAATTTACTTTGGGCCGGCAGCGGCGCTGTCGAGAGCAAACATGCGGTCAGAGCGGCGAGAACGAATCGAATTTTCATAAGAAGCCTTTCCCCGGTTACTAGAACGGATGAGCGCCATGCGCGCCGATGGAAAACTGGAACTGCATCAGGAACTCGTTCGCGGTTTTTCCCGTTGCGAACTGAGTGCGGCGGAACTGCCCGCGAAGCTGGCTGAACTCGCTCGGCCAGTAGGTGAGCAGCAGCGACTGCCCCTTGTCTTTAAGCGAGGCCTCGTCCGGACGGCCGGCCCGGTCGTACCGCACGCCGGCAAACCATCGGCGGGCGAACTGATAGGTGCCGGACACATAGTAGCCGTCGGTTCTCACGATCGAGTCCGGCTGGTTGCGGCGGCTCCAGACGAATTCGGACCGGCCCACAAAGGAGCGGTAAATTGCCCGCCGGAGAGGCCGCCATCGCACGGTCGCGTCTGCCCCGTACAACCTTGTCTGGAATCTCCCCAGATCGACGTCGTTGACCAGGCCGGACGCATTGTGTCCCTGGGAATACGAGAAGCCAAGGTCCACATTGGCGCTGTCGCTGATGTCCTGGTAGGCGCGCAGGTGTCCGACGTAGCTGAGGTCGCGGCGCTTGCTCGATTTGAAAAGATCTTCCGAATCCCCCCGGAACATCTGAGCCGTCGCTTCGAGGAAGAACAGCGGATTGGGAATCAGCCTCGCGACTGAGAAGCCCGCATCGTTGATGCCGTCTTCGCCGCCGAGCAGATTCTTCGTCATCAGTGGACGATCGGTCCAGGGAAGAGAGTGATTGTGAAGCGTGTTCACCTTTCCGAATGCCGCGCGCATCTTACCGACCTTGACCAGCAGCCCGCCCGGAACCGCGGGAAAGGTGACGAACCCCTCTTCGAGATTCACGCCTTCCTCGCCAAACGAAACGAAGAAGTCCGCCCGCGCATAAGGATCGACGATGGCCTGAAATGACGCTTCCGACTCATGCATCTCCAATGCGGGACCCGGACTGACCTTATTAGACCCGGCGGTGCCAAGAAAGTCGCCGATGACCGCGATGTCCGGGTTGAACAGCTTCGCGTTGCCGACCGAACTGCCGATCACCGACGGCGCTTCCGCGGGTTTGGCCGCTCCGCCGCTTTGCAGCGAAGCGATGCGCTCTTCCAGCGCGGCGATCCGTTCTCCATATTGTTGTTTGAGCGCTTCAAAATCGTTCTTGAGCCGGTCGAGTTCCTGTTGAACCGCCTGTGGATTTGTATTTGGAGTTTGGGCGAATGCCGTGGCCGGCGCCGTGATCAGGATTCCGGCCGTGATGAAACAGCTGCAGATGAACAGATGAAATCGCATGTGTCGTCTCCGTTTAAACAGTCGCAATGCGGAAACTTCGAAAAACCGGACAGATGTGGGTGACGGTAAAACAATTGGCCTTAGAGTGGCGGAGCCCGCGGGGAGTCCGTCGCAAGATGGAGGTTCAGAACCGGTCTGACGAGTGGATTGGCGCACGACCATTCCAGTGAAACGACCGGCTTCATCTCGACGCTCATTGCGGGCTTCAGAAACGGCAGTGTTCCCGCCTGGCAAAGAAGGCACGGATGGTTGGGCTGATCGTGTGGAGTCTCGCAAATGCCGGCAAGTGCGGTCGATTGAAGCAGGGTCGTCAGGCACAGCAGGGCGAGAACAAGGACCGTACGCTGCAACGAAGGCGAACTCTGTGCCATGAGGGCAGCTTACTTTAAAAAACACTCAAAGCAAATGACCTGTCGGTCAAAGCGGTCAAAGGCGGAGTAACCGATCGCGGATGATGCGGGATTGAATACGGCTGACTTTGAATTCCTGGTTGTTGTTGAGGAGGACCGTATAGGTTCCGCCGGGCAGAGGCACGATGCGTCGAATCACGTCGACGTTGACGATCGTCCCGCGGCCGAGCCGGACGAACTGATTCGGGTTCATCCGGGTCAACAGGTCGCGCAACCGGTAACCGATCGTGTGTTTTTCGTTCTGAATCGTTCTTATGTGCAGGAGTTCGCCTTCGGCCACCATTGACGCAATCTCGTGAACCGGCACGAGGATGATTTCGTCACGCCGGCGAACCGGAATCCGGTCGAGTTTCTGGGGCGCCGAGCTTTCATACTCGTCCACCGCGGCTTTCACACGATCGACGCTGGCGAGCAGTTCCTTTTGTTCGAGGCGTTCCTGCGCGCGATCGAGGGTTTCGCGCAGCCGGATGGACTCAACCGGTTTGAGCAGGTAGTCCACGGCGTTCAATTCGAAGGCGCGCACCGCATATTGGTCGTACGCGGTGACGAAAGCGATCAAGGGCATTCTGTTCTTTTTCAGAAGGCGTACCACACCGATCCCGTCGAGCTCGGGCATCTGCAGGTCGAGAAAGGCGAGATCGGGGCGCTGCTCTTCGATGAGCCGAACCGCCTCGGTTCCATTCTCCGCCTCGCCGATGAGGTGGACGTCCGGGAAAGTTCTCAACGTCGCTGCGAGGAAGGACCGGGCGGGGCGTTCGTCGTCGGCGATGACCACGCGTAGTTTGGATGTCATTGAGCCTTCGCTCCCCGCACCGGCTTTTCAACGACGGCAGGTTCGGACATCGGTTCGGCCGGCATGACGATTTCGATTCTGGTTCCGGATCCTGGACTGCTTGAGATGTGCATGCCTGCCCGGTCGGGCCCGTAACACTGCAACCGCTTCCTGACGCTGTTGAGGCCCACGCCCTGCAACCGTCCAGCCGCGAAAGTCCCTTCGTCGGCGCCGCTGCCCGAGTCCTGGACGACGATGCGAAGTCCCGCCGGCACGAGATCTGCGCGGACGGCGACTTCTCCACCGGCGATCGACCGGCTGATCCCGTGCTTGACGGCGTTCTCGACGAGCGGCTGAAGGAGCAGCGTGGGAATACGAAACTGCCGGAGTTCGTCATTGACGTCGATTCGTATGGAAAGGCGCTCTTCGAAACGCGCTTTCTCAATGTCCAGATAAGCCGCAACGATTTTCAACTCGTCATCCAGCGTGGAGTATTCGGGCGCCGAACGAAGAACGATGCGCAACAGCCCGGAAAGACGCATCAGGGTTTTCAGCGCGCGCTCCGGGCTGGTCTGGATGAGGTAACCGATCGTGGTCAGGGCATTGAACAGGAAGTGCGGGTGAATCTGCGCTCTCAAGGCACGCAACTCCGCTTCGGCCGTCAACCGGCTCATCTCGCGCTCCCGGGAGTTCCGTTCGAGGCGCTCCTGATTGGTTCGAACTACGTCGATTCGGCGCGCGGTGATCAGGGCCATGCGTTCGATGAACGCAATGTCGTCGGAGAGAAGCTTGCGTCCACCCTCGAGTTCGCCGATCGACATCGCGTAATGAGGTTTTTCGACCGTTGGAATCATGGCGACCGCGCTCCGCCCGGCCGTCACCGTCACGATGTTGTGCGGATCCATTTCTCCCGTGTCGACCATTTCCCAGTGGACCGAACGCGCGAATAGCGCGGGTCCCAGAAGCTGTCTGACTTCGATGAAGATCGCATCAGCGCTTTCCTGCCCCCCGATCGCCCGCGCCAGTTCGGCGAGAAGCATGTCGTAGTCCGGCCGGTGGAGGACCACGTTGTCGACAAACCATGACGCGGTCGATCTTATCCATGGGTAAATCAGGGCGCTGGCCACCCACATGGCCAGAAGCATCAGCATCGAGTCGCGTCCGGTGACGTAGAAGCCGAATACCATGCTCACCAGAAGAACGAAAGCCACTGCCCGCTTCAGGAAGATGTCGGCAAGCGCGAACCGGTAGTCCTGATGCAGAAATGCGAGTGCGAGGGGGACCGAAGAATGGTGTCCGATCAATTCCAGCCACCAGGGATCCGTGCCCTGATGATTGCTGAGGTGGAGAGCGGAAACGGCGAAGACGGCGAGGGAGACGATCCAGATCGACTGGCCCCGATGCGTGCTTTTCCAGGTGATCAGGAGCACGAGCATCATCAACAACGCGAACCCCGCCGTCAGAATCTGAAGCCCGAGTTGCGAGGGAGACGCCTGGTGACGCAGGGCTTCGCCGACATGCAGGATCGCACCGATGAAACTGAGCAAATAAGCGAAATACAGGATGATGCGGCTGGACCGGATGCGCGACCGAAGAACGGAATGGACGACCACTGCGGGAAGGAATCCCAGAGCGGAAAAGGCAACGGCCATCAGAAATGGCGACGGCCCCACGAATCCAGACATGTAGAGGCCATAACCGAAGAATGCTCCGATGTTCCAGAAGAGGCCCAGCACTCCGGTCAGCAGGGACAACCGGTCCGAACTCGAACGCACCACCATCCCAAACAGCATGGCGTAGAGGATCGCGCCGGTTGTGAACCCGAGGAGATTGACCAGAGATGCAGCCACCGCGACATTCTATGCGGTCGGTGGCCGGCAGACAAACGGCTCTCCGGTTCCGGTCGAATCCGGCCGTTCACCGGTCCGAAAACACCACTCATTGGATTCGACTCGTCGTCCTGGCCCGGCTTTCCTACACTTTGCGGATGTGCAAAGGCATTCTTCTGCTGTTCTTGGGGGGCGTGCTGACCACCTTGACGCCGGGCGCGGTGTATGCGCAATCCGTCGCGAGCGGAACCGTCGAAGGTACCGTTACGGATGCGACAGGAGGCGTCATTGCGGGCGCGAAAGTGGATATCCGGAATCCGATCACCGGCTATACCGCTTCGACAAGCACCGATGCATCGGGAGTTTTTCGCTTCAGCAATCTTCCATTCAACAACTATCACGTCGAAGTCAGCCAACAGGGCTTCAACATCGGGCAGCAGGACGTGAGCGTTCGAAGTCTCGTGCCGGTGCCGGTCAGGATTTCATTAGTCCTCGGCGCCGTTTCGACAACGGTCAATGTCGAAGCCACGAGCGCCGACTTGCTGGAATCCGTGCCTTACGCGCACAACGACGTCGACATCTCGACGCTGACCAAGCTCCCGACGCTTTCTCCCGGTTCCGGGTTGAGCGATGCGATCATTCTTTCGTCGCCCGGTGTTGTCGCGGATTCGAACGGTTTCTTTCATCCGCTGGGAGATCACGCTCAGACGTCATTCTCCATCGACGGGCAACCGATTACCGATCAGCAGAGCAAGGCATTCTCGACGCAGATTCCCGTCAATGCGATCCAGTCGATGGAACTCGTGACCGGCACCCCCAACGCGGAGTTCGGCGACAAGACCAGCCTCGTCGTGAATGCGACCACGCGTTCGGGTCTTGGTTCGAAACCGGCCGGCGGTTTCCTTACGGAGTACGGATCGTTCGGAACCGTATCGGAAGAAACGAACCTTGGTTTTGGATCACCCAGGGCCGGTTACTTTCTGGCGGCGAACGGATCGCGATCGGGCCGTTTTCTGGATACTCCCGAGTTCAGTCCCATCCACGCGAAGGGCAACAGCGGCAATTTTTTCAACCGGCTCGATTTCATCCCATCGAACAGGGATGCTCTTCATCTCAACATCCTGGTCGCGCGGAACTGGTTCCAGATTCCGAACACTCTCGACCAGCCCGGTCAGGATCAGCGGCAGAAGGTTCTGACCTTCAACATCGCGCCCGGCTATCAGCACACGTTCAATCCGAGCACCTTGCTGACCGTCAATCCGTTCGTGCGCCGGGACCGGGTGAACTACTACCCGAGCGGCGATCCTTTCAACGATAGTCCGGCGACTCTTTCACAGCAGCGGAAGCTGACCAATTGGGGAGTCCGTTCGGACGTGTCGTACGCCAGCGCCAAACACAATGTGAAGGCCGGCGGCCAGGTTTCCCAGACGCGGCTCGCCGAGAACTTCCGGCTCGGCATTACCGACAATCTGTTCAACGCCGTCTGCACCAATGCGGCAGGAGCACCGCAGGCTGCCCCCGGCATTGGCGCGCCGGCCGGATGTCTGACGCGTGCGCTGGGTCCGAACCCTGATTTTCAGCCCGGTCTTCTGGCTTTGGACCTCACACGGGGCGGAAACTATTTCCTTTTTGCGGACAAAGGCACGATCAACCAGTACGCGGTGTACTTTCAGGACGCGATCACGATCGGGAACCTGTCGTTGAGTCCGGGAGTCCGTATCGATCGTTATGACGGGCTCAGCAAGGACACTCAGGCACAGCCTCGAATGGGAATCTCCTATCTTGCGCCGAAAAGTGGAACGGTCCTTCGCGCCGGCTACGCGCGGACGATGGAGACTCCCTACAACGAGAACCTCCTTCTATCCAATTCGACAGGCGAGGCCGGCCTGACGGACGTTTTCGGCGCCGAAGGAGCGGAACCGCTCAAGCCCGGCCACCGGAATCAGTACAACGTGGGGTTCCAGCAGGCTCTTGGCCGATATCTTCAGGTCGACGGTGACTACTTCTGGAAGTTCACGACCAACGCCTACGATTTCGACGTCCTGTTCAATACTCCCGTCGCGTTCCCGATCAGTTGGAAAAAATCCAAGCTGGACGGCTTTTCCCTCCGGTTCAGCACGCCCAATATTCATGGATTCCAGGGATACACGACCATGGGCCATACCCGCGCGCGATTCTTCGGCCCGGAGAACGGCGGCTTGCTGTTCAACTCGCCGGTCGACGTGACGGTCTTTCGCATCGACCACGATCAACTCTTCCAGCAGACCACCAACGTTCGTTACCAGTGGAAAAAAGATGGTCCGTGGATCAGTGGGACATGGCGCTACGACAGCGGCCTGGTCGCGGGCGCCGTCGCAACGATCGATGATCTCCGGGCATTGAGCCCTGCCGAACAGGCCGTCGCCGGTTTCGATGGGAAGACGGCGGCACGCATCCGCCTGCCTGAGGGAGAACCGGACGACGATACGAATCCGGCCCGCATCGCTCCCCGTCACCTCTTCGATTTCGGCGCGGGAACCGACAACCTCCTGATGCACAGCGAAGGCGTGAAGGTGTCGGTCAAATTCATCGTCTCCAACATCGCGAACAAGATCGCGCTGTACAACTTCCAGTCCACATTCAGCGGCACGCACTTTGTCGCGCCGCGCGCCTACACTGGAGCCATCGGCTTCAGTTTCTAAGCGCGAACGACAACCGGCGATCTCATGTGTTCATGGCTGACTACCACGACTATCTCGCCGTCGAATTCGGCGCGTTTCCCCATCAGGACGACCTCATGGATTTCCTGTGGGAACGATCCAATTGTCCGTTTTAGATATATTGGCTAAAATGGCTGATATGCGGGATAAACAGTCCATCGATGCCGACTCCCTTACCGCGACACAGGCCAAAAACGAATTTGGTCGCCTCCTGGAAAAAGTGATCCGGGGCGGCCGGGTCGTGATCACCAGGCACGATTCCCCAAAAGCCATTCTGATTTCGATCGAGGAGTTCAATTCGCTCGCTTCCGCCCATTCCGCGAAGCTGGATACGCTGGCGGCGGAGTTCGACGCGGAGCTGGATCGAATGCAGCTGGGTCGGGCCCGGGCCGGGATGAAGGCCGCTTTTGGCGCTTCCTCCCGGAAACTCGGCAAAGCGGCCGTATCCGCTGCGCGCAAGCGTGGCTGAACCGCGCCGGCCGACGATCTATGTTCTGGCGGGTGCAAATGGTGCCGGAAAAAGCAGCATCGCGGGCGCAATGTTTCGCCGGAATGGCGCCGACTACTTCAACCCCGATGAAGCCGCGAGGCGGATACTCTCGGTAAATCCCGGAATCTCCGGCACTCTCGCGAACAGCGTCGCCTGGCAGCAGGGGAAACGGTTGCTCGAACGTGCGATCGCGGAACGAAAGGATTTCGCCCTCGAAACGACGCTTGGAGGAACAACCATCACGGCGCTGTTGGGGAGCGCTCTATCGTCGGGAATCGCAGTCCGCGTCTGGTATGCCGGACTTACCAGTCCGGAACTTCACATCGCTCGCGTTCGATCTCGAGTGGCCCGGGGAGGTCACGACATTCCTGACGCGACGATTCGCGTGCGCTATGACCGGAGTCGAATCAACCTGCTGCGGCTGCTGCCCAACCTCACCGAACTTCGCCTTTATGACAACAGTTTCGAGGCGGATCCTCACACGGGGGCGGTGCCCGCTCCAATGCTCGTGCTACATGTTCTCAAAGGAATAATTGTGGATTCGTGCGATCCGGGACAGACACCGGATTGGGCCAAGCCCATTGTGATCGCCGCGCTAAAGGGTGGGACTTATTTGGATGCCGGGTCCGGCACGTAGACCACTTCGCCGTTCGCGAGGCGGTACGCCGTGCCCAGGCGTTCGCCGCTGCCTTTGAGTTCTTCGTTGGTCGGGCGGAATTTTTCCATCTTGACGCCGGGTTTCTCGAGCGCTTCGAGTTGTCTGGCAGCCGTTTCGCCGTTCGCCTTGTTGTAATAGGAAACCATGGCGAGCAGGAGGGCGACGGCAAAGGCGATCCAGACGTCGAACAGGTTCAGGAGGCTGGCGGCCGGATCGTCCTCGACGACTTCTTCCCATCGGCGTTTTCTACGCATAGTCCTTCTCCCTGACGACGATCTGGTTGGAGATGAATTCGATATCGTTGAGATCGCGCGAATACCAGGCCCGCCGCGCGAGCCCGATGCCGTAAGCGAGTCCGCTGATCAGCAGCCCCACCACGGTTGCGGTGAATGCGACGATCAGGTTGCCCGCGAGTTCCTGCATGTTCCCGTTCGCCAGTCCCGAAAGCGCCGGGCCCAGTGGGATCAGCGTGCCCATCAGGCCGAGAATGGGACTGATGCGAGTGATGAAGGAATGCTTGGCCACGGCGTCCGCCACGTCGTTCTCCATCTGGGCGAGGGCCTGAGTCGTGATCTTCTCATCCGAGAACTTGTCTTCGACGAAAAGCGTGAATCGCCGCGGCAGGCCCGATGGGATCTGCGAAAGTTTTTCCCAGATCTCGATCGTGGGCACTTTCCCCTGTTTGGCGAGCACGACGCACCGCGACAACTCGAATCGGAGGACGCGGCGTTCCCACATTTCTTTCAGGAACCCTCCGAGAAGGATGAGCGTCCAGCCGAGCAGTATCAGAAGCGCGATGATGACCGGCGCCAGCAGCGCATTCGAAATGGCGTAGAGCATGTTGTTGAAGACGGCCATCAGATCGCTCCTCGCCGCAGAACAAAACCGTAAACCAGTAAAGACAACCC
>JAHFTY010000001.1 GCA_023265365.1 Acidobacteriota bacterium
GAGCAGCGATTCAGAGTCGGACGACTTCCCGCTCGAAGGACTGCTTGCAATTAAACCGTCGGCCAAAGTCAGCCAATCGTTTGCGTCGCGCCCGATAGCACAGCGGTCGAAGAAGTTACAGTGCACATCGCCTCCTTTTTATCCCGAAGCAACACAAAGGCGTCACTTCCCCAAAGATACCAACTATCGGTCAAGACAGCGGCTCTTCTTTAATGTCTGTTCGTGGATGCCGAGATATTGCGCTGCCGCTTTTGCACTGAGCAATCGCCGCTTCGGAACACGAACCAGGGCGACCGGCTCAGGATTCTTAATATTTGATGGTCCCAGCCGGCGGTTTGTGAACATCTCATCCACCGGAAATTCGCTGTCAATCCTCCGAGAATGCGCTCTATCTGGATCTTCTCGACGTAATTGGCCGACATACATTGCGAAAAGACGATAACTGATCCGAACACCGCCTTTTACGAAGTGGTCATGAACCACTTTGATTGAATGTCCTCGGTCGAGTGCGGCTTTGATATCCGGCCAAGCCAAGCGAACGAGGCTGATAAATCTCGCTGGATTCGTGTCGCGAAGGCGGCTGAGAACTCCTGCCGGATTGGAACGCTTCATATATAAGGGCTTTGAACCGTCGCGGATCTGTAACTCCATCCACTTTTATTCCGAACGCATGGCGACCATAGGTTGGACTGAAGCGGCCCGGCGGGCCGGAGCGAGGCTTGCGACGACCGCGACGAGTACGGCAACCGCGGCGCCGACGACGTACGACACGTACTCCACGTTGCTGAGCGGGATGCCCATGTTTTCGCCGTTGAGGCGGATGAGGGCGGCCGTGAGAATGAGTCCGGCGACCACGCCGGGCAGCACGAGTTTCACGACGTCGAATAAGACCATGCCAAGCACGCGGCGTCGCGAGGCGCCCAGCGCGACGCGCACCGCAAGCTCGCGCGTACGTGTCGCGACCATCAATCCGACGACGCCGTAAATTCCAAGCGCCGACAGCGTCAGGATTACGCCGCCGGCGATGGCCGCGACGGCCGACTGCGTCAGGAAGTCATCCACGCTGCGCTTCCGGAGCCACACTCCCGTGACCACCTTGGGATAAGCAGGCGTTCCATCTTCATTCGTTCCGAAACCACGGTTCTCCGGATCGAAATCGCGCGCGGCGTTTTCAAGCGTCGCGGTCATTTTCTGTGGGGGTTCGCCAGGCATGCTGCGCGCAATGAGGAACAGCTCTTGAGACGGTTGTTGCGCGAGCGCCAATAACAATTGCTCTCGCGGCGTACTCATTTGCGAGGTGGGAAAATCATCGCTGATACCTACGACATTGAGTGTCTGCGTGGTCTTTTCATCGTTGCCGAAGATCAAGCGCTTGCCGATCGCCTCGCCGGCTTCAGCATTCGGAAAGAGTTGTTCGGCGAGCGTCTTCGAAATGATGGTGACGAGCTCCGCGCCCGCTCGATCATCTGCTGCGAAACCGCGACCACGCAAAAGGGGGATGCCCATCGTGTTCAGATAGTCGTTGTCCACACGCGTGACGTAAACCCGGATGAACTTCGGCGCCGCGTTCGCGTCTGGCTGAAGCGCGGTACGGACGGTGTCGCCGCGGAAAGCCAGCGGCAGGCCGTCCGCGAGACTTGCGCCGGCCACGCCGTTTGCCTTGGCGAGATCGTCGCGGACGCGCCAGATTCGGAAATCTGCGTTCGGGATCTTGTCGGTGTCGAGCTTCAACGGCACGGCGTACACCAGGTCTGACGCGAATCCGAGATCGGAGGTTGCGGTGGAGCGGACGCGATCAAGCGAGATGCCGCTCATCACGATCAACGGAACCGCGATCGCAACCTGCAAGGCCGCGGTCACGCGCTGAACTCGACCTACACGCCGCCCCCCCACGCCCACATCGTCTTTCAAGGCAGAGAGGATCACCGGGCGACTGAAACGTACAGCCGGCAACAATCCGAACATAAGGCTGGTCAGGAGGCAGAGTCCCACAGCGATACCAATGGTCGACAGATTCACTCTCAGTACGTCTTGTACCTGAGGCGGAAGCGGGTTGTCGGTTAACAGTGACCGTAACGACAGAAGGTTGAACAACACAAGCAACGCGAGGATCGCTCCAAGGCCCGCCATGATGACCGCTTCGCTCAACATATATTGGATCAACTGCCGGCGCGTGGCGCCGATCGCCTGGCGGATGGACAGTTCCCGCTCGCGCATCGCGCTGCGAACCTGCACCATGCCGGAGATATTCAGGCACACGACCAGCAACACCATTCCGGTCAGCGTCAGCCCGAGCGCTTGAATGACGGCCAGCCGCGACTTCACGAGATTGCCGTATGCGTCATACGGGGCGGCGATGCCGGACTTGTTCTCGTTCGTCGACGGATACTGTTTGGCCAACGACGAGGTGGCCGTGGAAACTGCGGCACTCGCCTGCGCCACGCTGGTTCCGGGCGCGAGGCGTCCGTGGATAAGCACCCACTCTTTGCTTCGGTCGGTACCGGCGGCACGAAAACGCAGATGACCTTCGAGCGGAAGAAAGACAGCTACTTCTCCGTTCCCAGTGACGTGGCCATCAAATCCATCCGGAGCGATGCCCGTTATGACATGTGGGACGTCGTCCAACGTGAGCGTCTTGCCGATGATGGCCGGATCGGAGGCGAAATGGTTCTGCCAGTACCGGTATCCCAAAATCACGGCAGGCTCGGCAGTCGCGCTGAAGCCCGGTCCGCGAAACAGCGGCACGCTGATCGTCTGAAAATAGTTCGTGGAGACAAACATTGCCCGCACGGATTCTTTTTGTACCTCGGCATGCCCGTACGTCCAGCCCACAAGCGCGGTTCCGGTATTGGCGTCGCGCAGATCGACGTAGTCCGGATAAGACCAGGTGTCGGTTGCCGCGCGCGAGCCCACTCGCGTCGTGAGGATTTCGACCAGTCCCTCTGTTTTCACGCCGGACGGCTGTATTGTGAGTATTCGCGAGAGATATGGAATCGCAATCACGGGCGCCATGCCGATTCCCAACGACACGACGCACACAAACGTAAAAGCTCGAGCTTTTGCCAGCGAGCGGACGGCATGAATCAGGTCGTTCCAGATACTGTTCAACATATTCTTGCGATTTAAACATGGACGACTTTGCATTGAAAAGTCATTTATGAAGTGAGGCGAAGAATAAATTAGTTCGCAAGCCGCTGCGAGATAAGGGTCCCCGCAAACTTCTTTATCCCGCCGGCCATGCTGGGCAGGCCGATCGACACGAGGAGGAAATAGGTCGGGGTCAGGGCGATGATTTCTTTTTGCCGCAGTCCCAGGAGAATGCCTGAGGCTGAAATGAAGGCCAGTAATGCGGCCAGCAGGGCGAAGGCGGTGATTCTCTCCAGAGTGGATTTCAGTTTGAACAATCCCACCAAAGAGATGATGTTGAGCGCGAGGTAGACAAGAGAAGCCGAACTGATCCGGTTGAGCAGTCCGACAAGTTTCACGCCATAAAATGAAACTGTTAATTCCGGATTGAAGTATTCCAGGAAGAACAGGTTCGGGGTGTCCGGTGGCGGAACAAGTCTTGATTGACCGAGGAGGCTGAAACTGAAATCCGGCGGTAGAAATCGGTATCCGATCGGGTCTGCGAAAGTCGGAAAAGTCTGAATGCCTTTCAGCCCGCTGACGAAGAAGGTCGCGAGCGACCTCACGATTTTCCTGAGGTGATACCGCGAGTGGGATCGAAGGGATTCCAGATAAACGTCGATTCCCAAATCGTCCATCCTCTTGAGGCCGTAAAAGAAATACAACGGAACTGCCGCTGTCCAGTGGCTGTAACCGGACGGCAATGGATGGCCTTTCACATACTGAACCAGGTCCTCTCTCGACATGTTCAGGACATATTCCAATTTCTTCTCGTACGGCGGACGCATCTCCGGCGGCGCACCGTAGCGAATATCGTCGATCCCGCCGGCCATGAAGTATTCCGGCGGCGTTGCCCGCACCAGCACGGCCCAGCGCAGGCTGTTCAGTCCGAGCCGCTCAGGCGATGCGGATTCGTAGTCTTCCGGCAACGCAGCGGTCATCACCCATGCATGGTCGAAATTGAGCTGCCGGGTCCCTGTCGACTCAAAATGAAAGAAATGGACGTAGGTCCATATCACCACCAGAAAGAGGGAGGCGGAAGCCGCCAACTGTGCCGCCTTGAAGCGCCAGCTTTCCTTGTCGAATACCAGGAAGGCGACCAGGGCGATTGCGAAGAGCAGGGAGTTGAACTTAATCAGGTAGGCGAACCCAAACACGACGGCGGCAAGACAGTAAACCGGGATCTTCCACCTTGCGTCGAGTTTTCTTGCATGGGCATGCAGCAGGACCGACAGGATCAGTGCATGCCCCTGGAGCCATTCCGGCGCGACGGCATCGACGTTGCTGATAAACAGAACGTTGCATCCCCACCCCAATGCGAGGATCGCCGCAGTGGATTTGCTGAAAGCTTTCGCGCACAGGAAGATCGAAATTGAAAATAACGCCAGATGAGCAAGAATTTGAAAGCTCTGCAATGTGTCAAACCAGTCTTTGGATGGCAACTGGTTGAGCGACGCAACCGGGGGCAGGATCGCCAGGATTTTGTAAGCCAGAAAATGGAGAATGGCGGGGTATCCGGGCGCATGCATGAGGTTGGATCGGCCCGAAATGATCATCGACATGAAAGTGCGATTGTCGGACTGGCCGACGTTGATCGGGTAACTGGCATAGAAAATGAAATTGGCCAGGAGTGCCGTGACTCCTGCGCCGACGAGGATCCAGAGAGCCCGGTCCATCACGATTCGGCGGCCGGCTTCACGCGTCTTTTTTTTCGGTTTCAAGGGGAACCGCATCGCCCAACATTTCCCTTCTCAAGGAGTCATTCACACGTTCTCAGAATCGCCTATTCACCACAGATCGCCGGGCCTTCGCTTCAGCAGAAAAATAAAGAACGGGCCGCCCAGCAGCGCGGTGACCACGCCCACCGGGATTTCGGTGGGCGCGATAATGGTCCGCGCAAGAGTGTCGCAGATGACGAGAAATGCGCCGCCGAGAAAGAAAGACCCCGGAATCAGCAGGCGATGATCGGGCCCGGCAATCAAACGCAGCGTGTGCGGGACGATCAGTCCGACGAAACCGATCGGGCCGCTGAAGGCCGTCACGGAGCCCGTCAGGATCGAGGCGGCGAAATACGAGAGCTTCTTGACGCGCTCCACGTTCACTCCCCGTGAGGCGGCCCACTCTTCTCCGGCGGTCAGTGGATTGAGCTGGGGAGACAGCCAGATCATCCCCACAAACGCGGCGAGCACGAACGGCGCGGTCTGGAGAACCGGCCGGAAGTCCGTGGCGTCGTACAAGCTGCCCATCATCCAGCGCGTCATCATGTACGACTGCTGGAAGTTCGCGGCGTAGTGAATAAACAGAATCAGCGCGCCGAAGATAAGGTTCAGGGTGACGCCGGCCAGCAACAATGTGAACGTCGGCAGGCCGGTGTTGCTTCTGGCGACGAAGAACACGAAGAGAATGGTCAGGAAAGCGCCCCCGAACGCCGCCATGGAAACAACCGGGACGCCAAAGATCACCAGATCGAGGCCGAGCCAGATCGCGACAACGGCGCCGAACGAACTTCCACTCGAAATCCCGAGAGTGAACGGCGTGGCGAGCGAGTTCCGCAGGATGGCCTGGAACAAAACGCCCGAAACCGCGAGCGCGCCGCCCACGAGCGCCCCGAAAAGAACGCGGGGCATTCGCGTAATCAGAAAAATGTCGCGGTCCGGATAGGCGCCTTCGATCACGCCGCGCATGGAAATGCCGCTGGCCCCGATCCATGGCGCAATCAGGACGACAAGGACAAAGATAGCGACACACAGTCCCACGACGGTGACGAACCGTGAGACCGAGAGAGCGCCTTTATCCGAGAGGGACGATGTAGGCGCCCCGGCCGTCGGGACGCTGGAAGACGGTCGCATGGATTTCAAAGATGTCATAAAGATTCCCGGGCGTCAGTACTTCTGCCGGCGGCCCATCCGCAACGAACTGTCCATCGCGAATGGCGATCATTCGCCGGGCGTACCGTGCGGCCAGATTGACGTCATGCGTGACACTGACGATCGTCATGCCGCGGTCGGCGTTCAGCCGTTCCACGATGTCGTAGAACTGCAACTGGTGTTTCAGATCCAGGTAGACGGTCGGCTCATCCAGCAGCAACACGTCCGGATCCTGCGCCAGCGCGCTCGCCAGAACGACGCGCTGCCGTTCGCCGCCGCTGAGCTGATTGAACGCTTTGCCGGCCAGCGATTCGGTGTCGGTCAACTGCATCGCCTGATGGGCCCGCTCGCGGTCGCGCGGCGACTCAAACAGGCTGTTGTGCCGGTGCGGCAGCCGGCCCATCATGATGATCTCGCCGACCGAAAAAGGAAACACCACGTGGGTTTCCTGGGGAACGAAGGCGATCCGCTGCGCCAGTTCGCGCGGCGTGTACGCGCCGATGGCGCGTCCGGAAAAATCGATGGAGCCTTCATAGCCGCGCAGCAGTCCGGCGAGGATTCGAAGGAGAGTGGACTTCCCTGCCCCATTGGGACCCACAAAGGCGATGAACTCGCCGGCGGTGATTTCCGTGGAGATGCCCTTCAGTACAGGCGTTGAACCGTAAGCGAAACGGAGGCCTTCAAGATGGTAGAGCACGTTCAGTTGCCTGCGGTGGCGTCCTGAAGCAACTGATTGAGCTTTTCGACATCCACCGGCTTCATCACGAGCGGCAGCGAATAATCTTCGGCAAATTGCCGGATTTCGTCACTCATGGTGTCGCCGCTGATCACAATCGTCTTTACCGAGACCGGCGGAATCATCGCCTGAATCCGTTTGACGATGCTCTTCCCGTCCATCTCCGGCAGGTGCATGTCCAGCAGCAGCACATCGAATTTGTTCTTGGAAAGCAGCTGCAGGGCGCGGCTTCCGGTCGTGGTGCACTCCACGTGGTGTCCCATCCTGCCGAGGGAATTCTCGAGGATGTTGAGGATCTCGGGTTCATCGTCGACCGCCAGAATGCGGAGAACGGCGGCGGTTCGCAACTTCGGCGGTGAAAGGTAGGGCGCGATCGGCACGAGGGGAAACTCGATTTCGAAACGTGTGAAGGTCTCGCCGTCGCTCTCGACCTGGATCCTGCCGTCATGGTCGACGATGATCGAGTGAACAATCGACAGGCCGAGCCCGGTGCCCTGGCCCACATCCTTCGTGCTGAAGAACGGGTCGAAGATGCGGTCGCGATTCTCTCTGAGGATGCCGACGCCGTTGTCCGAAACCTCAATACGAATCCGTCCGTCGCGAATCTTCCGGCCATGGATCACGATCAGCCCCCGCGATCTTTTCGCCTGGCGAATGGCGTCGCGCGCGTTGTCGATGAGGTTGAGAAAGATTTCCTGCAGCAAGGTGTATCTCCCCATCATTGTCAGGGAGGACGGCAGGTCGAGGTCGGTCGCAATGTTGTAGGTGGCGAGTTCCGTGGCTTTCAAATGCTCGACGGACCGGATCACGTCGACGAGATCCACGAACGTCTTGTCCGATTCCCCCGGCCTGCTGAGCGTCAGGAAGGTGTGGACGATGTCCCGGGCCCGCTCTGCTGCGGAAGCAATGGCGGCAACCTGGCGGCGGCCCTCGAAAGTCAGACCGGAATAGTCGCGCAGCAGTTGAGCATTGCCCAGCACGATGGCGAGCGGGTTGTTGAGTTCGTGTGCGGTTCCCGCAATCATCCGTCCCAATGCGGCCATCCGTTCGGTCTGGATCAACTGCTGCTGGCGCTTCCGCTCTGTGGTGATGTCCACGAGAAGCTCGACGCCGCCCTTGCTGTCCTTTCCGGCGGTGATCGGCGCGAACTCAAGCTGATAGTTCAGATCCCGAATCTCCACCGCCGCCGAAAATGGTCTTTGTGCTTTGAGTTCACACCAGTCGCACGGAATGTTCCGGCCGAAAACAACGCTATAACAGGGGCCGGTCGATGCGTTGAAGCGGCTGCGGAACACGTCGTTGCTGAGAACGACGTTGTAGTCACCATCGACAATATAGATCGGCTGGCGCAGGGAACTGAGGGTCACGTCGAGCTGGGTCCGGCGATACTCGGATTCCTCGACGACGATCCGGTGCCGGAAGTGCAGCAGAGCCGTGAGCATCACGACTTCTCCGAGCGTGAGCCACCTTCGAACGTCCTGCAGGTCCTGCTGTCCGGTGACGAGGAGCGCGGAAACCAGATGAAAGGCAGTGATCGCGGCGATCAGTGTCAGGGAAAAGCCGTACCGGGATGGAATCAGGACCGCGTCGATGGGCTGCACCCTCCGGGCCGGGGCGGAAGCCACCGCAAGCGACATGACCCAGAAGGCCGCGCACCAGAAGGGATCGTTGTAAGGCATCCCGAAGATCAGGAACGACATCGAGGCCGCTGTATAGAGTGTCAAACCCGTCGCGATCAAACGGTACGTTTTCCCCCATCCGGAACTTCGGGCTTCCCAGGCCACCACCGCCGCAGTCGCCGCAATGCCGGTATTCAGCATGACGTTCGCGACTGAGCTATAGAAAGTTCCCGCAACCTGCAGATGAACGATCGACGGGAGAATGAAAAAATAGCCGATGTAGTAGCCGATGATGCTCAGCGCAACGCTCGTATCGATGAGGTGCAGCCGGCGATTCAACTCCGATCCGGCATAAAACGGCCGGTAGAGGATGGCGCCCAGAATCAGAAGCTTGAACATCCAGTACGCCGTGTCCTGCACCGCGGATAGCGGAAAGCCGTAGACCCGAATGGCGATCCACAGAACCTGACCCAATCCCCAGAACGTATGGGCCAGAGCGAGGGCCTGCCAGAACCGTGAGTTCAGAAGTCCTTTGCGCCACACGAAGAACGCCGGCAACACCGCAATGGCCAGCATTCCGAAATTTCGGACGAGTGGGCTTAACGGTTTGATGACAAAACCGAGAAGGTACAAGGCGAGATAGGTAACGTAGACGAAGTGAATCTTTCGGTTCACGCGGGAATTTATATCCCAAATGGAACTAGGGATCGAATAGAATCCGCCGTTTATGGCATCCAGGCGCGAGCCTTTGATCTTTGCCCTGACGGTCTCCGGTGCGGCGGCGCTGTTGGTTTCCATTGCCGCAGCCGAAATACTTCTCGGAACCGCGCTCGCGATGTGGATCGTTTCGCGGTCGCCCCGGCCGAACCTGCCGTCTTACTTCGTTCCAATGTGCGCGTTCATCGGCATGACGTTCATATCCGTGTTCCTGACGCCCGATCCGCCGATCAACTGGGCCTTGCGGAAAACCATTCTCTTTGGAATGACCCTCCTCGCCGCCACTTTTGTCACCACTCTGTGGCGGGCTCGCACTTCGCATGCAGCGCTTCTGGCGGTCGCCGCCTTGACATCCGCCGTGGGTGTGATCCAGTTCGCCGTAGCCTACTCGAAATATCGCGCGACGCAGCAACTCGCCGACGACCCGATGATCCTCGCGCGTATGCGAGGGTTCATGGGTCACTGGCTGACCTTCAGCAGCGAGCAGCTTCTGGTCTGGGCCGCCGCCATTCCGGCCATGGTCTATCTTGGAAGGCGCTGGTGGCTGCCGATCACCACAGTGGGAACCGCGCTGATCCTCAGTTTCACTCGAGGCGTCTGGCTGGGCGCCGCAGCGGTTGTCGCGCTGGTTTCAGCGATGATGCCCAAACGGCTCCTGCTCCCTGTCCTTCTTCCTTTGTTCGTGATCGCGGCAGCGGCGTCCGGACTGATCTACCATCGCGTTTCGGCAAGCATCAACAACGCGGATCACACATTCATGCCGGATACCGGCCGGATCGAATTGTGGAAAGCCGGACTTCTGATGATTCGGGAACATCCCTGGTTCGGGGTCGGCCCGGAGCGTGTTGAAGCCGAGTTTCCGAGACATTATCGGGGACCGAATATCGAAAACATCTATCACGGGCATCTTGAAAACAATTTCCTGACGATTGCGGCGGAACGCGGACTCCTTTGCTTCGCGACGTTCCTGTGGTTTCTGCTGGAGCTCTATGCCGGGCTTTTTCGACTGGTGAAGGCCGCCGACGCCGCCACGCGTTGGCTTCCGATTTCGGGACTGGCGGCTCTCACGGGATTTCTGGTTACCGGTTTTTCCCAGTTTAATTTTGGCGATTCGGAAGTCCTGCTTTTGTTCCTTTTTGTCGTATCGATACCATTTGGGGTTTTGCATGAACGAGATGTTGAAGAAGTTATCTGAAGCTTCCGGCTGGGTCATTCCGGAAGAACGTTTCGATGAAATCGCCGCTCTTTACAAGGGCACGGCGGACGACACACGGGCCGTTCGGGAATTCGACGTCACCGGCGTTGTTCCGGCCAGGGTCTTCAAAGCGGAGTAGCCGGCCATGAACGACGCCGATCTCAAAAAGCTGACGCTCGCCTCGGCGGCCCGCCGGATTCGGCGGAAGGAAATATCCGCAGTCGAATTGACTGCTGCGGTACTGCAGCGGATTGCCCGGCTGAACGACCGGACGCGCGCGTTCATCACGGTGACCGCCGACCGGGCCCTTGCCCGCGCGCATGCCGCCGACCGCGAACTTCTGAATGGCGCGACGGCCGGCCCATTGCACGGGGTTCCGCTGTCGCTCAAGGATCTTTATGACACGAAGGGCGTGCGAACCACGGCCGGTTCGAAGGTTTTTGCAGACAGGATTCCCAATGAGGACGGTTTTGTCGTTCAAAAAATTCAGGATGCCGGCGCTGTCGTTCCGGGCAAGAACAACCTTCATGAGTTCGCCTACGGCGTCACGACTGTCAATCCTCACTACGGAACCGCCCGAAATCCGTGGAATCCGGACTACCTCTGCGGTGGATCCAGTGGTGGATCGGGAGTGGCGGTTGCCCTGTCGATGGGTTTCGGTTCCCTGGGATCGTACACGGGTGGTTCCATCCGCATCCCGGCGTCCCTGTGCGGAGTTGTTGGACTGAAACCGACGTACGGCCGTTGCAGTCTGCGTGGCGTGGTGCCGCTGTCGTGGTCGCTGGACCACCCGGGACCGATGGGACAGACGGTTGAAGACGTGGCGCTGATGCTCGGTGTCATGGCCGGATACGATGCCGCCGATCCCTTCTGCCAGGACAAGCCGGTGCCGTCTTACCTGGACGCCCTCACCGGAAGCGTGAAAGGCCTTCGAATCGGCCTGCCACGATCGTATTTCTTCGACGGGCTCGCTCCGGAGGTCGATGCGGCGTTGAACGCCGCCCTGAAAACGTACGAGCGGCTGGGTGCGGACATTGTCGATATCGACCTGAAGACCGCCGGACTGCAACGTGGCGTGTGGAGTCAGATCGCTTCGCCGGAAGCGTATGCCTATCACGAAGAATACTTGTCGAAACAAGGCGATCGATACGGAGCCGACGTGCGGGGACGCCTTGAAATCGGCAGGCTGCTGCTCTCCATCGACTATGTTCGAGCCCAGCGTGTTCGCACGGTGATGAAGGAAGAATGCAGAAAGGTCTTTGAATCCGTCGATGTCATCGTCACCCCGTCGTTGCCGGTGACTCCGCCTCGAATCGACCAGACGACCGTCCAGCGAGGATCCGTCACCGAACCCACGGGCGTCGCGCTGACCCGCTGCACCCGTCACTTCAATGTCACCGGTCTGCCGGCCATCTCCCTGACCTGCGGATTCACGCGCGACGGCCTGCCGATCGGCATGCAGATCGCAGGCAGGGCCTTTGACGAGGCCGTGGTCCTCCGGGCCGCCCATGCCTATGAGCAGGACGCGAAGTGGTTCGAGCGCCGGCCCGAAATGTAGCGGCGGTTCCTTACTTGCCGAAGTATTCCTTGCGGGATCGAACGTGGTACCGGGGGTTCTTCGGACGGATATCGATCCGATGCCACTTTCCGTCCTGAAGGGGATGGGTGGGGTAGTAACCGATGCTGTACTGGTTTCGAAGTTCGGAGGCGATTTCGTCCAGGATCTTCTCGACCTGATTCCCGCGGCCTTCCGTCCAGTTCCCGGACAACAACCATGCCTTGCCGCCGCTGGCATCGGCGAATGAGTTGAGCACCATCATGTCGACACTGTCCGGATTCATGGGTCCGCCGCTCGTCGGGGTCGGGCGGCGCTGCTGGAAGGTGTAAGGCCTGCGCCCGGGGACAGGAATCGGGAACGGCAGGCTGCCGCCGCCGGGCAAAGGGATGCCGATTGTGCCTCCCGAGCCGCCCCGGCCACCGGGATATCGGCCGCCGGTCCCCGTGCCACCCCGGCCACCGGGAATGCCGACAGGACCTCCTGCCGGGCCGGTCGGAGGCATCGGAGAGGGCACTGGAATTCCTTCGGTCAGAACACCGGTGTTGGAGGGCGATATGCCAAGGCAGTACACCAGCAACTCGGACTCTCGAACGGCCAGGGCCGCCTGATCGAAGGTGATATAGCTGGAAGTATCCTCGCCGTCGGTAATGAGAATGATGGCCTTCTTGTCGTGTTCGCCCTGCTTGATTTTCGTGAGGCTGAAATCCAAAGCCTCATAAAGCGCGGTGCCGCCTCCAATCCGAACACGCCGCAAGGCGGAACTGAGGCGATCGCGATCCGAGGTGAAATCCTGGGAAAGAACGGGCCTGTCGGAGAAGGTGACCAGAAAAATGTCATCGTCCTGGTGAACGGTCCGGATGAATCGCTCGACAGCCCCCGTCGCCGTCGCGATCTTTCGTTCCATGCTGCCGCTGGTATCCAGCGTGACGCCGACACTGACGGGAAGTTCATCGGACTGCGTCAGGTGGGCGATCGTCTGTGTCTGGCCGTCCTCCTGAACGATGAAGTCTTCGGCTGTCAGCCCCGGCACATAACGGCCCTGACTGTCAGTGACCGTTGCGACAACGTTGATCAGCGCGACATCGACCTTCAATTGGGCGAGGAGCACGGAACCTGACAGCAGAACCGTGGCGACTGCGATACCGAGCTGCCTCATGGAATTGTCCCTCCCGGGACCGAAGACTGGTGCATTTTGACGTACCCACCAACGAGACGAAAGCAAATTGGTTGTATGATTTGAGACCGTGTTCAACAAAGTACTGGTTGCCAATCGAGGTGAAATTGCGGTTCGCGTGATCCGCGCCTGCAGGGAGATGGGAATCCGGACCGTCGCCGTCTACTCCGACGCCGACCGGGGAGCGCTCCACGTCAGGATGGCCGATGAAGCGTTCCCGATCGGACCCGCAGCGTCGAGAGAGAGCTATCTGGTGATCGAGAAGATCATCGGTGTCGCAAGAACCGCCCAGGCCGAAGCGATCCACCCGGGTTACGGGTTTCTTGCCGAAAATGCCGCCTTCGCCCGAGCGTGCGAGGACGCCGGCATCACTTTCATCGGACCATCCGCCGCTTCCATTTCGCTGATGGGATCCAAGGTCGAGTCGCGCCGGGCCGCCTCAAAGTTCGAGGTGCCGATGGTTCCGGGCACGTTGGACCCGGTGGAGTCTGAAGATGAGGCGTGCCGGATAGCGAAATCGATTGGATACCCCATCATGCTCAAGGCGTCGGCCGGAGGCGGAGGCAAGGGCCTTCGGTTCGTCCGGAACGAGGGAGAAATGGAGAGCGCCCTCCGCAATACGCGTTCGGAGGCCCTGGGTGCGTTTGGCGACTCCGCCGTGTATATCGAGAAGTTTGTCGAGGAACCCCGGCACATCGAAATCCAGGTGCTGGCGGACAGACATGGCAACGCGATCTACCTGGGCGAACGCGAATGCACGATTCAAAGGCGTCATCAGAAGGTCATCGAAGAGTGTCCATCGCCCGTCGTGAACGCCGAACTTCGCCGCCAAATGGGTGAAGCGGCAATCCAGGTCGTGCGCGCGGCCGACTACCACAATGCCGGAACGGTGGAATTCCTCGTCGACCGGAACCTCCGGTTCTACTTCCTGGAAATGAACACCCGACTCCAGGTGGAACATCCCATCACGGAGATGGTGACCGGTATCGACCTGGTGAAGCAGCAGTTGCGCGTGGCCGCGGGTCATAAGCTGGAGATGGCTCAGGAAGACCTGACGATGCGCGGATCGGCCATTGAATGCCGCGTCTATGCGGAAGATCCGGACAACAACTTCTTTCCTTCTCCCGGTAGAATCACGCTGCTTCGTACGCCCTCCGGACCCGGCATTCGCGACGATGGCGGCGTTTACGAAGGGTGGACAGTCCCGATCGACTACGATCCGCTGATCTCCAAGCTTGTCGCCTGGGGAAGCACCCGGGACGAGGCGATCCATCGGATGCAGAGGGCGTTACAGGAGTACCAGGTTGAAGGAATCCAGACGAATATCTCGTTCTTCATGGAGATTCTTCAGGATGCCGACTTTCGAAAGGGCACATTTGACACCGGATTCATCGACCGCTGGCTGAAGACCAGGACGGGGGCCACCACGGTTTCGGAGACGGATCACGATCTGGCCCTGCTCGCTGCCGCCCTTCACCATGCCGATCGGTCGGCCCTGCCAGGCGATTCAGTCACGAGCCCAGCCGCAAATCCCTGGAAAGAGGCGGGACGGTTGGGGGCGATGAGAAACCGATGAAGTACACCGCCATCGTCGACAACCAGCGGCTGGACGTCGTCTTCGAGCGAACGGGACCGGCGTCGATCAAGGCCCGGATCGGCAATCGCGAATACGTGCTCGAGGTCAGCAGCGTCCAGCCGGGCGTTTACTGGTTCAATTGGAACAACCGCTCGATCGAGGTCACGATCACGCCGGCCCTGGAAGGGTATACCGCTTCGGTTCATCACCACCGGATCGCCGTCGAAATCCTGGACGCTCGAGCTGCCCTGAAAAAGGCGGCCCAGCACGGCCACGATGGAGTGATCGAGGTCCGGGCGCCGATGCCGGGCAAAATCGTGAAAGTTCTTGTGGCTGAAGGAACAGAAGTGAATGCGAACCAGGGGATTCTGGTGATGGAGGCGATGAAGATGCAGAACGAAATCAAATCGCCCAAGAAAGGCGTGCTGAAAAAGCTGACGGCCGCCGAAGGCGTCGCCGTGAATTCCGGCGACGTCCTGGCGACCGTCGAATAGTCGTTTATTTCTTGGTCGCGTCCGGCTTCGGGGCAGGAGCCGCCGGCGCAGCGGCGGCGGCCGCCGGTTGCTCTTTGCCGGCACTTTCAAGAACCCGCTGAGCAAAGTAATTGTTGATCTTCGCGTTGTTCCTGGCGCTTTCCGAAAACGCGTTCTTGTAGAGCGAGTCCTTCCGGTTGAAAATCACCTGCCGGACCTGGGCGGAAACCCGCGGGTCGGACAAATCTTTCTGACCTCCGGGATCCTTCTCCAGCAGTTTCACAATGTGAAAACCGAATCGCGTTTCGATGACCGGCGACGTTTCGCCGACTTTCAGTTTCTTGACGGCCGCGGCCAGGGCGGGATCGGTATTGCCGATCGCATCGATCGGCTGGAAACTCAAGTCTCCGCCATTGGGAGTTGAAGCGGGGTCTTCCGAGTCGTTCCGGGCGACGGTCGCAAAATCCTGACCGGACTGAATCTCTCGTAAGACGCGAGTCGCCTTGGATCGAGCTTCCTCGGGAGTCTTGGCGTCGTCTTTCTTGAGATTGTTGACGTCGGGATTCACGCCCGCATCCACGAGAATATGTGCGATGCGGTATCCCTCCGGCAGGTTGAAGCTTTCCCGGTTCTTGTCGAAGAAGGCTTTGATCTCGGCTTCGGAGACGGAGATTTTCGAGGTGATCTCCTTGTTCACCAGCTTGTCGATGGTGATGTTCTTGCGCATCTCCGCCTTGACGTCATTGACCGTCATTTTCTGCTGCTTGAGCATGTTCTGGAATTGCTCTTCAGTACCCTGGCTTTTCAGCTCGTTGAGCTTAACTTCCACCTCCGCATCCGTGGCGGTGAGGCCGGACTGCGACGCCATTTCGAGGAGGATCTGGTCGTTGATCATCTGGTTAAGCAACTGAAGCTTCAGGTCTTGCGCTTCCTCAGCCGACGCAGGCTGCTGATCCGTGGTGCGGGCCTGAAACTGCTTTTCCAATTCGGCCGTTGTGATCTCCTTGCCGTTGACCCGGGCGGCAACATCGCCAGACGCGGTCGACTGTGACCCGCATGAGGCGGTTAGAAGGACGGCGGCGACAACCGCCAGACTGAATATCGATTTCACAGAAGAACTCCCCGACTGTAGTCGCCAACTGGAACTGGCGCTGACCGGCTGGAGCCGATCCCTACAAGAATGCAGGGCATTGTAGCACAAAGGGATCGGGCGGCCGGGGACCCCTATGCTATACTCCGCTTTTATATTTTGAGGAGATTTCGTCACATGGCGCAGCGCTGCGAAATATGTAACAAAGGTCCCGTTTATGGTAACCGGGTGAGCCACGCTCACAACCTGACCCGACGTCGCTGGAACCCCAATCTTCAGCAGGTTCGCGTCATTGAAGGCAAAACCCACAAAAGGATGCGCGTTTGCACCAACTGCATCCGTTCCGGCCGGATCACCAAAGCCTGACTCTCTTCGTCGTGTATCGGAGCCGCCGGACCGCGTCTAAAGAACTATGACGGTGCGGTGCCTGATATTCCTCCTGCTGATACCGGCGGTTTCATTCCCTCAGCAGCCATACTACGGAACGAGGGTTAGCGGCCTGACCCTATCCGGAACGTCCGTCGACTCCGACCTCCAGTTCATCCCCCTGCGGGTCGGAGATACCATCACTCCGGACAACGTCCGTGAAGCGATTCAGTTCCTCTACAACACCGGCCGCTATCACCACATCGAAGTCGATGCCACCTCGGAAGGGGCCGGCACCCATCTCACTTTCAGCGTTCGTCCTTATTACTACTTCAGTACTTTTCGGCTGGAGCCCGAATACCTCCTGGACCGGACGCTCTCGGGTTTCTTTCGCCTTCCGGTGGGGGAGAAGTTCTCTGAAACCGTCGCGGACCGGATCGCGGCCGACACCGTCCGGCTGTTGATCAACGAAGGGTACATCGATGCAAAAGTCGTCCCCGAGATTCAACTGGACTCCACCACGAGGCTGGCCACGGTGGTGCTCAAGGCGGATGTTCAAAGCAAAGCGGTTGTCTCCAGGATCGACATTACCGGGGGCGAAGAAGTCTTCGATCGCAAAGAACTTGCTGATGCATTCGGCCTTCAACGCGGTCATAAGTTCTCATCCCAACAATACGACGCCGGTCTTCGCCGAATTCGAGACAAGTTCGTCAACCTCCCGGCCGGCGCGTTCCTGAATACCCGGATCGACGTCAGCCGCTCGGACCACGCGGACACCAACACCGTCGATTTCACCCTCAAAATCGATCCCGGCCTGTTCACGCTGGTGGAGGTCGCCGGATATGAGATCGGCCAGAAAAAGCTCAAGGCGCTGGTCCCGATGTATGAGGAAGGATCGGTCGACCCGGATCTTGTCGAAGAGGGGAGAAGTAAGCTCCGCGCCTTTCTGCAGCAGGAAGGCTACTTCGAAGCGGAGGTCCGATCCGAAGTCATTCCTGCCCCGCTCGACAACGCCGTTCAAATCAACTACACGGTCGACAAAGGCGCGCGTCACCGGATTGCCGCGGTCCGGATTGAAGGACAAACCTTTTTCACCGAAGAACAGATCAAAGCCCGGATGAAAGTGCGGGCCGGGGGATTCCTCGATTCCGGGCTCTTCAGTCCGGAACTGCTCGACCAGGATGTGAAGTCGATACACGGGCTGTATCGAAGCGCCGGCTTCGAAGGCACGCAGATCAATCCGGAACCGAATGAGCGGGAACATGAGATCGAAATTGTGATTTCGATCGACGAGGGCCGGCGTTTTCCGATCGAAATCATCTCGTTCCATGGAAACGTCCAGGTGTCGGGCGAGGAGATCCTGGAGCGCAGCGGACTCCGGGCAAACCAGATCTACACGCCCGTCGATCTTGAGAATGCCCGGAATGCCCTGACCTCGATGTACTACGCCAAGGGGTTCCCGGACGCCCGGATCGATGCGGCCGCGGAGCGCCTCGAAACGAATCGAGGAGTTCAGGTCACGTTCCGGATTGTGGAGGGAGAACGGTACACGATCGGCCGGATCCTCGTCGCCGGGAATACCCTGACAAAAGACAAGATCATCCATCGCAACAGCAATCTTTATCCGAACACGCCGTACAATCCGGAAGCCCTTCTCGAGTCGCAGCAGAGGCTTTACGCCACCGGGCTGTTCACCCGTGTCGACATTGTTCCTCTGCAGCAGGACCTGCCGTCGGTCCGCAACGTTCTGATTCACGTGGAGGACGGCAAACCGATCCTGCTGACGCCCAGCTTCGGTGTCAAGGAGGGTGAGGGTCCCCGCGCAACGTTCGAAGTGGCTCATAACAATCTTTTTGGGTTGGACCGGTCGATCAGCCTCAGGGCACGCGGCAGCCTTCGGGGCAACAAACCCGGCCAGCTTCTTTTACAGGCCACTTATAAGGAACCCAAGCTGTTCAATCACGATCTGGAAGGATTCGCTTCGGTCTTCGCCGAACGCAGCCATCAAAAGCAATATGACGCCAGCCGGGTCGACTTTTCCCTGCAGGCGCTCAGGCGGCTGTCCGCCACCGAAAGCATTCTTGCGCTGGCAAGCTATCAAACCGTCAACCCGCGCGATTTTCGAATCAATCCCCGGGCCGAGCAGTTCCCCGAAGGCGGTATCATCCAAATCGCACGGGTGGGCGGTTCGTACGTCCGGGACCGCCGTGACGATGCCATCAATCCAAATAAAGGTTCCTTCGAAACGACCAGCCTCCAGATCGCAAGCCGGGCACTGCGTTCGGAAGTCAACTTCACGTCTTTTTTCAATCAGTCCAACTTCTACCGGCCGCTGGGGTCCGCCGTCCTGGCGAGTTCCGTGCGATTTGGATGGAACCAGCCTTTCGGTGAAACCAGGCAACTGCCGATCACCGAGCGTTACTTTGCCGGGGGATCCACAACGCTGCGCGGGTTCGCACAGGATGAGGCGGGTCCCGAAGCCGGCGGAAACACGATGGCCATCGGCAACGTGGAATACCGCCTTCCTTTGCCGGTTCTTCGAATCAAAGAACTGGGAGTGGCGTTCTTTTACGACGGCGGCAATGTCTTTGCCAGGATCAACGATGTGAAATTTCGAGACCTGACCCATACCGGGGGCGCCGGCTTGCGGTACAACACGCCGCTGGGTCCGGTCCGGTTCGATATGGGCATCAATCTGCATCCAAGAGTCAGGCCCGGCGGGCAAAAAGAGGAGCGGGTCCATTTCTTTTTCACCCTGGGTCACACATTCTGATGACGAAGAAAACGTTGTTCATTATTTGCCTGCTGGCCGCGACTTCACTGAAGGCGGAAATCATCGATCGCATGGTTGCGGTCGTGAACAATCACATCATCACCCTCAGCGATCTTCGGCGGGAACGCGAGATCCGCACCGTTCTGGGCATCGCCGAACCCAAGGACGACAAAACGATCCTTCGGGAACTGATCGACGCTCAGATCATCGAAGACCAGATCGCGCAATTTCCAGGCATCGACGTCACTGAGACGCAACTCGATTCAGAACTCAAGAAACACGCCGATCTCCGCGGGGTGAGCCCCGAAGTCCTGCGCGAGGCGATCCTCCGGCGGTTGCGTGCGAGCGAGTTCGTTCAGGTTCGTTTCCGGCAGTTCATCCGGCCCACCGACGAGGAGGTCCGGAACTACTATCGGACCGTCTTTGTGCCCAGGGCCGAAAGGCAGGGAATGACGCCCATCCCCTCTTTCGAACAAATTGAGGAAGCCGTCCGAATGAATGTGACGGAGGAAAAGGTCGCGCACGAAATCGAAAACTGGCTGGACGCGATTCGCCGGAGGAGCGACATTGAAGTTTTTGACTAGACGGCGCGCTTTCATCCTCCTCAGCTTCGCCCTTCTGATGGGCCTGGGACTGCTCGCCGGACTGTTCATTTACATCGACTCCGCCGCGTTCAAAGAGGACGCCCGGCGGTTCGTCGTCCGCGAAATCCAGAACCGGACAGGGGCGGCGGTCTCTCTCAAACGCTTTGACTGGAGTCTGCGGAATCGGCGGTTTGAGTTGACGGAACTGATCCTTCGGGGACTCGAACCCCGGACCGGCCCGCCGCTCGCCTTCTTCCCTGAGATTCGGGTTGGCCTGAATCTTCGCAGCCTTCTTCAACGCCGGCTGAACCTGTATGAATTGACGCTGAGAAATCCCGAGTTCTACGTCGTCGTCGATGCGCAGGGCAAAACCAACTTTCCGACGCCGCCGGCCCGGGGCCCACGCCAGTCCTTCGATTTTGCGATGACGATCGACAACTTCAGGATTGTCGAGGGCGCCGCGGCCGTCAACGAACGGCGGGTGGCGGTTGAACTCGCTCTCTCGAATGTAGCGTCCGAGATGAGCTATCGGAGTGCGACGGAAGTGCTTTCGAGCCATCTTCACTACGATGGCCAGTTCGTCAGGATGGGGAGAGCCGCTATTCCATACACGTTCGACGCTGACCTGGACTACACGCGAGGGACCCTTCTCGCCCGTCGAATCGATCTCACGTCTGCAGCGTCGGCCGTCAGGCTGCAGGGCCGGATCAACGATCTGCTGCAAAAGACCCGCCTCGGGCGCCTCGAATATACGGGGAATGTCGACTCGCCGTTTCTGAACCACTTCTTCCCAAAAGAGCAATTCTCGGGAAAAGCCACGGTCGCCGGAACCCTGGAGTTTTCTGAAGGCTACTTCTTCACGAATGGAAATGCGGCCGCGGACTCCATCAACTTCGACAACTGGATCGCCACAGGTCTGCGTTCCGAATACAACTATCGCTATCCGGACAAGCGCCTGGCTATTCGGAATCTGCGTGCAGACCTGGCCGGCGGCAAAGCGGCCGGCGACGTAACGATTGAGAATATTCCCGGCGATTCGCGCGTCAATCTCGAAATCGATTACAGCCGCGTCGATGCAGCGGCTCTCGCCAGGGCTTATCCGTGGGACCCGAAATACCGGGTTTACTCGCGCCTGGATGGAACACTGCGCGGATGGTTTGAAGGCCGGATCGAACGGTATGACTTTTCCGGGAAAGCGGTCTTCACGCCATATTCGCCGCCCAACGTTGCAGGAATCGTAGCGTTACCGCTTGAAGGGACGAGTGGCTACGAAGTCCGGCCCGGTCGTGCGCTGGTGACCGATTCGGACGTCCGATTCAAGTCGACTCGGATTAAGGCGAACGGGCTGATTCACCAGAAGGCGTCCGATTTGAAGGTCGAGGTGGAATCGACGGATTTGAGAGACGCCTGGTTCATTTACGGCGACGCCAACGGCAGCGGCTCCTTTTCAGGTACGCTGACCGGACCGATTCAATGGCCCATTCTTAATGGCGATTTTTCACTGCGCAATCATGTTTATCAAAAGCGCTGGACTGTCGAGCACTCAGCCGGTCACGTTCGGCTGGACACGCTGACGCAGGCCGCGGATCTGCGGAGTGTGCGCATCTTTCAGGGACGATCCGAAATCGAGGTCACGGGAACCACCGAACTCGATGGGTCGCCCGCCGACCTTCGTATCCAGGCTGTCCGAGTGTATGGCGAGGATTTGAAACCATTCGTCGACCGGCAGATTGCCGGCCAGATGAGTGGAAACCTGCGCCTTACTTCATTCTCGCCGATGCGTGTCGAAGGCGATCTCCGGGCCGCTGGACTTCAGGTCGATCGCCGTGACGTCGGAAACGCTCAAGGTCGAATCCGTTACGTGGAACCTGTGATTGAGGTCGAGTCGGCATCGATCGTTCGCAATGGGTCCACGCTGTCCGGCAATCTGACTTTCAATCGCGCGACGGAGGCGCTGAAGTTTGCGGCACGCGTGACGTCGGTCGACTTCGATTCGATCCGATGGATAGGACTGCCCGAGGCTTTGAAGGGAACCATGTCGCAGGCTGATCTTCAAGGGAATGGCACATTGAAGCAGCCCAATGTGCGAGGCACCGGCACAATTCAGAATCTGGCCCTCAAGACCCTGGCGTTTCCAGTCGTTCGAGTGGACGTGACGTCAGATGGTTCCACGATTCATACAACGATCAATGCCGCTCGAAATCTGAATCTGGTGGCCAGAATCAACACGGCCGAACCAACGCTTCCTTTCTCAGCAGAGGCGAGTTTCACCGAGTATTCGCTCGAACAGTTGGCCGGCCTGTCCCGGGGCTCGCTTCACGCGACGGGAACGGCCGCCATTTCGGGCCTCCTGAAGGACACGAGTTCAATCCATGGGCAGGGCCGGATCGAGGCAGCCGATGCGGTGATCGAGGGGCGGCGGTTGCGGGCCGGCAAACCGTTCACGTTCGACTTCAATTCGGATCATCTGACATTGTCTCAAGTCACGTTGAGCGGAGATTTAACCGAGTTATCCCTCGCCGGCACGATCGGTTTGACGGACAAGGCCACACTCAATCTCAACGTTCGGGGCCGGCTCGACCTTGCGCTGCTTGGCGCAACGAATCCGGATCTGGTGTCGGGCGGCAGCGTCACGCTTGATGGACAGGTGCGAGGGACAGCCCAGAATCCGGACCTTCGAGGGATCGCCCACTTCGCCAATGCGTCGTTTTCCAAACGCGGCACCTTTACGAGCCTTTCCGACCTGAGTGGCGATCTGTTCTTCGATGAAAACCGGATCACCCTGAACGACATGGGCGGACGAATGGGCGGCGGAACGGTCCGTCTTCAGGGAAATGCCGTCCTGCGCGAAACCCAGATCCAGGCGATGAATATTCGCATCGACACCAACGATGTGCGGATCCGCTATCCGGAAGGCCTGAGAACCGTCGTCGCTGGAACTCTCGTCCTGCGCGGCTCGTGGGATGCCCCGCTTCTGGAGGGAAACCTGGAAATTCAAAGCATGGCCTATCGCAGCAGCTTTGACGAGTTCCTCGCGATGTTCAGGACGGTGGGCCTGGATCAGGGTCCCTCGCCCTTTGGCCATGTGCGTCTTGCCGCGCACGTCGAGGGTGGAAAGAACATCACCATACAAAATCAACTGGCGGACCTGCA
This sequence comes from Acidobacteriota bacterium, assembly GCA_023265365.1. Classification (GTDB taxonomy): domain Bacteria; phylum Acidobacteriota; class Terriglobia; order 20CM-2-55-15; family 20CM-2-55-15; genus JAHFTY01. The sequence continues at coordinate 23,008 of JAHFTY010000001.1, forward strand.
GGCCCGCGTCGACCTCGATATCAAGGGAACGGTGGATCGGCCCGCACTGACCGGCCATGTCGAAGCGAGCGGCGGAACCCTGGCGTTCCAGGGAAAACGATATACGATCACCCGCGGCAACGTCGACTTCGTGGATCCATTGCGCATCGAACCGGTCGTCGATCTGCAGGCCGAAACGGAGTTGCGGGACTACCGCGTCATCCTCACCATCTCCGGACATAGCGATCGACTTCGACTCACCATGAGTTCCGATCCCCCGCTCCCTCAGTTGGACATTGTCAATCTGGTTGCCGGTGGGAAAACCCGCGAAGAACTGGCGGCCGGCGGGAATGCCGGCGCAACGAGTGAACAGGTCTTCCAAGGACGCGCCTACTCCATCCTGACCGATCTTCTTCAGGAGAGAATCGGCGACAAGTTTGGAATCTCGAACTTTGCGAGGGTAAGGATCGATCCGTTCGTGGTCGGATCGCAGAATCAACGGTCGGCATGGCTCACGGTCGAAAAGCAGCTGACAAAGGACCTGTCCGTGACGTACTCGCAGGACCTGTCGTCTTCGAACAGACAACAGAACATCGTTCAAATCGAGTATTTCGTCAGCGGAAACACCTCCGTCATCGGCACCCGCGATGAAACGGGACAATACAGTCTCGACGTGAAGTTCCGTAAACGAATAAAGTAAGCGCCGGCCGGGTCAGTCCAGAACCGCGATCACGTCAATTTCGACATCGACGTCCTTCGGCAGCCGCGCCACCTCGACGGTCGACCGGGCCGGCGGATTGATCTTGAAGAATTCGGCATAAACCGCATTCATTCGTGCAAAGGAGTTCATATCCTTCAGATACACCGTCGTCTTCACAACGTTGTCGAGCGACGCACCGCCTGCCGAGAGAATGCCTTCCAGATTCATGAGCGCGCGGCGGGTCTGCGCCTCGATGCTTCTGTCGTCGATAAGGTTTCCGGTTGCGGGATCGAGGGGAACCTGCCCCGAGATGAACATCAGATTGCCTGAGATGATGGCCTGGGAGTACGGGCCGATCGCCGAAGGGCCCAGCGTGGTGCTGACGACTTTTTTTGCCATGATGATTTACCGGTTGGTTGATGAGTTGACGGTTCGCGTGGAACGCGTGACGTCGTAAACGCCGTCGAGTTTCTTGATGGAAGCGATCACACGCTCAAGGTGCTTCATATCGGGAATTTCGACCGTGATGTCAATCGTGCCGCGCTCGTCGGCCGTACGCGCCTCGACGTTCAGGATGTTCGACTTCACTTCGGCGACGACGGCCGCGATTTCCGCAAGCATCCCGGGCCTGTCCTCGGTCTGAATGGTGATCGGAACGGCATAGGCTTCAGCGGAGGGCGTGGAGCTTGCCCACTCGACTTCGATTTTGCGCGCCGCATCATAAAGCAGGTTCTGCACATTAGGGCAATTCTTCGAATGGACCGCGACCCCTTTGCCGCGGGTAATGTAGCCGATCACCTCTTCGCCTCGGATCGGATTGCAGCATTTGGCGCGATAGACGAGAAGATCGTCGAATCCCTTGACTCGCAGCTTGGCGTCGTTTCCGAATCCAAGCGCACGCTTGACCGCGGAGGCGATCCGCGATTCTTCTTCAGGCTGCGTTTCCTTCACGCCATCAGGCGTAATCCGCGAAACCAACTGCTTCGCCGACAGCTTCCCGTAGCCGATCATCGACAGCAAATCGTCCATCTTGCTCGCGCCGTACTCGGGAAGCATGGCGGTCAGTTTTTCGCTTTCGAGAACATCGCGGAGGTTGGTTTTGTATTTGCGCGCCTCCTTCTCGAGCATCTTTTTGCCGAGTTCGATGGCTTTCTCGCTTTCCTGGACGTTCAGCCAATGGCGGATCTTGTTGCGCGCCCGTGACGTCTTGACGGTCATCAGCCAGTCGCGGCTCGGGGTGTGACCGGGCTGGGTGATGATCTCGATGATATCGCCGTTCTTGAGCTTCGATTTGAGCGGCACCATCCTGCCGTTGATCTTCGCGCCGACACACGTATTTCCAACTTCGGTATGAATCGAATATGCGAAATCGACGGGCGTCGCATCGCGAGGAAGAGTGACGACTTTTCCTTTCGGAGTGAAGATGTAAACCTCCTCGGGATAAAGATCGACTTTCAGCGTGCTCAGGAAATCCGCCGGGTCTTTCATTTCCTGCTGCCACTCGACCAGATGCCGCAACCAGATGATTCGTTCATCCTCGCGGTTGTCCGCGACGAGTTTGCCGCCCTTGTACTTCCAGTGCGCCGCGATACCTTCCTCGGCGATGTGGTGCATTTCGGCAGTACGGATCTGCACCTCAAAAGACTGGCCGCCGGCGATCACCGAGGTATGCAGCGACTGATACATGTTTTGGCGGGGCATGGCAATGAAGTCTTTGATGCGGCCCGGTACGGGGCGCCAGCTGTTGTGGATCACCCCAAGCGCGGCGTAGCAGTTCTTCACGTTGTCCGTGATGATGCGGACCGCAAGCATATCGTAGACGCGGTCGATGGTGATTCTCTGCTTCTTGAGCTTCGTGTAGATGGAGTAGAGACGCTTGATGCGGGAGTCGGTGAAACAGGGGATCCCGTGTTCACGCATTTTGTCTTCGATGTCTTTCGTCACTTCCGCCAGAAAGGCTTCGTGTTCGCGCCTTTTCCGTTCCACCTGCTCCTTGAGTTCCTGGTAGGCCTTCGGATCGAGATAGCTGAACGCCAGATCTTCAAGCTCGCCACGGACCTTGCCCATACCCAGACGATTCGCGAGCGGCGCGTAAATATCCATCGTTTCGCGGGCGATCGCTTCGCGCCGGTCCGCTTTCAGGTGTTGAAGCGTACGCATGTTGTGGAGCCGGTCCGCGAATTTGACCATGATCACCCGGATGTCGTCGGTCATGGCCAGGAGCATTTTCCGAAAATTCTCCGCCTGTTTTTCTTCCTTGGAAGTGAACTGGATCTGGCTGATCTTGGTGACGCCGTCGACGACGTGGGCGACTTCGGAGCCGAACATGCCCTCGACATCCTCGATCGATACGAGCGTGTCCTCGACAACGTCGTGAAGCAGTCCGACACTGACCGTCGTCGCGTCCATCTTCATCTCGGCAAGAATGTTGGCGACCTCGATGGGATGGGTGAGGTACGGCTCGCCCGAGGCGCGCACCTGACCTTTGTGTTCCTTGGCGGAGAAGATGTAGGCGCGCCGGATAAGATCGAAGTTGTCACCGGGATGGTGCTTTTCGACCTTGGCGAGGATGTCTTCGAGGCGGATCATGAGCTGTAATTATAGGTCGAAAAATAAAAAGGCCTTCGGACCTAAATCCGAAGGCCTCAGGAAATCGAAGGAGTTATTTTTTTCCGTCCACGGTAATGCCCTGGGCTGCCTTGTTTTTCTTCTCCTGGTTGATTTTACGGGTCTCGAGTGCCCTATTGAAGAGCTCGTCCGCCTGCGAGATGAGCGCGGCTTTCTGGGCTTCATCTTCAGTCAGGCGAGCCTTCTCGCGAAGAAGAAGATTTTTGTAACTCATGGCGTCGTCGTACTCGGAATTGATCGTCAGTGCCTTGTCGAGCATCGCGATTCCCTCGTCGACGAGTTTGACCTGCTCTTCGACGGGCGGCGGGTTCGCCTTGTCGAAAACCCGGATCCAGTTGACCGAACCGACCGCGTAGAACGGAATCGGGTTGGTCGGATCGAGCTCGGAGTGCCTCACATAGTAGTCGTGAGCCTTCTGATACTGCCCGGTGTTCTGGTGAATGAAAGCCAGGCCGGCGACGGCGCTCACGTTCTGGGGTTCTCTTGCCAGAATGCTTTCGAACGTCTTGATGGCGAGATCGGCCTGTTTCATGTTCTCCGGGGAGAGCGAACCGGGAACGAACTGTTGCGAGTAGGCCGTCGCGAGGTAAAGCTCGGCCATCGTCAAGTTCGGATCCAGGCTCATCGCCTCTTTGAAGTGGTTGATGGCGTCTTCGTACTTGGCATTCTTGAACGCCGTTTGACCTTTGATCAGGTGGTCGCGGGCCTGCAGTTTGGCGCAGCTCACGGAGCCCAGAGCCAGCATTGCCACGAAGGCGAATGTCGTAAATTTCTTCATTGATTGCCTCCTTGACTCTACTGAGCCTTGATCTGTTCGGTCATGAGACCGACTTTGTCCACTCCGGCGCCCTTGGCGATGTCGATGATTTCGATGACATCGTTGAACAGAAGTTCCGGGTCACCGTTGACGAACATCGTGCGGTCGTTCCGGGTCTTGAAGATCTCCTGCAACTTCGGTCCGAGTCCTCGCAGCTCCACTTCGTCCTGATTGACTTTGAGAGCGCCGGACTTGTCCCGGGTCACAACGATCGTCTTGTTCAGCTCGTCCGGCGGCGGCGGCGGGGTGCCCGGCGGCGGCGGCTGGGGAATCGCGGCGTCCAGCCCTTTCGGCGTCAACGGCGTGATCGTCATGAAGATGACGAGCAGCACCAGAAGAATGTCGATAAAGGGAGTGACGTTGATGTCCCCTTTTGGACCGATCTTCTTTCTTGCCTTCTTACTCATCGGTCCTCCTTACTGGCGCACCGCGTCGTCGAGGCGTTCGGTCAGAAGACCGACCTTGTCGACTCCGGCGTTGCGGATCAAATCAACCACTTGCACGACGTCGCCGTACCTGGCCCGGAAATCGCTCTTGACGAAAACGGTCTTATCCATTTTCTGCGAGAGCTGATCGTTCACTTTCGTGGCGAGTTCGTCGATTCCGACCTTTGTCTGATTCAGATAGAACTTGCCATCGCGTGTCACCGCTACAAGGACCGCGTCATCGTGATCGGCGTCGGGCATGTTGGTCGGATTGTGCGTCTTGGCCAGTTCCACGCTGGTGCCCTTCTGTAACATAGGAGTAACCACCATGAAAATGATCAGAAGGACAAGCATCACGTCCGCCATCGGCGTGACGTTGATCTCGGAGGTAACTTCTCCTCTACCTGCGCTTGATCCCATTCCCATGGGTTTACCTCTTTCCGCCCTTGGTGCTGTTCTGTTTGATGAAGTAGTCGATCAATTCCGACGAAGAGTTTGTCATTTCGATCGAGAACGCTTCGACCTTGTTCGTGAAGTAGTTGTAAGCCCACACGGCAGGCACGGCCACGAACAGACCGAAGGCGGTCGTCACGAGCGCTTCCGAAATACCACCGGCAACCGCGGACAAGCCGGCCGTTTTTTCGGACGACATGCCTTTGAATGCGTTGATGATACCGACCGTGGTTCCGAACAGACCCACGAATGGAGCGGTCGCACCGATCGTCGCAAGACCCGACAGTCCACGCTTCAACTCGGCATTCACGATCGCTTCAGCGCGTTCGCAGGCGCGGCGTGAAGATTCGATGGTCTCACCGGCGAGCTCCTGAGACACATTGTGCGCGCGGAACTCCTGAAGTCCGGCTTCCACAACTTTCGCCAGGTGGCTCTTCTTGTTCTGCTCGGCAACGCTGATGGCTTCCTCGATTTTGCCTTCCTTCAGGCATCCGGCAACGGCAGGAGCGAATTCACGCGACTGCTTGCGGGCGGCGCTGAACGCAATGTAGCGATCGATCATGACGCCGATCGACCACGCGGAAAGGACGGCCAGAAGGACAACCACGGATCGCGCCGCGAAACCCATCTGCGTCCACATCGAACGAAGGTCAAAACCGACTTCCTGAAGAAGCATCATTCCAAGAAAATTCAATTGGTACATACGATCAAAGTCCTCCTAAATCCTGTCTCAGCAGGTTTCCATAAAAATTCGAAATCTGTGTGCTGCTCTTCCTAAGGCTTATTGCTGGAAGGCAAAGTTCACGGTCACCGTTGTCACAACTTCGACGGGCTCACCATTCAACAACGTTGGCTTGTATTTCCACTGGCTGACAGCGTCGATTGCCGCTTGCTGCAACAGGGGGTGACCATTGATCACCTTGATTTCACTCACGGCACCGTCCTTACCAATGACGGCTTCAAGAATCACGACGCCCTGAATACGCGCCTGCTTGGCCAACGGCGGATAGACCGGTTTGACCTGAGAAAGCAACATCGCCTGCTGGACGTTTCCGCCCTGACGAATTCTCTGCGGCGGCGGCGGCGGCGGTGGCGGCGGTGGCGGCGGCGGCGGCGCAGCTGCGTCATCCGATGCCTTCAACACTCCACCCAGAACTCCGGACAACACGTTGCCGCGAGCTGTTCCCCCAACGACACCGACGGCGGACGGCGGCGGACCCTCATCCACGACGATTCGAATGTCCTTTGGAATTTCGGTCGGAGCGACCATCGTCCCCGGATCGATCTGGACTTGTTTAATAACGACAGGCTGTGGTGCCACTTCAGATGGCGGCGGCGGCGGCGGCGGCGGTGGTGGTGGCGGCGCTACCAGAAACGTCATCAACTGTTGAGTGGGCAGCGCAGCGTCGATCGTAAGAAGCGGAATCAAAACCAGAACGACGATAAGTACAACGTGGACGATTGCCGAAACAATCACCGTCGTGCCTTTCTTCGTTTTAGCCTGACCGCCGGATTCAATTAAGGAATCCTCAAACATTGCTACCTCCCTTCCTGACTCGAAAAAACCTGAAACTTGGACTCCGAACGCCCGATCCTACGCGACCCGTGGGCGGCGGAAGGAAACCTTAAAATGCCATCTCATCTGTACTTAAGTTGTTATGCAAAGGCAGGCATTCGTAAACAGGATCGAGACTTATATCAACGCCTAGCCTAAGTGTCAACAGCAGATCGCGCTTCGGCTCACTTCGCTTTTGCGGGCTTCGGGATCTTTGCTGTAGACACCGCTTGCTTCGCAATTGTTCCCTTCAAATTCGAATAAATGAGGACAAGCGGCGAAGCGATGGCGATGGACGAATAGGTTCCAATGATGATGCCGATCACCATCGCAAACGCAAAATGGTTGATGATCTCGCCTCCGAAAATGAACAGCGCCAGAACCGTCAGGAACGTAAGGCCCGATGTCAGAATCGTGCGGCTCAGCGTCTGATTGATGCTGTCGTTCATCACCGACTCCAGACTGTCGCGGCGGCGGATCTTCAAATTCTCACGCACCCGGTCGAAAACCACGATCGTATCGTTCACCGAATAACCAACCAACGTCAGAAGCGCGGCGATCACGGTCAGGTTGATCTCGCGATTGAACAGCGAGAACATGCCCAGAGTGACCAGCGTGTCGTGGAAGACTGCGAATACGGCCGCTGCTCCATAGATCCATTCGAAACGGAAGGCGATGTAAACGAGAATCCCACCCAGGGCATACAGGGTTGCCATCACGGCCTGCCGCCTCAAATCGGCTCCGACCTTTGGACCGACCGACTGAGCGCTCAGGATCTGAAACTTCCCGGCGAAGTTCTTGTTCAACGCCTGGGTAATCGCCTCACGGCCCTGGCTGGCGTCGGCTGAGGCGTCCCCGCCTCCCTGATAATCGATCAGGAAGTCGTTCTGGCCGTTCAACAATTCCTGGATATCCGCGTTCGGCACGGCCGCACGCACTTTGGCGGTGTCCGTCTTCTCGTTGAAACGGACCTTCACGATGGTGCCGCCCTTGAAATCGACGCCATAGCGAAACTGGCCGTGAACCAGGAGGGATATGAGACCAATCGCGATCAGCAGCGTGGTAATGCCGAAGAAGATCTTCCGCTTCCCGAGCCAGTCGATATTAATGTTTCCGAATAATTCCACCATATTAGTGACACCAATCTTCTTCTAAATACTGAGCGGTTCTTCCCGTTGATGGCGCGCAAGAACCATGTCAAACAAGGTCCTCGACACAAACACTGCCGTGAACATGTTGGAGATGAGACCGATGACGAGCGTAACCGCAAATCCCTTGACCGGACCTGTTCCGAACAGAAAAAGGAAGGTTGCCGAAATCAATGCGGCAAGGTGCGTGTCGACCAGCGTGATGAACACGCGCGCAAAACTCGTGGTGACGGCAGAGACCGGCGTTTTGCCGGCGCGTAATTCTTCGCGTATGCGCTCGAAAATCAGCACGTTTGAATCGATGCCGACGCCGATCGTCAGGATGACGCCCGCGATTCCCGGCAGTGTGAGCGCGGCGCCAAAGTACGCCAACGCGCCGAAAAGGATGACCAGGTTCAAAATCATCGCGATCGTGGCATTGACGCCCGACAGACGGTAATAAAACAACATGAACACGACCACCGAAGCCAAAGCGACGATGGAGGCCATCAGCCCCGCACGGATGGAGTCCGCGCCCAGAGTCGGACCGACGACTTCTTCGTCGAGGTACTTAATGGATGCCGGAAGCGCCCCCGATCGAAGAATCAAAGAAAGGTCCTGGGCTTCCTGCGGCGCAAAACCGCCGGCGCCGCCCGTAATGATTCCCGAATCGGTGATCCTGCTATTGATGACGGGCGCGGACTGGATGCGCTGGTCCAGGACGATCGCCAGGCGCTTGCCGATATTCTGCTCGGTCAGCCGTCCGAATTTCTGCGACCCGTCCGCCGTGAGATTGAAGCTGACTGCCGGCCGGCCGTTTTCATCGCGCGACGGGAAGGCCCCTTTGAGGTCCCGGCCCGTCACAGGCGCCACCCGCTGAACGACGTAATACGAGTCGCTGGTCTCGCCGGCTCCACGTTCGCGCGAGACGATCATCTCAAGGTTCGAAGGAATGATTCCGCCATACTGCTGGGCCGCTGCGGCCTGGTTGGGAAACGGACCCGAATCCACCATCTTGAGTTCGAGAAGAGCGGTGGACTGCATGATGCTCTTCACGCGTGCGGGATCGTCAATGCCCGGCAACTGAACGACGATCTCATCCGCCCCAGTGTGCTTCTGAATGATGATTTCGCCCACACCCATCTGATCAATGCGGTTTCGAATCGTATTGATCGCCTGATCCACGGCCTGGTCTCGAATCGTCTGTCCCGACTGCGGCTTCAACTGGACCGTGTACGTATTCGGCAACTCGCCCGCGGTGGAAACGATGTCCCATTCGGGCAGTCGATCGGTAATGGTGCGGCGGAAGTCCGAGTCCTTGTTGGAATCCACGCCGACCGCCTGGAACTTTCCGCTTTCCAGGCGCGTCAACTGGCGGAACACGATGTTGCCGCTTTGAAGATTTGTCCGCACAGTCTCGATGGCCTGATCGGTCTCGGCTCGAATTGCGTCGTCCGTGACGACCTGCAGCACCAGATGCGTGCCTCCCCGGAGATCCAGACCAAGTCGAATTCGTTCTCGCATCTTGGCGAGGCTTGGTGGAAATCCGGCGAACAGACTGACGGAAAGGACGGTCACGGCGACGATGACGATCAGACGATTACGAATCTTGTTGTTCATAAAACTTATTCTTCTTCGGCCTTTTGCAACGCGGCAACGGCATTACGAGACAGCTCTATCTTGACGTTCTCGGCTACCCGGAGCTGAATACGGTCGCCCTTAAAACCTACAACTGTACCGTAAATCCCCCCATTTGTAATGACTTTGTCCCCGGACTTCAGCGAAGCCACCATATCGTCCAGCTTTTTCTGGCGTCTCCGGGCGGGAAGAAAAACGATGATGTAGAAAATCGCGAGAATGAAAACAAGCGGCAGAATCTGCTGAAATTGAGCCATGGTTGGTTAATCGACCGGAGGACTTTCCCGTCTTACCTCTGCTAGAAGTTCGTCAAAGCGATGAGCCTCGATAAACTGCCTTATCCTCCTTATCGTGTCAAGGTAGAAAAAGATGTTATGGATGGTGTTCAGCACGGACGACAGGATCTCGTTCGCGGCAAAAAGGTGCCGCAGGTACGCCCGCGAATAAGTCCGGCAAACCGGGCATGCGCAGGCCGTATCAATAGGATCCGGATCGTCCTTGTACTTCGCATGCCGGATGACGATGTGCCCGGTCCGTGTGAAAAGCCATCCGTTCCGGGCATGCCGGGTGGGCATGACGCAATCAAACATGTCCACGCCCAACGCTACAGCTTCAACGATATCCGCGGGAGTTCCAACCCCCATCAGGTATCGGGGCTTTTCATCGGGCAAGTGCCCCTCGATCCGCTCAATAACTTCATACATGAGAGGCTTCGGCTCGCCCACCGCCAGGCCCCCGATCGCGTATCCGGGAAAATCGACGGCGATCAAACGCTCCGCGCTCTGACGGCGAAGGTCGTGAAAGACCCCGCCCTGCAGAATCCCGAAAAGGTTCTGCCGCCCCCCCGCGTTGGTTTTTTCAAAGTGCGACTTGCAGCGCTCCGCCCAAACCATCGACCGCTCCATCGACTTTTCAGCTTCCAGCTGGGTCGCCGGGTAGCCCAGACAGTCATCCAGACACATCATGATGTCCGAATCCAATCCCCGTTGAATGTCGACCGCGGTTTCCGGAGTCAAGAAGTGAGAGCTTCCGTCCAGATGGGATTTGAATCGCACACCGTCGTCCGTAATATTGCGCAGATCAGAGAGGCTAAAGACCTGGTATCCCCCACTGTCTGTCAGAATGGGCCGATCCCAGGCCATGAAGGAATGAAGCCCTCCAAGCCGTGCAACGGTTTCGTATCCGGGACGCAGGTAAAGGTGATACGAGTTGCAAAGCAATATTTCGACCTGCAAATCCCGGAGCTGATCCGGCGTCATGGATTTCACCGTGGCCTGAGTTCCGACCGGCATGAAGATCGGCGTCTCAACAACTCCATGCGCGAGGTGCAGACGTCCGCGACGAGCGCGGGTCCGACCGTCTCTGTCGAACAATTCGAACTTCATTCAGCAAGGTGGCAGGCGGCCAGCCGGTCGTCGCTGAGCGTCCGCAAGGGAGGTTCCTCTGTTTTGCAGCGTTCGACAGCGATCGGGCATCGAGTATGAAATCGGCAACCCGTTGGCGGATTGATTGGAGTGGGAACATCGCCTTTAAGGATGATGCGCTGCTTTTTGGCCGCCGGATCGGGAATCGGCACTGCGCTCAGTAGCGCCTGAGTATAGGGATGCCTGGGCGAAGTGCAGATTTGCCGGCTCGTTCCGACTTCGACAAGCTTCCCCAGATACATCACGCCGATCCGCGTCGAAATATGCTCGATCACCGGAATGCCGTGCGAAATGAAAAGATAGGTCAATCCGAACTGTTGCTGAAGGTCCGCCAACAGGTTGATGATCTGCGCCTGAATCGAAACATCCAAAGCCGAAACCGGCTCATCCGCCACGATCAGCTTCGGCCTCAATGCCAACGCCCGCGCGATCCCGATGCGCTGGCGTTGCCCTCCGCTGAACTCATGGGGGTAACGATTGCGGACGGTCGGATCCAATCCAACAGTCTTCAGTAATTCCGCGACCTTGTCGTCACGTTCCGATCCGCTGGCCAGGCCGTGGATCGCGAACGGTTCGCCGACGATCGACCGAATCGTCATCCGGGGATTAAGCGATGCGTACGGATCTTGAAAAATGATCTGCATGTCCCGCCGCTTTTTCCGCAACCCCGAAGCATCGAGCTTCAGCAGATCGACGCCGTCGAATGAAATCTCACCGGCTTCCGGCTCGATCAATCGCAGAATCGCGCGGCCCGCGGTCGTCTTGCCGCAGCCGCTTTCGCCGACGAGGCCGAAGGTTTCGCCCCGATTGATGTCGAAACTGACGTCATCGACGGCTTTCACGTGCGCAGCCACACGGGAAAGAACGCCTCGACGGATTGGAAAGTATTTCTTGAGGTGGCGAACGCGCAGGAGCGGCTGTTGAGGATCAGGCATGGATGCAGCGGACCTCCTGCCGTTCGGCGATGAGCTCCAGAGGGATTTCACTCAGACTGCAGTCATCCTGGCGCTTGTAACAGCGAGGCGCGAACGAACAACCCTGAGGCAGATGCAACAGATTCGGAACCATGCCCTCGATCACATCGAGGCGGTCTTTGCGCTGACTGCTGGATCCGAGCTTGGGAATCGAACGCAGCAAACCTTGAGTATAGGGATGTTTCGCGTTGTGAAAGACCTCCATCGCGGGACCCTTCTCCACGATCTTTCCGGCGTACATGACCGCCACGGTTTCCGCGACTTCCGCAATGACGCCGAGATCGTGCGAAATCAGGATCATCGAAAGGTTGTACTGTTTTCGCAAGCTGTCGAGAAGTTCCAGAATCTGCGCCTGAATGGTGACGTCCAAAGCAGTGGTGGGCTCATCCGCAATGAGCAAGGCGGGATTACAGACCAACGCCATCGCGATCATGATGCGCTGACGCATTCCACCCGAGAGTTGATGCGGATAGTCCCTTGCTCGCTTTTCCGCGTCAGGAATGGAAACGGCGCGCATCGCCTCCACGGCACGCGTCAAAGCTTCGTTCCTGGAGACTTTTTCATGGGCCAGCACCGCTTCGGCTATCTGAAAACCCACGTCGAGAACCGGATTCAATGCCGTCATGGGCTCCTGGAAAATCATGGAAACCTGCGCGCCACGAACGTGACGCATTTCCGGATCGCTCAGCGAGACCAGATCGCGGCCATTAAGAAGAACCTGGCCGCCGACGATTTTGCCGGGATGGCCGATCAGTCGCGCGATCGACATGGCGGTCACGCTCTTGCCGCAGCCGCTTTCGCCGACAAGGCCCAGGGTCTTTCCTTTTTCGACGGTGAACGAAACGTCGTCCACGGCTTTGACGATACCGGCATCGGTGAAGAAATAGGTCTTCAGATTCCGGACTTCCAGGACACTCACAGCGTCAGTGCCTCGTGGAATTCTCCGTGAACCGCGCGAAAGACGTCGGATATCTCGCCGATGGAGGCGTACGCTTCGACTGCGCTGAGGATGAACGGCATCAGATTCTCGTCGCTTTGCGCGGCCCGCCTCAGTGTTTCAAGGGCGGCGCGAACGCTGGAATCGTCGCGGGTGGCGCGAACGCGACGGAGGTTTTCGACCTGGGTGGGCTCCAGTGACGGGTCGACGACGTGTATTGGAATCTTCTGCTCTTCTTCGGTTCGGAATTCGTTCACACCGACCACAATCCGTTCTTTGCTCTCGATGGCACGCTGGTACCGGTATGCGGCTTCCTGGATTTCCTTCTGCACCCAGCCCTTCTCGATGGCCGCGAGCATTCCGCCAAGACTGTCGATGCGCCTCAGGTAGCCGGTGGCCTTTTCTTCGAGGCTGTCCGTTAACGCTTCAATCGCGTAGGAACCTCCGAGCGGATCCACCGTGTTCACCACTCCGGATTCATGCGCAATAATCTGCTGCGTTCTTAACGCGAGCCGTGCCGCGTCAGCCGTTGGCAGCGACAGGGCTTCATCCTTGGAATTCGTATGCAGCGACTGCGCGCCGCCGAGGATCGCTGCCAACGCCTGGAGGGTGACCCGCACCACGTTGTTATCCGGCTGTTGCGCGGTGAGAGACGACCCGGCGGTCTGGGCATGAAATCGAAGCATCATCGTGCGCGGATTCTTCGCTCCGAAACGGTCCTGCGCGATTTTGGCCCACATCCGTCTCGCGGCGCGAAACTTCGCGATCTCTTCCAGAAAATCATTATGGGCGTTAAAGAAGAACGAAAGACGTTGACCAAATGAATCGATGTCGAGACCGCTGCTGACCGCGGCTTCGACGTAGGCGATGGCGTTCCCGAAAGTGAACGCGAGTTCCTGTGCGGCCGTCGAGCCGGCTTCGCGAATGTGGTATCCGCTGATCGAAATGGTATTCCAGTTCGGAACCTCCGACTGGCAATACGCGAAGATATCGGTAATCAGCCGCAGGGAGAACTTTGGCGGATAGATGTAAGTGCCGCGGGCGATGTACTCCTTGAGGATGTCGTTCTGGACCGTGCCGCTGATCCGACCCGCAGGCACTCCCTGCTTTTTCGCAACAGCGATGTACATCGCCAGAAGAATGGCGGCCGTCGCATTGATCGTCATGGAAGTGGAAACGCGATCGAGCGGAATTCCGTCGAACAACGTCTCCATGTCTTGAAGCGTGTCGATCGCCACGCCGACTTTGCCGACCTCACCCGAGGCCAGCGTGTGATCGGAGTCGAGACCGATCTGCGTTGGCAGATCGAAGGCGACGGACAATCCGGTCTGACCGTTTTCAAGGAGGTACTTGAAACGGAGGTTCGTTTCAGACGCCGAACCGAATCCGGCGTATTGCCGCATTGTCCAGAGTTTTCCGCGATACATCGTCGGCTGAATTCCCCGGGTGAACGGGAATTCGCCCGGCACTCCGACTTCTTCCTGGTGGATTTTTCCTGCGGTGTAACAGCGATCGATGGGAATGCCGGAATCCGACTCGAAGCGAGACTTCAGCTCACGGACGTTGTCGGTTGGGGCGGTCATAAACCGTTAGAGTAGCACAGCGTGGCGGGTCAAGACTTGCCCATGAGGACGAATGGAGCCCAGTAGAACGGATGCGGAAAAGTGGCCTTAACTTCGACAATCGCGTCGCGAAGAGCTTTCGGTTTGGAAAGCCCGGAATTGAGGCCCAAATAGAACCGGCGCATCAACTGGGCCGTCGATCGGTCGTTCACCGTCCATAAACTGACGACGAGCGAGGGAGTCCCCGCGTAAAGGAATCCTCTTGCGAGCCCCAGCAGTTCATCTCCCTCCCAGACCGCGCTCATTCCGGTTTCGCAGGCGCTGAGCGTCGTGAGTTCGGCGCCAAGCTGAAGATTGAAAATATCGAACAGGTTCAGCCAGCTATCGCCGAGCCGGAGAGACGAAAACATGGGGTTGTCACTTCTGAAAATCCCATGCGCGGCGATGTGCAGCTTTCCGGCGGAGGGGCCAAACTCCTTCAGCTTGTCCAGACGCGCTTCCGGCCCCGTAAATATCCGCGCTTTGGGGAGCAGTTCGCGAAGCGTTTCGACTTCGTCGTTGATATAGGGGGTCAGCTCATCGGCAACCGCCAAAACGAGATCTTCGTTTCGATGCGGGACATTTTTCTCGCGGCAGATGCGGATCACCGAGGCGCTCGCCCCATATACGATGTCATGCCGATCGATCAGATACGACTCCCCGTCGTACAAGGCGTGAAACGGAACGTAGTGAAGAACATTGTGCGGAATGATCACCAGACTGCGGCCTTCGACGAAAGGTTCGATGCGTTCTATCAACTGCCGGTAGAGCGTCCGAAGGTGGAACTGCGTTGCGGTCAGCAGCATGCCGCCGTAGCGTTCGAGATACTTCGGATCCAAATGAAACTTCGTGAGCTGGAAGTTCAATCCCTTGAGCGCTGCGCGCACGTCTTTGGAGGACGCGAGATCCCGCACAATGTGAAAGTCGTCCGGCGTAATGACGAAGGCCAGAAACTGGTCGCCGATCACGTAGTACTCGACCATCGCTTCGTTGCTTTCCAGCATTCGCTGAACATCGGCGATGGAAGACAACTTCATGCTTTGCAGCGTCGCCCAGCCCGATTTCTCCGAACCCACGCCGCGCAGCAATTCCACAAGCTCGCGCTCCCGGTGAGAAATTCCTTCTTTGGTAACGGGGTCCGACACCCCCGCCGTCGCCGACGCGCCGACTTGATTCAGCCGGCTGTAAAGCATGTTCAGTTCTTCCCGTATCTTGCGGATTCGCAGCAGCCGGGGTGACTCTTCAGCACCGGCATCCCACACGGTCTCGAGATTTCTTTCGAGAAGGTCGATCAGCGTTCTCGACTTGGACTTTTCAACAAAGTCGAATGCAGTTTGGTCGTCTCCTTTTTTCAGCTGTAAATTGACGAGGTTTTCGTAGACCTGGTACTTGTCCTTGCCGAAGGACATCTGCAGTTCATCCAGTCGAATGTTCGTCCGCAACGACTCCATCTCTGTGATGGCCTTGCGATACAGATCTTCGGCATCGTCCAGAGCGCCATCGACCTCTTTTAATCCGCCCAGGATGTTATGGCACTGATACGAAACCCAGGGTGCATGCAGGCCTTTCAACTCTTCGAGGGCCCTCTCGGCCTCTTCCAGCGCGAAAGCCGGATTGTCCAGTTCCTGCCAGCTTTGCGCCGACAGCAGTCTCGCGTTCGCGGCACGAACCGGGACCTGCTGCCTCTCGAAAATTTCAGCCGATCTCCCGGCGAGCTCCTGCGCCTCCGAAAACCGCTCCTGGCGGATCAGCAACTGGGCGCGCCAGAGATCGACTGCGGCAACCCAAATTTCATTTCCTTCCCTTTCGAAAATGTCCCGCGCTTTGATGAAGGCAATGTCGGCTTCGTTGTCTCGCAGAGTTTTGAATTCAGCCACGCCGAGAAATGTGAGACACATCGCCGCTTCATACTTGTTTCCGAGAGTAGCGAAAATCTGATACGCCGACTCCGCAAGTCGGGCGGCGTCTTCGAAAAGGTTGAGCTGGAGGTAGATTTCAGCCCGGTCGCGGTCACAGAGGCCGATTCTCCGCGTGTCGTTGGCTTGCTCGTATTTGGCGCGGACTTGCTCCAGAAGACGCAGCGCCGTGGAGTAGTTTCCCCGGTGAAAATGCATGCGCGCCAAATCGCGGTCGGCGATGCTCGCCCAGAGGTGCAGTCCTTGCTGTTCACTGAAACGCTTCGTTGATTCAAAAGCGTTGATCGCCTCGTCGAACCGGTTCATATCGGTCAACGTCACGGCGCGCCCTTGCCCGATGGCTGCAATTTGATAGGGATTGTCCGTCATCTGCAGCGCCCGATCGTAGTGTTCGAGCGATTCGGTAAAACGATTGAGCCGATAGTAGAAATTCCCCAGCGCAATCTCGAGATTGCAGAGATAGCGGGCGTCACCCGCTTTCTCCAGAGCCGCACGAGCACGGGGTTCGAGTTGAATGGCATCTTCGTACAAACTCAGGTATGACATATTGTCCATTTGGACAACGAGCGTTCGCCCCACCTCGCTATCAACCTGGGCCTGGCTAAATAAATCGACCGCCCGTTCAAACAAGGGCTGGGCTTCAGCACATTTCTTCCGCGTGTACAGAACCTGGGCTTTTGCGCGAGTCGCGTGGGCGGCGGCCAGCGGCGTATCGGCGAGAGCAGCGACTTGTTGTGCGGTATCCGCCAGGATTTCAGCGAGTTCGAGATCGCGCGGCAATAATTCGCGAATCCGGTTCGCAAGATGTTCGATGAATTCGGACGCAGACGGAGGAGGGGTGTCTGAGACAAAGGCCCATTGCTGGGCCGCATCTCTGATCTGGGAGAGCGTGGCCAGATACTGATCGGGGTTGAAAGTCACAACTCCTACGCTTCCTGCTGGATGTGACCTGCGCTACAGGGGGCGGCGTCCGTTCGCCGGAATGAGCCGCTTTACGAGTTTGCCCGGTGCACACAGAAGAGAGTGATTTGCCCTTCTGGCAGGTCCACGGACAGATGATACGTGTCCTTTGGCACCTCGTCGAAGGAGAACTCTCCAACCAGGTTAGTTCTGGTTTTGTACCGGACGATGCCGTGGGACTCCAGCTTTACTGGAGTATTGTCGAAGAATTTGGCACCACTTGACAAGACTTGTCCTACAA
Organism: Acidobacteriota bacterium; assembly: GCA_023265365.1. Taxonomy (GTDB): domain Bacteria; phylum Acidobacteriota; class Terriglobia; order 20CM-2-55-15; family 20CM-2-55-15; genus JAHFTY01. Next base: position 40,383 of record JAHFTY010000001.1, read on the forward strand.
GAGTGATTCTATCGTTCGCTTCCATTGATTCGATTTTCACGTCGACGTCAACATCACCGGCTCGGAAAAGGAGCTGCCGCGGGGGGGCGCCAACTCGCCGCATACCGGCGAGGGCCGGCTGATCAAACGTATCAAACACAAGAGCAGCGATGAATTTTCGGATTTTTCCGCCGGACGCAGGTTGAATAACCGGCTGGAAAAGTTCGATTCCCCACTGGACGATCTCAGAAGGCGGTTCGCAGAGGGACTCCTGCTGCAGGCGGGAGACCAGCCCTTGCAGTTCCTCGCGCAATTCAGAACATTCGGAACAAACGATCAAATGCTGCTCGACTGCAGCGTTATCGGTTCCCTGAGCCTGTCCATCGACATAACCCATAATGTTTTCAATACTTAGATGTCGCATTCCTTCGCTCCTGGTCTCTAAACCTTTGAAATCATCCTATACATCTACAATTGAGGACTCGAAGCCGGGAAAAATACCAAAACTTTGCTATTTGATGCCGTGGCGCCTCAGAATGGCCCGCAGTTTATCCAGACAGCGTGCCCGCGTTGGCCCAATGCTGGGCACCGGCATGGCGAGGGTCTGACTGACATCCTCATAACTCGGCGTCCGCGGATCGAAATAAAGAAGCTCGATCAATTGCCGGCATCGATCCGGAAGTTGATCGACGGATTCCCGGACGGTTTGCTGCTCTTCAATCTGCACTCGGATATCTTCAAGATTCTCCGTCGGATCCGGCGCCTCCTCGAACTCCTCCTCCGAGCCGCCTGTTTCTCGAAACCGCTGAGAGCGGACATAGATACATTGTCGTGTGGTCGTCGTGATGAGCCAGGCGCTAACCTTGGTTTCGTCCTTCAGTTCATGCAGATGTTCGATCAATTTGAGGCAAACCGACTGAAACACGTCCGCAGCGTCCGTGGTGGAGAAGCTGAATCGAACCGGGATGGAATAGATCAGCCGCCGGTAACGCATGATGAGCGCTTCCCATGCCTGCGAGTCACCCTTCAGGCAGAGCGATACCAGTTCCGTGTCCGAGTGGGTTTTGTAATTTGCGGGAATCACTAACGCATCTTCCTGGCTTTCCAGAAGGACTGAAGCGAAAAGGCCAGCATCAGAACGGAGAAAAAGCCGGACCCAAAAACTGCAGAGCCGGTACGCAGGTCCCAGTTGCTGAAGTGGGCCGTTGTCTTACGAAACTCGGTGAACGTGTTCAACATAAACATGACGGCCAATGCCAAAAACAATGCGCCCATCATTTCCAGCCACAACTTTCTGGCAGACCGCAGGAAATCAGCGAAAATGAGTTTGAACTTGCCGGGCATAATGCAATGGTCTGACATATTAGCACTGGTCTCGCACGTGCTGATTAAAGACGTATAAAAGAGGTCGAGCGTACCAAAGAGTCGTAAAAAGGGGACCGGCTAATTTGAGAATTGACCAATTTCGCGCAAACTGCGTACGATTGCCTGATTGTTTGTCGCCAGCGGGAGGGCGTTTTGCAACTGGATGACAATCTGAAGCAGTTGATGAAAGAGCTTGGCGCCGCGATAAACGACGCCCTCTCCGACTCTGAAGAAATCAGCGCAGCCATTCAAAATGTCCGCAATGCCGGCTACGACGTTTTCCTCGTGCTCGAAGCAACGATCGGATTCAACCGCCGAACCAAGGCCGACGGCAGTGAAGACGTCAACGGTTTGAAGAGCGCGGACATGAAGCTAAAAGTCACGTCTCAGGACTTGAAATTCCTCCGCTCGCTCAAGATCAGCGTCGAAGACCTGGACAAGCAGTAACCCACATCTGACAAGTTTCGCGAATCACACTTTCCACTGAAATCCTCTCAATCGGCATCCCTTTCAAGAACCGATCATGTCGCCCGGTTGGCCGGAAGTGCTCCGGCAAACCCACGCTGAACAGCCCGAGTGTTGGAACCGCCAGAGCAGGCCCCAGGTGCATTGGCCCGGTATCGTTGCTGACCAGCAACCTTGACGAACCGATGAGAGCAGCGAGCCCTGACAGATTGAGATCCTGAAAGAGGCTCAGCCGATCCGAATGGTGCGACGATTTCCGGACAGCGTCGGCAATTTGTGCATTGGACGAACTGGATATGACCAGGACCTGTGCCCCTAGATTCTCCACGGCATGGTCAGCGACGGCGGCAAAAAATTGCGGTAACCACCGGCGATCCGGCGCCGGCGCATCCACATACAGCGTGAGTCTTGAGCCAGGGGCCGCCGCCTGTTCTGCCCACCGTTTCACCGGATCCGGAATGGCGAGAATGGACTCATCCAGGCCGTGACGCACGACCCCCGGCAACGAAGCCGCCACTCGCTGGAACATTTCTGAAACGTGGAGCGTCTTGTCTTCGTCAACGGGTGGCTGGTTGAAGCAGCCCTTCAGGTAGGCCGCACCAGACCGTCTCATTCCGAGACGAAAGCGCGCGCCTGAAAGCGCGGTCAAGAGGTTCGTCTCGCGAAAGCTGTGAAAGTCGACCACCGCATCGAAGTGTCTCGCTCGAATGTCGGAAACGAGCTTCTTTGCCTCCATCATCGCTCGAAAGACCGGGCCATCCCGCATTGCGATGCGGTCGACCGAAATGACCTCGTCGACCGCCGGGCACAATTCGGCGATGGGCGCGCACCGGTGACCGGTGAGCAGGGTCAGAAGGGAGTCCGGGAGAGACCGTTTGATGGATGTCAAGGCGGGCAACAGTAGAATCACGTCGCCCAGCCGCGCAAAGCGGATAGCGAGGATTTTCACGGAAGAATCAGGCCGCCGGATGACAGTTCGGGACCGGCGTCCACAGGCACCATCGACGTCAACCAGTCCAGGTAGCGGCGGCTCTTGGGACGAATGCCTGAATTGGCCTGCGCCGCGAACGTCAGGAATTCGAGAATGTCCAGCGCTTCGGTCACTTTCAAGCAGGACTGGTCCGGAGCTTCCTGAGGCTGCATGGCCACATCGAGCAAGGCTTTCAGACGGTGAAACAGGGACTGCTGAACTGAACCTGCGGGAACGGACTCGTAGTAAATGCCGCTGGAGAGTGTTTTCATCGTTGAAGTCAGCGCTTTGTAAACCTCGATCACATCATTGTCGACAAGCCAGGGAGATTGCAGGTGCTCGGCAACCACGTCACGGCTGATGGCATCGAGGATCGGGGAAAACCGGTAAAGAAACGCGCGGTCGAAGCGGTGAGCCTTCGCCGTCAGTTCCGGATCAGGATCGCGCTTTTCGGCTTCATAGTCCCGGCCACTCCGGAGGTAGGGACAGCTGCCGGGGCAGTCGATCTCAATCTCGCGATTCGTCCCGCAACACACCGCGCAGATTCTGTCGCCTTTGGCCGGACAATAGCGTTTGGCGGGCCTATCAGAGCAGAGGGGACAAGCTGCCATAGGTGGCGGAGTATAGCATGTGAGATTGACTTTGACTTGAACCCACAGGGATAATCGGAAGCCTATCCCACACGGAATGGGGGTGTTATTGAGTGGCAGAAGTTCGAATTCAAGATGGAGAATCGATTGAAAATGCTCTCCGGCGCTTTAAACGAAAAGTGCAGCAGGAGGACATTATCAAAGAGGTCAAGAAACACTCCTTCTATCTGAAACCCGGCGAAAAGAAACGAATCAAGCAGGCACTCGCACGAAAAAGAAGCCGCAAGAAGGTTCGCAGAGTGGTCGAAGACTAAGTTTTTGCGATTTCAAGAAATAGGGCGGGCTATGGAAAATCGGGAGACCGAAGTTTTCTGGTCCGCCCTTTGTGTTTACTGCCGTCTTTGAAGGGCCGTGATCGCAGCCACATCAATAATATCTTCGATCGAACAGCCCCTGGATAAATCATTGGCAGGCTTCGCCAATCCCTGCAGAATCGGCCCGATCGCGCGTGCGCCGGCCAAACGCTCTGTCAGCTTGTATCCAATGTTTCCGGATTGAAGGTCCGGGAAAATCAAGGTGTTGGCTCGACCCTGCAGGGGGCTCGCCGGCGCCTTGGAGATCGCCACCTCCGGAACCAGGGCGGCGTCGGCCTGAAGCTCGCCATCCACGATCAACCCAGGCTTTCGGGCTTTTACCGTTGCGACGGCTTCCCGGATCCGGTCCAGCGATGCGTGAGTGGCGCTTCCTTTTGTCGAAAATGAAAGGAAGGCCACCCGGGCTTCAGTTTGCAGGAAAATCTCGGCGTTCGCGGCAGCATCGATGGCGATGTCGGCCAGCTGAGGAACGGTCGGGTTGGGCACCACGGCACAGTCCGCAAAAATCAAGGCGCCATTCGCTCCAAAGTTGTTTTGAGACAATGCCATCAGAAAGAAACTCGACACCACTGAGGACGCTGGAGTTGTGCCGATGCAGTGAATCGCCGCACGGACGGTATCGCCGGTCGTGGTTGCCGCTCCACCGACGAAACCATCGGCCTCGCCGTCATTAACCATTGCAGCAGCGAAGTACATGGGGTTTTCGAGACGGCGTTGAGCCTCCAGTTCGGTCACGCCCCTGGAACGCCATTCCGGCAGAAGAATCCTCGCGTACCGATCGATCCGATCCTTTGATTGCGCATCGATCAACTCGATGTGCTTCAGACTGACGCCGAGTTCGCCCGCCTGCCGTTCGACCCCTGCGGGCGATCCCACGAGGATGGGACGAGCCATCTTGAGCTGCACGATCTTCTCAGCGGCCTTCAGCACACGCGGATCGGTGGATTCCGGAAAAACGATGCGTCGAGGATCCAGGGACGCGCGCTCCCGAAGCTGTCGGACGATATCATTCATGTGAGGGTTATTTTACGGAAGGAACGGGCGGTCTTTCGCGCTTCTTTTTGATTTCGATGCCGTGACGCTTGATTTTCTGATTGAGCGTGGAAAGGGGAATTCGAAAGTTGTCGGCGGCTTCGGTCTGGCTCCAGCCCGTTTGCTCCAACATTTCGATGATGACCCGCCTCTCGAACGAGTCAATGATGTTGAACAATGAACTTTCCCGAGAAAGGTCGAAGGACGACAAGGACGCAAAGCGTGACGACGGCGCGGTCACCGCTTCCGGCAGGAGATCGCGTCCGATAATGTCGTTTTGCGCCAGCACAACCGCGCGTTCGACAACATTTTCCAGTTCCCGCACATTTCCGGGCCAGTGATAATCCATCAACACCTTCAATGCTTCGGAACTGAACCGGTAAAGCGGTTTTCCGTTTTCGTCGCAATATTTCTTGGTGAAGAATTCGACCAGCATGGGAATGTCTTCCTTCCGATCCCGCAACGGAGGCAGCTGGATATTGATCACATTCAGCCTGTAGTACAGATCTTCACGGAATCGCCCTTCGTCAACGAGCTTCTTTAAATCCACATTGGTCGCAGTGATGATCCTTGTATCGACCTTGATGGTTTCGATTCCGCCGAGACGCATGAACTCCCGCTCCTGGATCACCCGGAGCAGTTTCGCCTGGGTCTCCAGACTGATGGTTCCGATTTCATCGAAGAAAATCGTCCCCTGGTCGGCGACCTCGAACAGGCCTTTCTTCGCTGAAACGGCGCTGGTGAAGGCTCCCCGCACGTGCCCGAAGAGTGTACTTTCCAACAGGTCGACAGGCATGCTGCCGCTGTTGACCGGAACGAAAGGCTTATCGGCTCGCGCGCTCTTGATGTGGATGGCCTTTGCGATCAGTTCTTTCCCCGTGCCGCTCTCACCTTGAATAAGGATTGTGCTGCGGCTCGGCGCAATCTGCGTGACCAGGTCCAGGACGGAGTGAATCCTCTCGCTCTTGCCGATAATATTGCTGTAGCCGAACCGTTCTTTCAGGGCGCGGCGCAGTTGAATGTTTTCGCTCATCAACATGCGCTGCTTTACGGCATTGGCCACAATGACGAGCAGCTTTTCGTTATTCCAGGGCTTCGTTACATAGTCAAACGAGCCTTCTTTGATTGCCGTCACGGCCGTTTCGATGGCACCCATGGCGGTGATGATCACGACGGGCAGGGTCGGATCGACTCGCTTGATGTCCCGCTGAACTTCCATCCCGGATTTCCCGGGAAGCATCAAGTCGAGCAGAACAAGGTCGTAGTTGTTCTCCTCGATCTTGCGCAATCCTTCGTCGCCGCTCGCCGCAGTATCGGTCGTCAACCCTTCGGAAGAAAGCAGCAGTTCGATGCTCTCCCTGATTTCTTCTTCGTCATCGATGATGAGAACGGATCCCTTGCGTCTAGACATTCACGGTTTTCCTGACCAAAGGCAGTTCCAACTTGAACAGGGATCCCCGCGCAAGCTTACTTTCGACCGAGATATTTCCGCCATGCTCCTGCACGATGCCGTAGCTGACGGAAAGTCCCAATCCCGTCCCTTTGCCGACAGCCTTTGTCGTGAAGAAGGGATCGTAAATCTTCTTAATATTCTCGCGACTGATGCCCGTTCCAGAATCCTGCACGGTCACTTCGAGCTTCCCATCGACCGACTCCGTTCGAATCCGAAGATCGCCACCCTCAGGCATCGCATCCCGGGCATTCATGAACAGGTTCATGAAAACCTGCTGGAGTTTGCCCGCATTGCCGAAAATGACCGGATGATCAGCAGCGAAGTCCACTGCCACCTGGATTTGAGCCCTCTTGAATTGGTGCTCCAGAAGAGACATCGTTTCGGTGATGACCTGGTGGATATCCACTTCAGCAAACTCGGTTGCCGTGGTTCGAGAGAAATTGAGAAGGTTGTTCACGATTTCCGAGGCGCGGAAGGTCTGCTTGGTGATCTTTTCGAGCAGTTTGTATCGGGAGTCCTCGGGTCCAATTTCCTTCCTTAACATCTGCGAGTAACTCGAAATCACCGCCAGCGGGGTGTTGACTTCATGCGCAACTCCAGCGGCAAGGAGTCCAATGGACGTGAGCTTTTCATTCTGAATTAACTGATCTTCAAGACGCACCCGGTCGGTAATGTTATCGATGATGATGAGCGTGCCTCGCGTGGCGCCGGACTTATCGACCAAAGACGTCGCTGAGAAATTGACGGTCAACCCATTCCATTGCTGCTTATAGAGATGCCCGTTCTCCATAAGTCTCTGAAGGAATGGCGTGGGAATAACCTCGGTCGTCAATTTGCCGATCGTTTCGTACCGGCTCTGATCCGTGAGGTTCTCCAGAGCGCGGTTCCAACCCACGATCCGGCCGTCGACGTCGGCGACCACAACGCCAACGTTGATGGATTCGATGATGTTCTCACTGAAGTCCTTAAGACTCTGATACTCGGCGGCACGATGCTCGAGGGATCGGTAGAGGCGCGCGTTTTCCAGTGCAATGCCGATGTAGTCGGAAACTGTTTCCAGGAGTTCGATATCTTCGCTCGTCAGATAATCGCCGTTCTCGGTTCGACCCAATCCGATGTACGCAATCACGCGATCCTTCACATGGCACGGAATAAAGTAGTTCAAATCGTTAATGTCGTGCTCGAAGAAAAGGTACTGCCGGTTGGAGCCTGAGCTGAGAAAAGAAAAGTCTGCTTCCGGACGCACCTTCACTCCGTTCGAGCGGGCGAGCACGAATCGGGAAGGATCCGAGGGGTCTTCCAGAAATACCGCCGTTCGATTGACCAGCAAAGCACGGCCAAGCCTGTCCACGATGCGGTCCAGCATGTTTTCGAGATCCACTTCAGACCCTAACGTCCTGCCGAAATCGATTAACGTCTGCCTGACGTTGTAGCGATCTCGATAGAAAAACTTGTCGAGCCAGATTTGAAACTGGTCTTTGATCGGAGCAAACAACAAGGCCGCCACAATCGTTGCGACCAGACGAGTCACCGTCGTTCCCGCTTCGAATCCGGATCCCAGCAGTTCTCCCACAAGAACGACGAAAGTCACGTACAGACCCACGATCACGGCGCCGGCCAGCGTATAAACGACACCCCGCTTGAAGATGATGTCGACATCCATCAAGCGATACCGATGAATGGCATACCCAAAGGAAATCGGAATCAGGACGAGAGGGAAGATCGCGAAATCGGCGAAATGACTCGACGGCACGTTGCCAAACAAGCGCGGCAACGACTGCAGGGCAAAATAGGGGGCCACAGCCAGGGCTGTTCCCCGCGTGACCCACTTCATTTGCTGGCGCAACTCGGGAGTGGTGACCGTTCGATAGGTCTGGATCAAAACACCCGCACTGACGAGAAAATAGAGTCCGAAATGAAAATCGTTCAGGCTCTCCAGGAAGTTCCGCAACACAAGCGGTGAAGGAATAAAACCGAGGACGCCGGTATTGAACGAGAGCCATGCCAAAAACAGGAAAACCGCCGGCATATAGATCAGGGGCAGAAGGCCCCGGCGCCGGATGACCCAACGCGCTTCCATCGGAAACTCGACGCAGAAATGCAAAAACAGCGGCGGCAACAATACCGTTGCTCCGAGATCAAACCAGAAGATCGTCCAATCGAAAGTGTTGAGCTTTCCCGTGTAATGGAAAACATAGAAAACAAAGGAGGTCAGACAGACGAAATAGAAATGCAACGCCAGCGGCGCGCGCGAGCGTTTTAGAAGGACAAACAAACCGACAAGGAAATAGAGCAGCCCGATGATCTCCAGGTACAGCCTCTGTTGCCTGATCCTGGTTGACGGTTCCTCAACGACAAAACTGATATCAAAGGGTTCCGAACCACTCCGTATCAAAGTATAAGTGGCCTTGCCCCAGAGGCCGACTTTATAGAGGATCTTCGTGACGTGCCGGTCATCGGTGATCGTTTCGCTATTGATCGCCCTCAAAACATCGCCTCGCCGGATTCCCGCTCGGTCCGCCGGGCCGTCCCTTAAAACGAAAGTGGCTTGTACCCCACTCGATCCCTGAATCCAGGAAACACCGTCATCCGGCGCGACGAATTTCCGCTTCTGATCGACGTTGAGCCCGCCCAAGACCAGGACAAGCACCGTCAGCAGGGTGATTGCAACATGTCGGAATGAAAAATATTTTCGGGTCATAAGTTCTTGGCGAGCTGAGTCGTCAGGACGACACTGCAACCCGTATTCCAAAAATCATATTACAGAAACGGCTGGAGTTAGATTCAGGTTGGATCACGTTTATATGAAGAACTGGAAGAAACTACAATAAACAGGAGCTGACTACCAAACTCAGAATTTGATGCTGATGCCACCTTTGACCAGTCGGGGATACTGCGATACTTGCGTGGCCTTGGAACCATAGGAGTGTTCAAAGAGGTTACGGGCATCCAGAATCGCCTGCACCTTTCCGGGAAGAACTCGCCACGTTGGCAGGTTCTGGGCAACCGTGAGGCTGAGCGAAGGATCATTGAACTCGATTGTCTGCTGGTAGGGATCGAGACGGCTCGCTGAAAATGCCGACATCCATCGGTAAACAGCGGTGACCTCCGTCTGGGTTGTGTCGACATCGGCCTTGAAGCGCGCCGAAACGATATGGAACCGGTCGCGGATGAGGTGATTCTGTACATCACGAAAGTAACCGGACTTGCTGCCGTCGATGGCCAATCCGGTGGTCATCGTATAACCCAGACCGGCCTGAAATCCGCTAAAGACTCGATTCATATGCAGCCGCACTCCCGAAGCAGGGAATTGACTGCTGTCAAGAAAGAGAACGCCTCGCCGTCCTTCCGGAGAAGAGACGAACAGCGCCTGCGTTTCGGTTCGATCCTGGAAATAGGCCGCCGTGAAGTCCGTGCTTTCGGAGAGCACACGGGACATGGCGACTTCGGTGTGGGCATAGCGCTCAAGGGCGGGAGGAATATACGCCGCCCGATCGAAATAATCTTTGCCGCGTATCGGGTCATCCGGAGAACTCGGCGCCTGGGAGGTCGCCCCGACCGTCAACGTTGTCTTGTTTTCCGGGACCCATGACACCGCCAGGCGGGGACGCAAATAGTTTTGATCCGAAATCGCATCGGCGCGGCCCACTTCTGCCCCGTAGTTCAGCACCAGATGGTCGGACCATTGAAAATCCTCGCCGTACTCGAGTTGGATTTCCCGCATTCCCACACTGATCGCATCACCGACGAGGCTTCCCTGACGGACATTCAATCCGATTGCAGCGCGATGACGGTCCGCCGGCGTGAACTGGTATTTTGCGCCAAAGCCGCGAGGTTGCGTCGGAAGTTCGCTGTATAACCCGGCTAGTATCACTCGTGAATGGTTATCGAGCGGCATCGTGACGGAAAACTGGGATCCCACGCCTTCTTCAACACCCGAAGATGTCTCAACCGATTTCGAGTAGACCTGAACGTATCCAGTGTAGTCCTGTGGCTGAACATTGGCTGGTCGCTTCGCGTCCGTGTCGACAAGGTGGATCGGAGGCTGGGTTGACCGCGAACTGCGCATGGTCCAGAGCATATCGTCGGACTGGGCTTTGTCCCGCGAAACGGCCCGGCGCACGACGTCCCAGGCGTTCTGGAGGTTGACGGTCAGGATGGCATTTCCGCCGGCATTGATCTGTATACCGCTCTTGGTCGCAGGCAAGAATCGAGGCATCGTGACTTTGACGGAATACTCGCCGGCAAAAAGATTCGGAATGGAGAAGCCGCCCCGTTTGTCTGTGAATGCCATGCGTTCAGGCATGGAGGGATTCGACGCGGCCACGATAACGAGGGCCCCCACCACCGGAATTCCTGCGGAATCACGCACGCTGCCCGTGATGGCGGCAAAACTTCCAGATGCCTGGCCGATGAGGGGAAGCACAAGGATTGCGGCAATGCCGATCGCAACCGTTACCCACGTCCTGCGCTCTGCTGGCAACATGACTAGCTCTCCTTCGTCAACGTCACCGTACCTTGAATGCGGTCTTCCCCGGTGAAGTGATGACTTCCTTGGTCAAGTTGTCGGTGACCTTGACTTGAACAGAGTAATCACCCGGTTCGAACTCCTTAAGGGACACACTTTTCATCAACGTCATCTGCTGGGCTGCACCCGATAACTCCGTCGCGTTGTCGACTAGTTTTTTGATTTCCTTGCCGTTCCGGGTGATCAGCGTCTCGACCGTTGCTGAGGGTTTGTGCGTCGCTTCGTCCACCTTGAGGCTGTACACCTGCAGCCAGAAGTTCAGGTTCTGGTCACGGCGATATTCCGATTTCACGCTTGGGACGACTTTTGCTCCGCCGAGGATGAACTGACCGGTGGCCACCTGACGCGGCGGAACATTCTCAATCCGATCGGCGAGTATCAGAGAACTGGTTGCGAGTTTCTCATCCGGAATGCGTGGAACCGTAAAGCCGCGGCTTTCCGTTCCCACGTTGCCGCTGTTGATGTCCTTGACAACCAGTTCGAGCTTGTACAATCCCGGACGCAAAGGAACGGTTTTTTGATAGACGGCCGTGGTGTCGAGCGCACGCTGGAATTCGGCCGCAGGAAAGGCCTTTTCAATCGTTTCTTCAAACTGTTGCGCCATCCGGCCGTTCACACCGGTAATTCTGGCGAACACGTGCGCCTGTGCCTTGTGGATGCCTTCCTGCTCCTGGAACGCGAGATCCTTATAGGGAATCTGAAGCGTGATCGGCGTCAGGACCGTTTCTTCGGTGACCCGAACAAAATCCATCCTCATCGCGAACGGAAGCAGGTTGAATGAAAGTTTCGTCGTGATGATCGCTTCCAGGTCTTTGAATTTGACCTCGGGTGGCTTGAACGCTTTCGCAAACAGCTCCAGGCGATCGAATTGCCGGCCTTGCATGAATGGATCGTTTGTTCCCAGCCTCGTACCATCGGTCCGTGAGAAACGGCCCGACTTGTCTCCGCCGTTGTTCTCTTCGTCCAGCGTCAGCCCTGCTCCTGGAACATTCATGAGGGCGTCCTTTTCGCTGGGATCAATCGTCATTCGATACTCGCCGCTGAGGCTTGGATCGACGAACTCCATTTCGACGTTGTTGCCAATACCTTCGATGTACCGGTACGTCCATTTCTCGAACGGATACGTGTTCGTCGTGCCACCGCCTTCTTCGAAAGGCCGCTCATAGGATCCGCCCGATGGATGAGACTCAATTTCGTCCGCTTTGCCATGGATGATGTAGATGCGGCCCCGATCCGTTTTCCATCCGGGTTTTCCGGATGCGAACCGCTCATTCGCGTACGCAATACGCTCGTAGTGCTCTTCTTTGGTTTCGTTTTCGATCGTGTCCGGCGTTGGATCGCGCCGAAGCCAGAACGCTTCAATGAACTGCTCGCGTTCCTCATCCGTGGATAGCTTTTTGAATGCGGCTTTCTCTTCATCGCTGATGATGTACGCCACGTCCTCATCAAGCCACTTCTTGAGAGCCCGATTCATTTCCTTGTCTTTGGATTTGTTGGTTTCGGGGCCTCGTATCGTGTTTTTTTGTTGTGCGCCAACAGCGAGCGCCGAAAGCAACAGAAGACAAAGGAGGGTTAAGAAAATCCCTCTTCGGTTCATAGGACACCTCGGGGTATACACAGTAAGTATTAACGACCAAGGATCATAACATTAGCTTGGTCCTGGGCCAACAGCGTAATGGGCCGGGCGGTTCACTTGGTCCAGCCGCTCGGTTTGCTCTAAAATACTTTCTTTTTAGTACTTAGGAGAATTCTGAACACATGTTGGATCTGGCTTATCTGCGCGAAAACCTCGAAGAAGCCCGCCAGCGTCTCTCCCATCGCGGCTTTGTACTCGACGTTGAGACGTTCAGGCGTTTGGATAGTGAGCGGAAAAACCTGATTCACGAAGGGGAACGCCTGAAACAGCTTCGCAATACTTCATCGGAAGAAATCGCCCGGCTCATCAAAGAGAAGGTCGATGTCACCGAAAAAAGAAACGAGATGAAGGCTGTCGGGCAAAGGATCAAGGAAATCGACGAGACGCTTGGTACTCTCGAGGAAGAGATTTATCGCTTTGCTTCCATCATTCCCAACCTCCCGGACACCGATGTCCCGATCGGGCTTACGGAGGACCAGAACGTCGAAGTTCGACGATTCGGACAACCTCCGGCTTTCGACTTCGAGCCAAAAGCCCATTGGGATCTGTGCCCGGCACTGGGCATCCTGGACCTGGAGCGCGCCACCAAGATCACCGGTTCCCGCTTTCCTTTGCTTGCGGGCGCAGGGGCCCGCCTCGAACGTGCCCTGATCAATTTCATGCTGGACGTTCATACCAAGGAGCACGGCTATTCGGAAGTCGTGCCGCCGTTCATGGCAAATTCCAGGAGCCTGTTCGGAACGAGCAACCTGCCAAAATTCGAGGAAGATCTTTTCAAGGTGAAGGACACGGACTATTACCTGATTCCCACAGCCGAAGTTCCGGTGACCAACATCTATCGCGACGACATCCTCGAAGACGACCGTCTACCGGTGAAATTCACCGCCTGCACGCCGTGTTTTCGCAGTGAGGCCGGGTCTTACGGTAAAGACGTCCGCGGAGTTTTTCGGCAGCATCAATTCAACAAAGTGGAGCTGGTCAAATTCACACGCCCCGAAGATTCACCGCTGGAGCTCGAATCCCTCGTTAAGGACGCCGAAGAGGTTCTGAAACGGCTGCGACTCCCATACCGAGTCGTGATCCATGCCACAGGTGATGCCGGATTCGCGGCCGCAAAAAGCTATGACATCGAGGTGTGGCTGCCCGGACAGAACGCCTATCGCGAAATCTCCTCCTGCAGCAACTTTCGCGACTTTCAGGCCCGCCGCGCCAACATCCGATACCGGCCCTCGGGTGGCGGCAAAGTGCGGCTGGTTCACACGCTGAATGGCTCCGGCCTAGCTGTTGGCCGCACATGGATCGCAATCGTCGAAAACTACCAGCAAAAAGACGGTACCGTTGTCATCCCGGACGTTCTGCGGCCGTATTTAAACGGCATGACAGTAATCAAACCTCAAAAAGTAATCTGATGACGAGGACTCGATCATATCGATTCGTGCTTGCCGGATCCGCGCTATGGTGCCTGACGATCATCGGCGCCCCACTGTTTTCCGCGCAGCCGATTTATGAGTTGTTTTCACGAATTTGCCATCAGATCCCGGAAAGATCGTGGCATCTCTTCGGCGCTCAGCTGCCGGTGTGCATCCGATGCACTGCCATCTACGCCGGATTCCTCTTCGGCACTTTGATGATCCGCCGGCCGAACCTGATTTTTCTGAAGCTCGCGGCTACGACGACGCTCGTTCAGTTCCTGATCGAGATCGCTGTGGTGGATTACTCGTGGCCGCGGGCTGTAACGGGACTGGCGCTTGGTTTCGCCGTAGCCCCATTCGTCGTCCAGGGCTTCGGAGAGATGCTGGAAAAGAGGCTGACCAGATCCAGCGAGGTTGTTCGTGAGTCAATGTAAGGAATGTCAGGCGGACCTGCCGGAAAACGCCCGCTTCTGTCATCAATGTGGGGCGGCCGTCGCAACCGAACCAGTCGTCCCTGCCCAAGTTGACCCGGCAACTGAACTGGACTTTGTTCGTCCCGCGATTGCCGGCGGCGTCTTTCTCGGGTTGCTGTCCTCTCTGCCGGTTTTGCAGGCCGGCAACTGCCTTTGCTGTATGTGGGTCATCGGTGGCGGAAGTATTGCGACTTACCAGTTGAGCCGGCAACAGCACGGGCGCAGGCTTGGATTGGGGGATGGGGCGTTCGCGGGTGTCTTGAGTGGTTTGTTCGGGGCCATCATCGCGACGGTTGTTTCCATTCCGATCAAACTGATCAGCGCCCGATTCCTCCAGTCCCAGCAACAGTCCATTGAAGAGATGTTCAGGAACATGCCCGAAATCGAAGGCCCGATGCGGGACATATTGATGCGAATGCTGAGCCCCGAGGTATCCGCACTGACCGTGCTTGCCACATTCCTGTCGAACCTGATCTTTTTTGCTCTATTCGCGATGGTGGGAGGAATTCTGACTGTAGCGGTTCTCAACAAAAAGGGCGGCGATCTTCAACAACCGCCGCCCCGTCAGACATCTGGGTTCTAGTCGTAGTCCTCGTAGCCGCCGGGACCTCCCGCCGGCATCGCCTTCTTCTTCTCCGGCAACTCCGCGATCAGAGCCTCGGTGGTCAGCAAGAGACCGGAAATCGAGGCGGAGTTCTGGATGGCCACCCGGACGACCTTCGTTGGATCAATAACGCCGGCCTGAACGAGATCTTCCATCTTCTCTTCATCGGCGTTGAATCCAACGGTGGGTGTGCTCTCGCTCTTGATCTGTTCCGCAATGACGGCGCCGTCGAAGCCGGCATTGGCTGCAATCATCCGGACGGGCTCTTCAAGCGCGCGGCGAATGATCCGGGCGCCGGTTCGAATATCGCCCTCAAGGGTTTTCACCAGTTTGTCGACGGCTTTCTGAGTGCGCAGCAGGGCGACGCCGCCTCCCGGAACAATTCCTTCTTCAGCGGCAGCCTTCGTCGCATGTAACGCGTCTTCCACGCGAGCCTTCAACTCCTTCATTTCGGTTTCCGTCGCCGCGCCGACGCGGATGACAGCGACGCCGCCCGCCATCTTCGCCAGACGTTCCTGCAGCTTCTCGCGGTCGTAGTCCGACGTTGTTTCTTCAATCTGAAGTTTGATCTCGCGGATCCGGCCCTCGATTGCCGCTTTCTTCCCGGCTCCCTCGATGATGGTCGTGTTGTCCTTGTCGACAACAACCTTCCTCGCGCGACCCATGTCCTCGGTCTTTACGTTCTCCAGCTTGATCCCAAGATCTTCGGTAATGGCTTTTGCGCCGGTCAAAGCGGCGATGTCGCCCATGATGGCCTTACGCCGATCGCCGAATGCCGGAGCTTTCACAGCGACGACCTTGATCGTACCTCGGATCTTATTCACGACGAGGGTGGCAAGCGCCTCTCCATCGACATCTTCCGAAATGATGAGCAGCGAACGGCCCTCGCGCGCAACCTGTTCCAGAACTGGAACCAGGTCCCGCATGACGGAAATCTTCTTCTCTTGAATCAAGATGAGGGGATCATCGAGGACTGCTTCCATGCGCTCCGGATTCGTCACGAAGTATGGCGAAAGATAGCCGCGATCGAACTGCATGCCCTCGACGAATTCCAGGTCCGTCTTCATCGACTTGGCTTCTTCAACGGTCACAACCCCGTCCTTGCCGACCTTCTCCAGGGCTTCGGCAATCAACGCTCCGATGTTGCGGTCGTTGTTCGCAGAGATCGTCGCAACCTGTTCCTGCTCCTTGTGGCTTTTCACCGGCTTGGAAAGTTTCTTCAGTTCTTCGACGACCGCCGTGACTGCCAGGTCGATACCGCGCTTAAGATCCATCGGATTCGCGCCGGCCGCGACATTCTTGATGCCTTCCCGGAAAACGGCCTGAGCCAGAATCGTCGCCGTGGTGGTGCCATCGCCCGCGAGATCGCTCGTCTTGCTGGCAACCTCTTTCACCATTTGCGCACCCATGTTTTCGTAACGATCGGGCAGGTCGATTTCCTTCGCGACGGTGACGCCATCCTTCGTTACAAGGGGCGACCCGAATTTGCGGTTGAGCACAACATTCCGGCCCTTGGGACCCAGTGTGACTTTCACGGTATTGGCCAGAGCATTTACGCCACGGAGCATCGCGGCTCTCGCGTCCTCACGGTAAATCAGCTCTTTTGCAGGCATGTGTCTTTATCCTCCAAGAATTAGCACTCGAAATAGATGAGTGCCAATAATAGCGGAACATCCGCAACGGGATCAAGAGTGGATCAGGAGGCGATCGCGGGCGCGGCGTGGAACGCGAGCTCACCTCGGCTATCCACGTCGGCCACAATGTGTTCTCCCGGCTGGATATCGCCATTGAGAATCTTCAGCGCAAGCGGATCAGCAAGCATCCTTTGGATCGCTCGCTTCAGAGGCCGCGCGCCAAATGACGGATCGTAGCCCTCTTTGAACAAGGCCTCCCGGGCTTGGGGCGAAAGCTCCAGCGTCATCTTCCGATCTGCAAGATGGCGTCGCAGAACCTCGAGTTGGATATCGATGATTTTGGCAATGTGTTCTTTGCCCAGGCTCTTGAAGATGATGATGTCGTCAATGCGATTCAGGAATTCGGGTTTGAAATGAGCGCGCAACTCTTCGCGAATTTTCTCCGGCGACATTCCCACGCCAACGTTTGAGGTCATGATGAGCACGGTATTCTTGAAATCAACGGTACGGCCTTTCCCATCGGTCAGCCGGCCGTCCTCGAAGACCTGGAGCATGATGTTCCAGACGTCGGGGTGCGCCTTCTCCACTTCATCGAGCAGCACAACCGAATAAGGCCGTCGCCGCACCGCCTCGGTAAGGTATCCTCCTTCGTCGTAACCCACGTATCCCGGAGGGGCTCCGATCATTCGCGACACGGAGTGCTTCTCCATGTATTCAGACATGTCTACTCTCACAATCGCACGCTCATCGTCGAAGAGGAACTCCGCCAGGGCTCGCGCGGTTTCTGTCTTGCCCACACCCGTTGGGCCGAGAAACATGAATACGCCTATCGGACGGTTCGTATCCTGCAAGCCGGCACGGGAACGGCGAATCGCATTGGCAACGGCCTTCAACGGCTCTTCCTGGCCCACAACCCTCCGGCTCAGCAGTTCTTCCATGCGAACGAGTTTCTGGACTTCGCTTTCGAGCATCTTTGTAACGGGAATGCCCGTCCATTTCGCAACGATGCGGGCCACGTCCTCTTCGTCGACCTGCTCCTTGAGCATCCGTTCGTTCTGCTGGAACTCCTCAAGCCTTGCGTTTGCGGCTTTCAACTGACGATCCAGTTCCTGCAGCTTTCCGTATCGAATCTCCGCGACACGGGCGTAGTTCCCCTCGCGTTCGGCCTTCACCTCTTCGATGTGTGTTTGTTCGATTTGCTCCTTCAGCGAACGAATGCTCTGAATGGTCTCCTTCTCGCGCTGCCACCGAAGTTTCATCTGCGTCGACTGCTCACGAAGCTCTCCAAGTTGCTTCTCGATCTGCTTCAGGCGGTCACGTGAGGCGGGGTCGTCTTCCTTGCTCAGGGCCTGGCGCTCGATCTCCAGTTGGATCACCTGCCGTTCGATCGTATCGATTTCAACGGGCAGGGAATCGATTTCCATCCGCAGGCTGGCTGCCGCCTCATCGATCAGGTCGATGGCCTTGTCCGGGAGAAAGCGATCCGTGATGTACCGGTGTGAAAGCATCGCAGCGGCGACAATCGACGTATCCTTGATTTTGACGCCGTGGTGGACCTCGTATCGCTCCTTCAATCCCCGAAGAATGGCGATCGTGTCTTCAACGGTCGGCTCTCCCACCAGTGTCTTCTGGAATCGGCGTTCGAGCGCTTTGTCCTTTTCGATGTACTTCTGGTATTCATTCAGCGTTGTCGCACCGATACAACGCAAATCCCCTCGCGCCAGTGCGGGCTTAAGCATATTGGAGGCGTCCATCGAACCTTCCGCGCCTCCGGCGCCGACAAGAGTGTGAAGCTCGTCGATAAACAGGACGATATCGCCGCCGGATTCTTCGATTTCCTTCAGGACGGCCTTGAGACGATCCTCGAATTCGCCGCGGTATTTGGTTCCAGCGACCATTGCTCCAAGATCGAGAGCGACGATACGCTTGTGCTTCAGGGACTCGGGCACATCTCCAGCGACAATGCGTTGAGCCAGGCCTTCGACGATGGCCGTTTTACCGACACCCGGCTCGCCGATCAAAACGGGGTTGTTCTTGGTTCGACGTGACAGGATCTGGATGACTCGGCGGACCTCCTCATCACGTCCAATAACCGGATCCAACTTGCCTTTGCGGGCGAGCTGGGTCAGGTCGCGCGAGTATCGTTGAAGCGCCTGATACTTCTCTTCGGGATTCTGATCCGTAATCTTCTGACGTCCCCGGATCGTCACGAGCACCTTCAGGACGGCGTCCTTGGTAATGCCATGCGATTTGAGAATGCGCCCCGCTTCCTCACCCTTCGCGTCGGCGAGCGCGATCAACAGATGTTCCGTGCTGACATATTCATCTTTGAACTGATCGGCTTCTTTGAATGAGCTCTCTATAGTCCTGGAGAGCGTGGGACTCAGATACAGTTCGGCTTCGCCATGGACCTTGGGAAGCTTGCCCACCGCCGCTGCGAGATCTCGGGCGATCGTCTGCAGATTCACGCCGAGCTTTTGTAGGATGGGGAGGACCACGCCATCCTTCTGTTGAATCAGCGCCACCAGCAAATGCTCCGGATTCACCTGGGGATTGCTCATCTCCCTGGCATGGGCCTGAGCTGCCTGAAGCGCTTCCTGACTCTTCAAAGTGAACTTGTCGTAACGGATCATCGCGCTGTCACCTCTCTACTCAGCGATCCGAATCTGCTTGGGCTTGACCTGCTCTTTTTTCGGCAACGCGATCTTCAGCACTCCATCGCAATATTCGGCTCGTATCTTCTCTTCGTCGACCGTTCCCGGAATCGAAAACGCACGGCTGAAACCACCATAAGCACGTTCAATTCGATGGTAGTTCTCTTCCTTGGTTTCCTTCTCGAAACGCCGCTCGCCCTTGAGCGTCAAGACGTTGTTTTCCAAATGAAGCGATATATCCTTACGATCGACGCCCGGCAGCTCCGCTTTTACAACAATCTCGTCCTGCGTCTCAAAGATGTCGACCGCCGGACTCCATGTCGTCGTCGCTGACGGTTCGTCGCCTTTCCAACCCCGTCCGGCATCCTCAAAGAGGCGGTTCATCCGTTCCTGCAAAACGCTTAAGTCTCGGAATGGGTCCCATCGGCTGATCGTCATGTCAGTGCCTCCAATATTGAGCATGAAAGAAGCATATGATCTGAGTATTATCCTGTCAACTGCCGATTTCCAAAATGAAGCACTTCAAGTAGTGCGTTTCGGGAACCGCCATCAGTACCGGATGATCCGAGGATTGCATACGTCTTTCAATGACTCGGAGCCAGCACCCAGCATCTTTGGCGGCGTCGGCGAGCATTTCGGCGAATAGGGATTCCGGCACATGATGGGAGCATGAGCATGTAATAAGGATGCCGCCGGAACGCAAAAGGCGCATCGCACGATTGTTGATTTCCTTATAGCCGCGGAGCGCTCCCTCGAGGCTGTCCCTGTTCTTGGCAAAAGCCGGTGGATCCAGAATGATCGTGTCGTACCGGGCATTCTCGTTGAATCGTTGCCGGAGGAAATCAAAGGCGTTGGCCTCGACGAAATCGATGTTTCGCAGATTGTTCCTTTCGGCGTTGGCCTTCGCGAGCTCAAGCGCCGGCCCGGAAATATCCACCGCTTCGACCCGGTCGCATTTCTCGCTGACCTGGACTGAAAAGCCACCCGCGTAGCAGAACGCATCCAAAGTCTTTCCAGATGCATACTTGCGAGCGGCTCGGTGGTTTTCACGCTGGTCCAGATAGGAACCGGTCTTCTGCCCGCCGGTCAGCTCAACCGCGATTTCCTTGCCGTCTTCGTTGACTGTGATGATTTGGGGCAGGGCTTCGCCTTCAACCCGTTGTTCCAGAGGCAGACCTTCGAGTTCCCGCACCCTGCTATCATTTCGAAAGAGAATGGACCTGGGGTGATACCGATCCGACACGATGGAACTGAAAAGAGGCTGTAACCGGTCGGTCGACTGGATCAGACTTTGAACCACCAGTCTTTCGGAGTAGCGATCGACGATCAGGCCTGGCAGGAGGTCGCCTTCGGAAAAAATCCGCCGGCTGAGAAACGGATCCACCCCAAGCCGTTCGCGAAAGCGGTCGGCGCGGTCGAATCGATCTTGAAAGAACTTCTCATCGATCCGGGAATCGCCCCGGACCAGGAGACGGAGCGCAATCTGAGATTTCGAGCTGTAGAACGCCATGCCGACGGAGACGCCGCGTTCATCACGGACACGACAAATACCCCCCGGCCCGACGTCCCGAACGTCCTTGATGTCACTGCGATAAATCCACAGATGTCCGCGACGAACGCGTTCGGCTCCAGGCTTTCTGACGACCACCTCGCCGTTCTCCAGCATCGTTGACCTCCATGCACATCAGTGATTTCGATTACCCGTTACCTCCCGAACTGATCGCGAGGGAGCCGGCACGACCGCGCGACTCTTCACGGATGATGCTCGTCGACCGAACAGCTGGTGCGTTCGTCGACTCGACGTTCAGGAGTCTTCCCAATGTTCTGCACCCCGGCGACGTGCTCGTCATTAATGATACGCGTGTGATGCGCGCCAGGATGTACGGAGTGCTCGAGAGGAGGACGGGAACGACGCGGCCGATCGAGGTTCTGTTTGCGAATCCCGTGACTTCAACCACGTGGGAAGTGCTGTGCAAACCGGGGAAGCGGGTCCGGCCCGGCGATCGAGTGGTTTTCGGAGAGGGCGTCTCAATCGGGACCTTCGGCGACACCCGCGAACACGGATTGAAATTGTTGACCGTGACGGGAACATCATCTGTAACGGAATTACTTCAACGCTTCGGACATCTCCCGCTGCCTCCTTATATGGAGCGTCCCGCGCGAGACTCCGATGCGATCGCGTATCAAACGATGTTCGCTGAACATTCCGGAGCGGTGGCGGCGCCGACCGCAGGATTGCATTTCACACCCGAAGTGATAGAGGCTCTGGCAAGTCGCGGTATCGATGCAGTCGGCATCACACTTCACGTTGGCATTGGAACCTTCCTGCCGGTTCGAACCGAGGATCCTCGCGAGCATTGGCTGAAGCCGGAATGGTTCAATATCCCCGAGGTCACCGCAGAACGGCTGAATTCCGCGAAAGAAACAGGCAATCGGATCATCGCAGTGGGTACGACTTCAACCAGGACGCTTGAGGACGTCTTCAGCAAACACGGACGTTTTCACCACGGCTCGGGCTATGCCGGAATGTACATTTTGCCGGGCCACCGGTTTCAAGCGATCGACGGCCTGCTGACGAATTTCCATCTGCCGCGCTCGACGCTGCTCATGCTTGTCTCGTCGTTCGCCGGCAGGGAGTTGACACTTCGCGCTTACGCTCATGCTGTGGAGAAGAAATACCGGTTCTACAGCTACGGCGACTGCATGCTGGTTCTCTAGAATTGACGCGGGTTTCGGAGAAATGCGGACGTTGGATTTCTTGTAATCACCGGGCCTTGGAAGCTCGATCTTATGCAACTCACTGCTGTTCGCGGATTTAGGCCCTGCACTTAAGTTGACTCCCTGACGGTTTTCGGTATAATGCCCGCCGGTCTAAACTTCGTGGCTTCTTGTAGTTGCGTACCGACCTGCTGCGAAGTTCAGGCGGGAAGAGTATCAAGTAAAGGAGTTTCGGGTAATGAGCAAAGAGACGGGCAAAGTAAAATGGTTCAACAACAAAAAAGGATTCGGGTTCATTGAGAGGGCTTCAGGCGGCGATGTTTTTGTCCATTATTCGGCAATTGTCAGTGATGGATATAAGACCCTGAAAGAGGGGGACAGTGTTGAGTTCACGATCACGCAGGGACCGAAAGGGTTCCAGGCGGAAAACGTCGAGAAACTCGCGTAAAGATTCCAGGACCCTGCGGCCGCCTGACTCGCAGGGTCTTGATGTCTTCGGTAAGTAATGAAGACGAACGGCCCAGCCACACAGTCTCTTCGAACGGACCTCGAATTCTCATCGCAGCGACACCTCGGCAAAAACTACATCGTCGTCAAGGACCCGATCACCAAGCGCTATTTCCGTTTTACTGAAAACCAGAACGTGATTATCGATCTGCTGCGAGCGGAAAATGACCTCTCCGTGTTGGCCGCTCGCGCTTCCGAAAGGCTTGGAGGGTCGATCTCCATCAACACCGTTCAGGCCTTTCTTCAGTCTCTCGAAGGGAAGCTGCTGCTGGACACGGAAGCGGTTCGCGAAAAGCTGGCCGATCTGAAAAGCAAGAAACTCGAGGATCGAAATCTCCTTTACTGGAAACTCGCCTCGATTAACCCGGAGCGCGTTTTCGCCTGGCTTGTGCCTCGCACCAGATGGGCCTTCAGCCGATGGTTTCATGTTCTTGCATGCATACTGATCGTCTCCGGTTTTACGCTGAACTACATTCACCTAAGAGAACTGACCGTCGACGTTCAGGATCTGTTCAATTTGAATGGGCTGCTACTGGTGTGGCTCGTCACGATGATGGTCGTGACGCTCCATGAGTTCGCTCACGGACTGACCTGCTGCCATTTTGGAGGAAAGGTGCAGGAGATCGGCTTCATGCTGATCTATTTCCAACCCGCTTTTTACTGCGACGTGAGCGATTCGTGGATGTTCCCGCCCAAGAAACAGCGAATGCTCGTTACCTTTGCGGGCGGATATTTCCAGTTGTCGATTTGGGGTCTGTGCACGGTCCTATGGCGTATCACCGCTCCGGACGCGTTCGTCAACCAGCTTGCTCTGGTCGTCATTGTCTTTGCGGGTGTCCAAACATTGGTGAACTTCAACCCGCTGATCAAACTCGACGGTTATTACATGCTAAGCGATTACCTGGAAATCCCCAACCTTCGGTCCAAGGCTGTTCATTCGATCTGGGATCGATTTACCGGACGCGGCCGGCCAATACCGTCTCGCGAGAGGCGGCCACTGATGATCTACGGACTCGCCTCGATCGCGTTTTCGACAACTTTGCTCATGTATGTTTATTCCGCTCTGTATACTTGGGCCACTTCCCAGTATGCTTTTGCCGGCTTAGTTGGTTTCGTCATGTTCTCAACGTACACGCTTCGCAGGACGGCGGTGGAATCCATTTCCGGTATCCGGGCAGCAGTCACTCACGCTTCGTTTCGCAGGTACAGAAACGCGGCAATCCTTATCGCCGCCATCATCGTCGCCTACATCGGACATTGGGAACTCAAGATCCCCGCCGAATTCAAAGTGATCCCACGAAGCGAGATGACTGTGAGACCGGAGACCGGCGGAATCATCGTTGAGCTGATGGTCCACGAAGGAAGCCGTGTCGCGAAAGGTGAAGTTCTGGCCCGTCTCCGGGATTTCGAAAAGCAAAAAAAAGTGTCCGAAGTGAATGGCGAGCTTGAACAGAAAATGAGCGGGCTGGCCCTGCTTCGCGCCGGTGCCCGTCGCGAAGAAATCGATCGAAAACAAAAGCTGGTGGACACCAAACAGGTCGAACTCGCCAATTCGCGGCGGAATCAGGAACAGCGCAACCAGCTCGGACAAAGCCTTGAGCGAAAGAAGTCCGAACTGCAACTGGATCAACAGATATTGGCCAGAGCGCACGAACTGTTCGCCGGCGGCTTGATTCCCCGAGCCGAACTGGAACGGTCGCAGACCGCGGTTACCGTGCGTGAGCGCGAAATCGGCGAAATCGAAGCGGCCATCCGTGTGGTCTCCGAGACCGGAGATCGCGAGTCGGATTTGAAATACCGGGAACTGGCGGAAGCCGAAAGTGAATTGCGCCTCATGCAGGCGGGCAGCCGGCCCGAACAGATCCGCGAAGCCGAGGCGGAGGTAAGGAAATTGCAGGAGCAGGCTCGAATTCTCAACTCGGAACTCGAAAAAACTGACATTCGTGCGCCCATCGACGGAGTGGTCAGCACACCGTTTGTCGAAAGAAAACTCAATCAAAGTCTGGCCGCTGGCGACGAGCTGTGCAAGATCGTCGACACCAGCCGGGTAACAATCGAAATGCTGGTGCCGGAAAAGGAGCTGGCAGACGTCCGCGCAGGAAACCATATCTCAATGAAACTCCGGAGCTTCCCATCGCTCGATGTTCAGGGCCGCGTCGATTTCATTGCGCCCGTCGCCCAGACGATCAACGGCCAACAGATGGTCGTCGTCCGAAGCGAGATTCCGAATGAGCAGATGACGTTGAAACCGGACATGACCGGTGTCGCCAAGATCTTTGCAGGCGATCGCCGAATCATCGATCTTTTCTCGAGACGTTTCATACGTTGGATTCGCACCGAATTCTGGGATCTCCTGCCTTAAAGGACTGCCGTCCTACCACAAGAGCATAATTCTTGCGAAAGTTTCGGTATTTTTATTCCAGTTTTTCCGCTCTTTAGCTGTGACAAGCGGAAACTGAATTTCCTTTGCACAGGGCAAACCCGTCGAAAGGCGGGGACGCAAAGCTTCGAGACTACCGTCCCACGAATAAAAAGATCATGGATTATTCGTGTCGACCACGTCGGTCGGGCCGCCACAGCGCGTGAGCTTTGGAGCCGTCTTGTTTTCCACTGTTTCGCAAACCCGGAATCGGGCACTCGTCCGACGTGTGAATTCGGGTCTAAACGTCGCTCAATCGTCGAAAACGTTTTGTTCTAATCCGTCCCTGGAGGAAAACATGATCGAGAAAGATGCCGCACTTTTGCTGGATATCGTCGAAGTCGAAGAACTTGAACTGAAAATCGCGCCGGACAGCGGTTCCGTGCCGATAATCGAGTAGATACTCTCGGAGTGAGAGGGGCGAACTTCCCATCGTCCCTCTCATTGTTTGTCTCCATGCAGACTCAATCCGTAATCCGCGATGAGATTTAGCCAGCTATCGCGTTCGTGCCGGCTCTATCTGGTTGCCGTGTATCTACTCGGCATACCCTTTGCCGCGCTCTGTTTTTTTCCCGCCGGAAGTTACACCGCACTCTGGATTCTGTTGACCCTGACATCCGCGTTTGTCGCAACGATTAACGTTCGATTGCCGAAGATTTCTTCAGTCATCTCGATGGGAGACGTCTTCATCATATTGGCCCTCACTCGATTCGGGCCGGGACCGGCATTAGTCACCTACTGGGTGGACATCTTCGCCGCCCACCTGGTGGACGTTGTGCGCAAAACGGGACTGCGCGGCCTCGCAAAGGTCATGTGGTACCGTTTCGTGTTCAACCTCGCCTGCTGCGCGATTTCCGTTTGGATCATGTGGAAAGCTTACGGACTGGGCATGGCTGCGGAATTTGGTTCTCCGGCCAATCAAGTGCTGGCTCTTGGCGGAGTCGCGCTCGCCTGGTTCCTGGCCAACACGCTGACCGTCTCCATGGCGATCTCATTCTGGTCGAATCAGAAGTTTGCAGTCGTGTGGCGCGAAGGCGTCGGCCTTTATCTGCTCAATTTCTTCGGGTCGGCCGCGGCCGCCGGGTTGATTTCTCTCTTCTACGAAAGAGCCGGCTTCTTTGTGATGTTGCTCTCACTGCCGATCGCCGTGGTGCTGTACCAGCTCTACCTTTTCAACTTTCAGAAGTACGAACAGGCCCAGAAGCATATTCACGATCTGAACACGCTTTACCTGGAGACCATCGAAGTGATGGCCAGCGTAGTTGACGCGAAGGATCCATACACGCACGGTCATATCCGGCGTGTGCAGGTGTACTCGGTATGTCTTGCGGAGTGCCTCGGTATCACGGACGAAAACCATTTGATGGCGATTCGGGCCGGCGCATTGCTACACGACATTGGGAAAATTGCGATACCCGAATACATTCTGAACAAGCCGACGGTGCTCACCGCGAACGAATACGAGAAAATGAAAATACATCCCGTCGTGGGCGCGAACATGTTGAAGGGCATCCATTTTCCTTTTCCGGTCGAGCCCTTGGTGAAGTCCCATCATGAGCGGTGGGACGGCAAAGGATACCCCGAAGGGCTTAGCGGCGAAGCGATCCCCATCAGCGCGCGCATCCTTTCGGTTGCCGATTGCTATGACGCCCTTACCACAAATCGTCCCTATCGATCGCCGATGCCGCACGAACAGTTGGTTCAGTTCTTCCAGCGTGAGGCCGGCCGTGCATACGACCCTTCCGTGATCGATGCTCTAATCAAGAATCTGGACACGCTTCAGGCGAGGGTCGCGGGGGCTCACATTCCCACGACCAGTGTCTGGGACATCGACGATGCGAGCGCGAACTCCGGAAAGGAGACGATGCGTCCGCTGGAGCATGTTCAGCCAACGCGAACTTACGACCAGGCGCTGAGGGGAAGTCCTGAAGTCCAACGCGAGCTTTATTCTGTTTTCGAATTCGCTCGCGCTGAAAGCTACTGTCTTTCGGAACGAGACGTCCTCTTCTTCATGGGAGCAAAGCTCGAAGCGCTGGTACGTTTTGATGCCGCCGTTTTCTATCTTGCGGACGACGAAAGCAGCACCCTGACGGCAAAACATGTAATTGGCAGCGCACAGGAAGGCCTCGTGAAGCGCTCCTTGAAACTCGATCAAAAGCTCAGCGGCTGGGTGGCGGTGAATAACCAATCGTTGTCCAATCTGCCTCCATTTCCCGACTTTCTTTCCCATCCTGAACCCAAGCCTAACTTTGAAAACTCCTGCATCGTCCCCCTGAATAAGGAGGGCGTCGTTCTCGGTACTCTCTCGCTCTATCGAAAAGAGAAAATTCCCTTCGCGGAAGAAGAATTCCGGCGGCTCGAAATCGTCGCGTCGCAAACCAGCCTGGCACTCCATCGCGTCCGCGAGACGTCCGGCGACGAAGAGTTTTTGGTCGATACGACAACAGGCGTGGCGAACGGATTTCACTTGTACCTGATGTTCGATCAGGTTGCCATGGACGCGGCCCGATATCATTACCCTCTCGCATTGATCGCGATGCGGATCGATTCACTGTCCGCGCTTCGGCGGCGTCACGGCCAGACGACCATGGAGGAGACACTTCGATCGGTCAGCCGCTATCTCGGCAGTCAAATGCGCGACACGGACATTTTGGTGAGGTACGCGCACGACGAATTCATGGTCCTCGCTCCAAAGATGAACCGCGAACAGGCGGATACCCTGGTGTCGAGACTCCAAAACGAACTCGACCAGAATCAGTTCCGATTTCGATCAGAAACGCGCCTTCCGATATCCGTGGCCATGGGCGCCGGCATCTACCCGGAAGATGGTCTCGAACTTGAGCATCTGATTGAGCGGGCGGAATGGCACCTGCGCCAGGATCAGAAACTTCGGGTTGCTGTCCGGAATCGTGTGCGCCCGATAACCTAAGACCGACAGTGATTATCCGTGTCGCCGCAGCCATCATCCGCCGGAATGGAGATCTCCTGATTACACGCCGCCCTTTGAATGTCCATCTGGCCGGATTGTGGGAGTTCCCGGGTGGAAAAGTCGAAGGAGATGAATCGCTCGAAGAAGCGCTGGTCCGGGAAATCAAGGAAGAGTTGGCGGTGAGGATCGAAGTTCTGGAAGAGTTCTATTCGGTCGAACACCACTACCCCCGGCGTTCGGTGCAGCTTCATTTCTTCAACTGCAGGATCGTGGAGGGTGAGCCCCGGTGCGTGCACGTGGCGGATTTTCGTTGGATCATGCCCTCAGAATTCGACCAGTACCATTTCCCTGAAGCAGATCAGGATCTCATCATGCGGCTCAGGCAAGAACCGCGGGACTGACGCGTTCGTCGGAAGCGATATGACCGTCGCGAATGCTGACGATTCGATGGGCATATGCCGCGATATCGCGCTCGTGAGTGACCAGGATGATGGTATTGCCCTCCGAGTGCAGCTTGTCGAACAGCTTCATGATCTCGACACCGGTTTGCGAATCGAGGTTTCCCGTGGGTTCGTCCGCAAGAATGATCGAAGGGTTGTTCACCAAAGCCCTCGCGATGGCTACGCGCTGTCTCTGCCCTCCGGACAGTTCGTTCGGCTTGTGATGGATGCGGTCGGTCAGTTCCACCATGCCCAGCGCCCGCTTCGCGCGCTCACTGCGGTCTCGGCCAGCGACTCCGCTATAGATAAGCGGAAGCTCGACATTGTGAAGAGCCGTCGCCCGGGGAAGGAGATTGAACGTCTGAAAAACAAATCCGATCTCTTTATTGCGAATGTGAGCGAGTTCGTCGTCGTTCATCTGGCTCACCAGTTTTCCGTTCAACCAGTAACGCCCTCGAGTCGGCGTATCAAGACATCCGATAAGATTCATCAGTGTCGATTTGCCGGAGCCTGAAGGGCCCATGATGGCCACATACTCGTTGCGTCGAATATCGAAGGACACTCCTTGAAGGGCGTGCACCTGAGTGCTTCCCATTTCATAAGTCTTCCAGAGATCCTCGGTCTTGATCAGATCATCGGTCTCATTCGTCACGGTTGTTTCTCGACTTTGATTCGTGTGTTGTCCTTCAGGGTCCTCAGAACCTGAAACGTGCCCGTCACGATCTCTTCGTTTTCGGCGATGCCGTCAAGTACCTCGATGTCGGTCGCTCCGATGATCCCGGTCTTGATTCGCCGAAACGATGCAACACCGTTCTGAATCACGAAAACGCCTTCTTGTTCGACCTTCTTCTTCTTGTTATCGGTCGCCGTCGCGGCGGCATCAAATTCCCGGACTGTAATCGCCTGAATCGGGACCGTCACCGCCTGTTTTCTGTTGGCAGTCACGATTGTCGCGGTGCACGAAAGACCCGGTCGTAGTTCGGCGGGAGGATTGTCCAGGGTCACCACAACTTTGAAATCCTTCGCTTCCTGCGAGCTTGTCGTCGTCGTCGAGGCGCCGCTTCTCGTCAACGCGCTGTTACCGATCTCAGAAACATGTCCCGGCAGCAGGCGGTCTCCGAGTGCATCGACCTTGATGTTCGCCTCCTGGCCGAGCCGTACATTCACAATGTCGGTTTCATCCACTTTCACTTCGGCAGTAATCACGGACATATCGGCGATAGTCATCAATGTTGTGCCGGGCGAGTTCTGAACGCCGACGATCGCGATCTCGCCTTCATTTACCGGCAGGTATGTGATGATTCCGTCGAGCGGCGAGCGAATCGTTGTTTTGCCGAATTGATCGCGGGCCCGCGTCAATGATGCGCGCTGCTGATTGATTCTCAACGCGACGCCTTCCTTCTGTTTGCTGACCTGCGCCGCCTGGGCTTCGGTTTGAGCGAGCCGGGCCTTCGCTGAGATCAGGCCGGCTGCGGAAATCTCCAGGTCTGTCTTGGCTCTGTCCAGCTGTTCTCTGGAAATGAGGCCATCGCGGCTCATGCTTTCCGACCGGTCAGCATTCAACTTCGCGCGGTTGTAATCGGCCTCGGCACGAGTGACCTCGGCTTTCGCCGACGCAATGGTTGCTTCAGAAGAACGGATGGATGCATTCATCCCTTCGAGTTCAGCAAGCGCCGCATCCAGACTTGCCTGTGCGGAGGTCACGTCGGATTCCGTCTGGACGGATTCGAGCCGGATCAGCAGGTCGCCTTCCTTCACGTGGTCGCCTTCCTTTACCGGCATGTGAACAATGCGCCCCATCATGTTCGAGCTGATGTTGACGTATTTTTTCGGCTTGATCTCGCCATTCGCGGTGACAGTCTGGGTAAGATCCTGACGTGTCGCGCGCCCGCCTTGCACCGCCACAACGCCGCGATTGCGCGCCACGAGCCCGTATCCCACCATCGAACCGGTGCTCACAATCACCAAAACGGCGACGATTAGTTTTTTCTTCGTTGTCATCTAGACCTCATACGTAACATCACGCTCATCGGTTTCAAAAAGTTCGGGAATCTTAGCACGGTCTCGTGAAGGACAGAATTGGTCCTGCTCCGCTGAACGCCACGGCCCAAGCGCATCTTCGCGCTATCATCTTGAACTGAACGATTCGTTGGGTAAGAAATTTCATCTGCATGCGTTATTTTTGCTTTGAATTTTTATGTGACATGACTTAAAAATATTTTAAACGCGAAGCTTACCCGGAAGAGGTGAGCAATAGTCGTAAAGAGAGCAAGGATCGGAGGTGAATCGATAATGCCAGCAAAGAAGAAAGCTCCAGCAAAGAAAAAGGCCGCGACGAAGAAGAAGAAGTAACTCGTCAGGCTCTGAAGAAAAAGCCCCGCACATCGCGGGGCTTTTTTTTGGCCCGTCACCTAATGAATGGTCTCGGTCTTCTTACGTACATAGTCCATCAGGATGTACTGGCCAAGATTCAGGGTTGTTGTAAAGTACGCTTTGCCTCTGCAGATTTCGGTGACCTTCTTCACAAAGTCCACAAGGTAATAGTCGCTCGCCAGCATGAATGTATTGATCAGAATCCCCGACTTCCGGCATGTTGCCACTTCCTTGTAGGTCTCCTCGAGAATCATCGGGTCCAGACCAAACGCGTTTTTGTAGATCCTTCCATTTGGCAGAGTGATCGCCGACGGCTTCCCGTCCGTGATCATGATGATCTGCCGCATGTCCTTTTTGTCTGCCATCAGGAGGCGGCGGGCGAGGCGGAGGCCATCACAGGTATTTGTATGGT
>JAHFTY010000185.1 GCA_023265365.1 Acidobacteriota bacterium
TGATTTCGTTCTCGAGTTCGCGCACGTTGCCGGGCCAGTCGTACGCGGTCAGGACCCTCAGGGCCTCCGGTGAGATCGTTTCAATCGCCCGCCCCATCTCCTTGCTGTATTTGCGAAGGAAGAACGTGGCGAGCAGAGGCAGGTCCGCGCGAATCTCGCGAAGCGGCGGCATATGAATGTGGATCACGTTTAATCTGAAAAAGAGGTCCTGGCGGAAACGGCCTTTCGCGATTTCGTCCTTCAGGTCCCTGTTTGTGGCGGCCACCAGCCGGATGTCGACCGGAACCGGTTTCCGGCCGCCGATCCACTCCACTTCCCGTTCCTGCAGCACCCGCAGCAGTTTCGCCTGCGCCGTCAGACTCAGGTCGCCGATCTCGTCGAGAAAAAGCGTGCCGTTGTGGGCGGACTCGATCCGTCCGATGCGGCGTTCGACGCCGGAGGCCACGCCTTTTTCGATTCCAAACAGTTCGCTTTCCACCAGGGTCTCGGGCAATGCCGCGCAGTTGACCGCGATAAACGGCCCTTTTTTCCGGGGACTCATGAAATGGACGGCCTTTGCCGAAAGTTCTTTGCCCGTTCCGTTTTCACCCGTGATGAGAACGGAAACCGTCGTTTCCGCGGTTCTTTCGATCAGCGCCCGAATATCGCTGATCTTCGAGGTCGTTCCGAGAATGCTCCTGGCCGTGAAGCGCTCCTCCACCTGACTTCTCAGACTCTGGTTCTCTTCAAGAAGCTGCTGCTTCTGACTGGCCAGGTGGGTGATCGCCTGCGCGTTTTCCAGAGCGATCGCCGCCTGCGAGGCGAGAGCTTCCACGAACTGTTCGTCCTCGGAACTGAATCGGCCTTCCTTCTTATTCAGGACCTGAAATACCCCGATGATTTCGCGCCGGAAGTTGATCAGCGGAACGCTGAGAATATTCCTCGTGTGAAAACCGGTCAGCGAATCGATCGATGGATAGAACAACGGCGATTTGTAGGCGTCCTCAACGGTCAGCTTCTTGCCGGAAAGCAGGACGGCGCCCGCGACGCCGAGCCGCGAATCGAAACGAATCGTGTCGGACACGCCCAGCGCGATCCTGGCCCAGAGTTCTCCCTTGTCCTTGTCCAGCAGAAAGATGGTCGCGCGCTCCGCATCCAGAAGTTTTGCGGCTTCGGTAGCGATGAGATTCAACAGCTCGTCGAAGTTTTTTTCGGAGTTGATCCGCCTGGAAATTTCAAGAAGCGATGCGTATTTCTCGATGTAGGTGTGAGGTGCCTTCAATTCAGCTCTCATATTGGTGCAATAATATTCCTCCATGAAAACAGAACATTTTTCCGCGTTTCCAAAGGAGGGGCTGCGCTTTCTCCGTTCGTTGAAGCGACATAATAATCGCGAATGGTTTCAGGAAAATAAAGGTATTTATGAAGAAGTGCTCCGCCGGCCCATGGAGAACCTGGTGCTCCGCCTGGCCGGGGACTTCGAGGAGTTCGCGCCGGAAATGGTGGCCTCGCCCAAAACATCGATCTACCGGATCTACCGCGACACTCGGTTTTCCAGGGACAAGACTCCTTACAAGACCAATATTGCGGCCGTGTTTCCGCGCAAAGGACTCGGCAAACACGAAGGAGCCGGATTCTATCTGCACCTCGCAACCGGCGAATTGCTGATCGGAGGCGGGGTTTATATGCCGCTGCCCGAGGACCTGGGCGCTATTCGATCGCATATTGCCGGCCATGCACAATCATTCATGTCGATCGTCGAATCCCGGCCTTTCCGAAAGATGTTCGGGAACCTTTGGGGCGATCGGCTCAGCCGCGTTCCGCGAGGTTTTCCACCCGACCATCCTGCGGCGGACTACCTTCGATACCGGCAGTACCTCGCCGGGCGCACCTTAAAACCCGAGGCCGCGCTCGAACCGGACTTCTACAAAACGGTCGTGGAAACTTTCAAACGACTGATGCCGTTCATCCGATTCCTGAATGAGCCGGTGGTCCGGGCTCAAAAGGCTCGCGATCGCCAGGCCTCCCTGCTGCAGCATTAGCGCGGCTTTGCACAAAAAGTCGCAGGACGAGAAAACAACTCAGATGTCTGAAGCGAAATCGAGGAAAAGCGTTTTCCCCTCCTCGACGAGGAGGGGTGGCGCGAAGCGCCAGGGTGGTGCTGTTCAAGAAATTGATTTTGTTGAACGAACCGCCCCGCCGCTTCGCGGCACCCCGCCTTGGCCAAGCTTGGCCAAGGCGGGGAAAAGTCCTCGTCCTGCGACTCCATGGCTTCATGTCATAACCAGACCGCTATCGCCCAGTCAAGGGGATCGGCGGATCACTTCTTCGTAACTCCGAATCTGGCCGTGGTTCACAGCGGCAAGCTGTTCCTGCATATTGTCGAGGAGCGTGATGGGCCGGATGCCGAACTGAGTCTGAAGTCGCTGGTTGTTGAAGTATGCGCGAATAAACGTGCTGTCTGCATCGAGCGGAAGCGCTCCGACGTTCTTGAAAAACTTCCGCCAGTCTTCGTTCTGAAACAGGTAGTACTCGACGTTCGAGGTGTAGAAGGCAGCAACGGTGGCGCCATTGCCGGAGAGGTACGCGCCCAGGCGGCGGAGGGTTTTATCGCCGGCGAAGTCGCCGACCAGAGGGACGATCCGGTTCTGTTCCTCCATTTGCTTCAGGAACCGGAAATTTTCTTCCGAGGCGATATAGCTGTGGTTCACGCCCTGCCGGTCGGTTTCAAGCATCAACTCCGCATAACTCGGGAATCGGCGCCAGCCGTACTGGCTTGGAAAGGAATATCGGATCTCCGGCCCTGCGGAAAAAAAGGCGTGGTAGATGTATTCGATGGTGCTTGCGTCGTTGGGC
Source organism: Acidobacteriota bacterium (assembly GCA_023265365.1). Classification (GTDB taxonomy): domain Bacteria; phylum Acidobacteriota; class Terriglobia; order 20CM-2-55-15; family 20CM-2-55-15; genus JAHFTY01. The sequence continues at coordinate 2,836 of JAHFTY010000185.1, forward strand.
TCAAACTGGAAACCGTGAATGTTGGTCAGGCGGTTGATGACGTCGTCCAGGTTGCTTCGAAATAACGCGTCGTTGGGCGAGGCCGTTGCGAACCCATCCAGCATGGTCTGGAGCGAAGCGCCGGCCGGCAGATTCTTCGGGATGGCGCGCGAAAAAAGCCGCGAAAGAAACTGCGCGCGGTTTTCGGACATTTCGAAGAGGGCCTTGTACAACAGGAGCTGGAGCATGTTCTGGCGGCGGATATCGACGACAAAGGCGAACTTCGGTTTCATGGCCGCCAGGTAGGTGAAGTTCTGGTCCGGTCCGACACCGATGTAGATGCCTCCCGGTTTCGTTTTCCGGCGCAAGTCGGGAATCACCGTTTGAAACGACGTCTCGTTGGAAACGAAGTTGTCGGACCGGAAGAAACCGCCGTGCTCCGAAAACTCCGTCACGATGCGCCAGAACTCGGCGTCCGTGTAGCTTTCGGGCAACTTCGAAGTGACGCCCGTATACCGCGGAATCAGAAGCGCGGCGCCGGCCGCCACAACCAGGATCGCCAGGATCGAGAGTAGAGTGGTGCGGCGAGCCAGCATGGTTCGTCGATTCTAGTCGACGATTATCTCTTCATCAACCTCATAGGCGCCGTCATCGAAGACAATGACCCCGCCCTCGTTCATCTTCCGGCATATCCAACAGCCTGGGTGGAAGTACCTGGCGGGATCGAAGTTCCGTGTGCGAGCCTGGACCAGCGCCCGGGAAGGACGGTCCAGGTGGACAAAGACGTAGCGGCCCTTTCGCGAAATGACCGCGTTCTTCCCGTACAGAAGAAGGATCTCTTCATCGGAAATCATGTTTTGGGGTTTTTCTGAAGAAGACGAACCGCGAAGAGGCGGGCTGATTATACCGGCAGATAAGTGTTCGTGATGCAGGATTCCGCGAATTTCAGGGTTCTTGCGTTCGACCGTAGTCGTCCTGAAGCCGGGTAATATCGTCCTCACCGAGGTAACTTCCTCTCTGGATCTCAATGAACACGAGTTTTTCGGTGCCGATATTTTCAACGCGGTGTGCGGAGGCGACCGGGATGTCCACGGTCTGGCCGGGATTCAGCGTCAATTCGCGTCCATCGAGAGTCACTTTCGCAGTGCCCGCCACAACCATCCAGTGCTCGGCGCGCCGGGCATGCTTCTGATAGCTGAGGCGCTTCTGGGAAAGGACTTCGATGCGTTTGACTTTGTATGTCGGGCCCTCGTCGAGGACGGTAAAATTGCCCCATGGACGTTCGTCGTATTGCATGACCGGAACATTATATCGGGGAAAGCGCTTGACTGGAACGTGTCGGGGTAGCAGTATCGACGACTTTGAGGATAGTTGATGCGCGTTCGTTTTTGGGGCACTCGCGGCTCGATTCCAACTCCGGGCCACAAAACAGCAATCTACGGCGGCAATACGTCCTGTGTCTCGATCCGGACGTCGGACGGGACCCTCATCGTTCTGGACTGCGGCACCGGCATCCGTGAACTCGGTCTCGACCTTTTGAAGTCGCGCGAGACTCAGCGCATCTACCTGTTGATCGGTCACACGCACTGGGATCACATTCAGGGCTTTCCCTTCTTCACGCCCGCGTTCCTTCCGGGAATCGAGTTGAATATCTACGCGCCGTCCGGTTTCCAGCGGAGTCTGGAAGATTCGTTATCGGGCCAGATGCAGTATTCCTACTTCCCCGTCAAGCTGCAGGACCTTTCCAGCCGGATCCACTTCACGGAGTTGGAAGAGGGGTTCTTTCGCATTGGTGAGATTCTGGTCGAAACCAAATACCTGAATCACACAGCTCCGACGATCGCTTACCGAATCTCGAGCGGAAACGCGACGGTGGCGTATGTCACGGACCACGAGCCGTTTTGGAATTCGCCCGGCGGAGAGTTCAAACACCCCGGAGACCAAAGTCACGTGGATTTCCTGCGGGGTACGGACCTGATCATCCACGACTCGCAATACACCTGCGACGAGTACCGATCCAAGACCGGCTGGGGCCACAGCACCATCGATTACGCCACCGATATCGCCATCGCAGCGGGAGCCGGAAAACTCGCGCTCTTCCACCACGACCCCACGCATGACGACGCCACGATCCAGTCGATCGAAGCGGAAGCGCAGAAACGGGTCGCGGACCTGGGCGGCACCGTCGGTGTCTTCGCAGCGGCGGAAGGAATGGAGATCGACGTGGCGGGCCGCGGATCGACCATCTCGGTGGCCGACAGTTCCGCCCTCGAGCACCGCTCGATCTCGGGAAGCCGCGTCGTGATTGTGAGCGACCGGGAGACGGATGTGCGCGCCATCGAAGAGGTTCTCGCCGAGGATGGCCTCGTCATCACGCACGTTCCCCAGGGACGAGATTCTCTGGAACGCGCAGCCAATCTCGATCCGGACCTGGTGATCCTGAATTCGGCGGACCTGATCGAACCGCTCCGCGCGATCCTGGTCCGGCCGGAGCTTCCCGTTCTTCTCCTGACGGAAAGCCATCACGCGCTGCCGGAACTGGCAACGGATTTCCTGGCCATTCCTTTCAGTCCGCCCATGCTTCGGACCCGCGTGCGAGCCTGGCTGGCCCGGATGGCGGGGTCGCACAGCGAAATGCCGGACGCCGCGGAATCCCGGCCGGGATTGTCGGTTCGTGCAACTCCGGATCATTCGGAGGTCCTCCAGGCCATGCCCCTTTTCCGGGCGCTGACCACGGAACAGTTGAAGACGCTGATCGTCGGAGCCACCGAGCATGACTTTCCGACCGGTCACGTGGTGATTCGCCAGGGCGAAACCGGACACGCGGTTTACATCATTCTGACGGGCCGTGTTCGCATCGTGGAATCGGTGCCGGACAGCCCTGTGGAAATGTTCCTGGGCGAACTGGGGAACGGTGAAATATTCGGCGAGCTTGGCATCCTGCGCGAGCGCCCGCGTTCCGCTTCCGTGCTGACACTCGAGAAAACGAAGTGCCTGAAGATCTCCGAAGAAACGTTCCTTGGAGCGCTTCACGATTCGCCCGGAATGTCGATCGAACTGCTGAAAGTCCTGGCGCGTCGCCTCTACGACGCCGACCGGATGCTGGCCCGCCATGCTCCGGATCCGCTCACCGGCCTGCCCGGCCGCCGGGCGTTCAATGACCTCTACCGGCGGCTGACCGCGAGCGCCCGGAGACGAAAAGCCAGCGTCATGTTGATTGCGATCGATGTTGTCCACCTGAAGGAAATCAACGACAACTTCGGATACAACGTCGGAGACGACGTCCTGCGAACCGTTTCGGACGCCCTGCTGGATGCCTCGCGAAGCACGGACCTGGTGGCGCGTTACGGGAGCGACGAATTTGCCGCCCTGCTGATGGAAGCCGGCGCCAAGGACGCGGAAATCGTCCTGGGCCGCGTCCAGCAGAAACTCCGGGAAATGGCCGCCGGCCGGAACCTTCCCCTGACGGTGGAATGCAACATCGGGTACGCGGTCAGCCAGAATCCTCCCGAATCCGCGGACGAAATGCTCCGGCTCGCCGACCTGGATATGCAGGCCAAACGAACGACCCTCTTGAGTTAATCCCGGCATCGGGTCGCCTCAGTTCCGTCGGAAATGCACGATGGTCTTGGAGTCCGGAAGTTTTTCCCCGCCTTGGCGGCTTTGCACAAAAAGTCGGCTTGGATCCATCTGGTAATTACATGAGGCCATGGAGTCGCAGGACGAGGACTTTTCCCCGCCTTGGCCGCCTTGGCCAAGGCGGGGTGCCGCGAAGCGGCGGGGCGGTTCGTTCAACAAAATGAATTTCCAAACTCCACCACCCCGGCGCTTCGCGCCACCCCTCCTCGCCGAGGAAGGGAAAACGCTTCTCCTCGATCTCGCCTTATTGGGACTTATGCCTTTCGCTGTCAAAACATACGTCAAAACATACGTTGACTCCCTCAAAAAACACATGGTAAGTTGCCGCCACAAAGAAAGTTAGTCGACTTAGTGGTTGGTTAAGATGCATTGAAGCTGGGGTTTAGTCGAGACCCCCCACCCCCTGCCCAGCACGTGCGAAATATGGAGGAGGAATCTAAATGAAATCGAGGATCTTCATGGTCCTGGCGGCTCTGTTGTGCTTCGCGGTGTCCGCGATCTCACAGACGAACCTTGGAACCATCACTGGACGTGTTGAAGACAGCAGCGCGGCCCGCATTCCCGGCGTCACCATTACGGTGACCGGCCCGGCCATCGCCGGCCAGCGCGATTTGATCACCGACGAAGGCGGAAACTACCGTTTCTCCAATATGCCGGTTGGCACCTACACGGTGAAGTTCGAACTTCCTGGATTCAAGACACTGATCCGCGAAGGAATCATCGTGCAGGCCGGCGTGTCCACAACGGTGAACCCGCAGTTGGAAGTGGCGACCGTCGCCGAGACGGTGACCGTCACCGGCGAATCGCCGGTGGTCGATCTGGAACAGGCGAAGATCGGCGTCAACTTCGGCTCCGCGGTGAAGGACAATGTCGTCAACGCGCGCAACTACTGGGCTCTTCTCGCACAGGCGCCGGGACTGAAAACAACGACACCGGACGTCGGCGGGAGCACGATGGGATCGCAGGTCGGCTACCGCTCCTACGGCGTTTCCGGCCAGAACCAGGTCTATCTGGACGGCGTCAACCTGACGGAAGGAAACAACGGCGGAAGCCTTTACGGCGACTACGGTTCATGGGAGGAAGTGAACGTGTCGTCCGCCGGCAACAGCGCTGAGACACGGACTGCCGGGTCGGCGGTGAATGCCGTGGTTCGTACCGGAAGCAATCAATTCCGCGGAACTGGACTTTTCGCTTACGAAGGCTCCAACTTCCAGGCGAACAACTTCACTGAGAATCTCAAGAAGACCGGTCTCGGAGCCGGCGACAAGTTCGAGAAATATCACGATACCAACGTCGACTTCGGCGGACCGATCAAGAAGGACAAATTCTGGTTCTATAGTTCGTTCCGCCGGGAATACTCCGGTCTTTCGACGGGCATGCGCCAATCGGGCGGCAAAGCGTATGTTCTGCCGGCATCCGGTATTGCGCCGGATCTTTGTGCCCAACTGCCCTGCGCAAACACAGTTGACGGCGCGGCGCAGGGTGCGATTTTCTACAGCCGCCTGACGAACCTGACATCGAAACTGACGTATCAGATCAATTCGTCCAACACCTTGAGTGCCACGGGCAATATCCGGAAGAAGTTTCAGCCGCTCCGCGGCGGTTCCGGCGCCAATGCCAAGAACGTGAATCCGGAGTCCTCGCAACAGCAACAGTCCTGGTTCCACACGTTCACCGTGCAGTGGACATCCACGATCAATACACGGTCCACCCTGAACGTCTCTTTGAACAATTTCGGTTACCACTGGGTCAACCTGAGGAACTCCACCACGCCCCGCATCACGGATCGCGCCGCAACCAGCACGCTCACCGGCGGGTACACCCAGGGCGCCCACATTCGCGACCTGAATGCCAACCGCCGCTGGCACGAAGACGCTGTTTTTTCCACGTTCTTCAATGCCGCTGGATCCCACAATTTGAAAGTCGGCTACGAGTACCTCTGGGAAGATTACCGGGGTTCCACCGGAGGCTATCCGGATCACATTCTTTACTCGTTTAACAATGGGAAACCGGATCGGATTACCGTTTACAACACGCCGGTCCAATGGCAGCAGAACGGAATGATCGACAACAGCTTGTTCCTGCAGGACAAGTGGGATGTTACACGGAAACTGACGCTGAACCTCGGTTTCCGCTTCGATCGTTACGACGTGTTCAACCCCGCTCAGGTTCGCGAGAGCGCGCTCGGCAACCCCTTCAATTCCGCGCCCGACATTTCGGGGCTCGCGTCGTTCGGAAACAAGCAGTGGGATCGCCAGCCGATCAAAGTTTTTTCAATGGGCGTCCCCCGATTCTCGATGATTTATGACGTCTTTGGAAACGGCAAGACCGCGATCAAAGCCAGTTACGGATTGTTCTCGTTTAACCCGTCGTACGATCTCGCGGGCAGCGCCCTCGAGAATGGAACGAAGAACGCGATCTTCAACTGGAACGGAATGCTGCCGATCAATACCCCCGCCGCCCTCCGTGCGTGCCTGGCTGCCCCGGGTCCGAACAGCGGCAGAGCCTGCTCGCTGAACACGCCGCCCACGTTGACCCGTCCCACGGTCGATCCCAACCTCAGGTTGGGGTATACACATGAGTACACTGTCGGTATCGACCAGGAACTGTTCAAGGACTTCAACCTCCGCGCCAACTTCGTTC
>JAHFTY010000039.1:0-13219 GCA_023265365.1 Acidobacteriota bacterium
ACAAATCGCGGAAGCGTGTCCAGGCGCGCCAGTTCGTTCGCAGTGAGATCGCCGTCGCTGAACGTCCAACCGGACTTCTTCGGCTCGACGGGATTGAAGTGGCAGTGACCGGCGTAATGCAGGATGTCGTATTGATTGACGACGAGTTCGCACAGCACGTCGGTTCGGCGCACGCCGGAACCGATGAGCGAGCGGACGGTTGCGCCACTCGCCAGGCAAAGTGTGGCGACGCGGTTCGCCTCTTTCTCGGCGCCGGGCAGGTCGCCCGTCGGGTTTCCGACGATCAGGATGCGCAGCTTGTCCGGCGGGAGTTCCGGCTTCTCCGGCAGAGGCGCAAGCACCGTCTGGAACTGGCGGCACAGGAATCGATCGAGCCCGAGGAATTGACCTCGCGGACCTCGCGCCAGCGACATCAGTTCCCACGGAATTCGCGCGGTCGTGTTGTCGAGGCTCATCACGAGGGGCGCGCTGCCGTGCATATATTTAAGGATGTCGGCGGGGACGAGCAGCCGTGTGAGGTAATAGCCGAGGTTTGCCGGGTCGCCTCGTCCCTCCATGACGACCGACTGAATCGCTTCCTGAAGCAGCTTCGCGTCGACGGCCCACTGCCGTTCCGGAACGGTCGCCTCGTTGGTGATTGCGGAAAACACGAACTGTTCGCCTTCAAGCCGCACATGCACGCGCGACGGCTGAACCGTTTCGGACTCCTGGCGCCGCGGCGCCGGCGCGGCCGGTTCAAACGGGGTGGTCTCCGCGGACAACTCGATATCGATGATGGGATCGAAGTACTGATCGTCGATGAGACTCTTCAACGTTTGATGGATCTGTTCGAATCGCCTCGTATCGAACTCGACGATGGAGAGCTTCCGGAAAACCAGCCCCGACTCGGACTCCCGCATCGCATCCGCGACGCCGCGCAGGTAACACTTCAGGGCCTCCTGAATATCGAGATTGCCGGCGCCCGATCCGATAAGCACCGTGGCCAGATGCCCGACTTTCAGCTTCACGAGCGTCCAGACCAGCTCTCGAGACAGGGATGTGAGTTCGCCGGGTCCGAATCGTCCGTGCTGGCCCATTCCCGCGATCGCGACGTACTTGCCGGCGCCGGGAACCACGAAGATGCGGCCGAGATCTCCGTTGAAGACGCCGCGCTGCGTATATGCGGTGATCAATCCGCCGACGGAGCGATCGAGGGCGGCCTCCGCAGACTGCGGGAGCACGCCGATGTAGTGGCCGACCGCGGCGGCGTCCGCCGGAACCTTCTCGATGGATCCGCGGACGACCGTGACTGCAAGTCTGGGTTTTGCGCCGCTCTGACCGCGGCTGAGCAGGTTGACCTCGCTCGACGTCACCACGGAGTCCGGCATCCGGCCCAGGAACGCGCCAAGAATCGCCTGCTCGACACGGCTGTCGGTCTCCCTGTATTCCTCGTCTCCTCCCCGCGTGGCCCGCACTTTCGAAATGGCGCGGATCTCCTGCTCGATGCGGCTGGACGTGCCGGTGTCGCGGCGTTCCCACTCCATTGCCCGTCCGCGTTCTCCAACCGTCGCGATGAGCTGAAGCGTGTTCCCGGTCCGGAGCAGATCGTCTGTTGCGGCGATGACGTCGGGATGCGCAGGGAGGTTTCCGTGCACTTCATCCACATAGAAGGCCGGAACATTGGGAAGCAGTCCCATCGTGTGCGGAACGCGGCCGTCTCCGGCGCGGCTGACGATGTAGTTGGGCGTGCCGCTCGACAGATCGATGTCGGAAACGGTTTCGTGTCCGAAACCCGCAATGTAAATCATGCGTTTCGCGTCCGCGACGTCGCTGATGCTCTGCTGAAAGTCCCGCGCTGTTTTCAGCCATTGCGGGCGGATCGGAGACGTTCCCCAGAATCCGGGTTTGTACAAAGGAGCGCAGGACGGCATTTTGTCCGGCGACGGCAGCATTTCGTAGATTCCGGGAAACGAATCGAAGACCGAAAGAATCCTGTCTTTGCTGTTGATCAGATCCGCCGCGCCGGCGAGTTTCACCAGCGTTTCGTCGCCCGTGAGAACGCGCGCGATCGCGGGAGCTCCGTAGTTCGGCGTTCCCAGCATCAGCAGCCGGCCGCCGGCCGCGCCTTTGCCCGGACCGTCCCACATCGTTTTCCAGCGGCCCGGAAATTGTTTGATGAACGAACGCGCAACCAGCCCGCCCATCGAATGCGCAACGAAATGGACGGGCTCGTCCGGCTTGAACCATTCCGTCATGCGGGCATTCAGCGTCTTTGCGGCTTCGGCGATGCTTTTCCGCCAGTCGTACCAGAACGCGTGAACGTTCCACGATCGAGCGAGGGCCACAAGCATCCGGGCGTAGGGACGCTTCATCATTCCGGTCGCGCTGACTCGAAATCGTTTGTCGGCGTCGGTTGCGCCGTCGGCCGCCAGTTCGAGACGCGTCAGTTCGCCGCCGAGGATTCGGAAGAAGTTGACCCAGACCAGATCCCGATCGTTGCCGGCTTCCGTCGTTGTAAGCTCCCCGCCCATGATTCCATGCAGCACCACGACATTCCCCTGCACCGCCGCCCGCCTGCGAACGACGAGCACCTGCTGGCGCAGGAACTCATACTCCTCGTTTCCGAAATAGCGCCGAAGCAGATCCTCCTCCTGCGGATTCTCACGATCGAAGATGGCGAGCAACTCGTGAACGTCAGCCGATTCCAATTGGTGGATAAAGGCGCGGTCGTTTCTCATAAAGTTTCCTTTGTTCGAAATCGATAATCAGGGTTTCCCGGCGCGGGGAGCATCGGTCCAGAAGGGGTTGGCCCGAAGGTCGGGCCCGAGGCGCAACGCGAGCTTCTTTTCCCAGTCAGCGAGAAGTGCGCTCCACGATGCGTCCCTGGCAAGGATCATCGGGGGCGCGTCCGAAAGATCGAGAGCCATTCGCTTTCTTAGAATCGTCTGCGGCCCGACACGAACAAGGACCTCCGCATCGACGTTACCGGCTGCATTGGGAACGTAGAGGTCGAGAATGTCGCCGGCCGGGCGGCTGAGGATCCGAATGTCGCGATCCGTGCGCGCGTCGACGTAATTCAGCGAAGAACCGGCGAACGCGAGTATGGCGTTGGTTTCGAAGTTGATGAAATTACCGATGCGGGGAGTGCGCCAGACTCCGATCTTCGTGGGATTCCGAAGATCGCGGATATTCCAGACGGTCATCAATCCGGCTGCCTGCGTGGTGATCTTGTTGGGGCCCGGCCCCCATGTCAGAGCAGTCACCTGTTCCCCGGCGGGGAGGGCCATATCCGGAAGCTTTGCCTTCCATTCACCCGAGGGATCCTGGTCCCAGAAACGGATGACCATCTGCGTCTGTGTTTCCCGCAGAACAATGGCAAGACGGCCTCTCGACCATGTTGCCGCGCTGCATTTTTCGAAATCCTGTTTTTCTTCGCCGGAAAAGCCGTCGTAGATACCGCACTTGTCGTCATCGCTGCCGATCACGATTTCACCGCGGCCCGCGCCTGAAATCACGCGTGAGCGCTCCCAGGACTGTATTTTTTTCAATGGCCCGTCGCGATAACTCCACACCTCGACGTCATTCGCGGCCGAGACGATGAGTTCTTTCCCGTCGCCGAGAAACTGCAGTCCGGTGATGTCGAAGCCTTCGATGGGAGTTCGAAACGCGGTGGCCAGCGTGGTTTTGCCGGATTCGCCCAGAACAGAAAGCCGGGTCTTCCCCGTCGCCTGGATGCGCGTGGCAACCGCCATCATCCCGTTACCGGAAAGTGTGGCGGCCGTGAGCGGATCCGGGAACGAGACTGTTTCCGCTTTTGCGACCGGAGGCGGCAGGCGCCATTGCCGGATGACACCCTGAGAATCCGCGGTGATCAGGGATTCGGTTCTTCGAGGAATGGCCGCATAGACAACGTAGTCGTCGAAGTCGGAGTAATCGAGACTTTCCCATTCCACAACCGACGATGGCGCCGTGTGGTCGCGGCCGTCGCCGAGCTGCCAGAAGGTGATTCCTTTGGGATAGACGAGAGTCAGTTGTCCGTTGGAGTCGAACTTCACCGCACTCGCGAAATACGCGGAAGGAATTCTCATTCGAGAGGAGAGCGGCTTCCCTGTGTTCGCATCGTAGATGGTCAGGTTGTCGATGGGCCCTTCGACCAGGACCTTTCCGTCGGGGCTGAAAGTCAAAACGCCCGGAGGCGGCGAGAAACCGGCAAACGGCGGCAGCATCGGCGGGACCACCCACCGGCTGATCGTCGCACCGGTCTTCGGGTCGACCACCTCCACATTTCCGTCCAGCCGCGCCGTCACCAGTCGCGCGCCGTCGCTCGAGAATGCGAACGATTTCACCGTCGAAAACTTCGGTTGCCCGGCGCATTTCAACGTGCCCGCATCCTCGACGGGCGGAACGGCACAGAGTTCCAGGCCGGTCTTGCTCAAGACCGCAAAAGCGGTTCCGTCAGGCGAAAACTCCACTCTCGACTGTTCCTGCCACGGCCGCCTCAGTGCGAACGCCGGCATGACGCGGCCGGCATCCAGCCTGAGAAGCTGGAGATCAATGTCGCGAGAGGCTACGCTGGCGAAGCTTCCCGGTGAACTCCTTCGAAACGCGGCGCCCACAGACAGGATTGCGAATTTTCCATCGTCACTGATGGCTTCGATAGTCTGGGGCGCTTTGGCGGATCGATTGTTTTTCGCGGTCGTCTGCTGCCCCGCGGGAGGCCGTGTCTCCGTCACGGGGATGAGAACGGTGCCTGACGGTTCGCCCGTTTCCGCATTCCATTTCTGGAGCCTCCCGTCTTCCAAAGCCGCAATCAGCGTCCCACCGTCGCGAGTCAGGACCGCCTGTCGCACGCGTCCGCCCGCCCGATAGGTCATGGCCAGATTCCGGTAACTGCCTCCCGTCAGAACAGCGGCCATCCGCCGTGTTTCCTCGGATGGGTCGCCGTTCTCCACAAGAGTGCGAAACGCATAAAGGATGGCCGGATCCCGGCGATCCTCCGCCGCGGCGCGCTCGACTCTCTTTTGCCAGTAGCGTGTCCAGAGCGCGCTTGGTTTCGTTGACGACAAACGCTCGTAGAGGATGCCGAAGGCATTCAGGTCGTCATGCGCCTGCGCCACATCCTGGTGCGCCACCATGTCACTGCGGACCGGGTCCGAAAGCTCATTCACCGCCGCCGCCAGCATTTGCCGCTGGGCGCGCGCTCGAAAGCCGAACAGGTACGCCGCCACCGACAACGCAATCAGGGCCATCACCATTCGCCAGATCCAGTCCCGGCGCCGGGCCTGCCGCTGCGCTTCTTCGAAGAGCGCCTTTTCGCGTTCGATGGCGATCCTGCGCTCCTCCTGAATTTTTCTCTGCTCTTCCTGGATCCGCCGTTGCTTGTCGAGTTCCTGTTTCTGCCGGTCCGCTTCTTCCTGGAGTTTCTGCTGCCGGCGTTTTCTGGCCGCCTCGAACGCTCCTTTCCATTCGATGAGGAAGGGCGCGTACATGTCGTGGTAGAGCTCCACCCAGGGCGGATCGGCAAACATTCGAAGAATCCGCACATCCGGATGCCTGAGGATTTCCAGAACTTCCATCAGCGCCGGCTCGTCCACATGCAGAAGGTCCGCGAGATCGGCCGTCGCGTAGGCCATCTTGGCGCCGCGTTTCGTCATCAGCATTCCGAACGCGTCGCTCGCGAGCTGCTTTTGACGATCCGAAAGGGGCGAGAGTTTTTCGCGGCAATATCGACGAAGGACGCGCTGCGCATCACCTTTGCGGTAGCTCTTCAGGAAAGGATCGCCGGCCGACGGTTTCGTCTCCTGCCAGATGCGCTGGCAAACGATCTGCATATAGGGCGGAGTGACGTGTTCCTTCAGGAACTCGTCCGCCGCACGGCGTTTGGCCAACGGCTTCCTCAGGTCGCCGAGCATGGCGTGGCGACCTGGTTCGTGGCACGACACGCCAACGGTCATGGCGGTGCGCTCGATCACGTCGAACGCTTCGTTTTCGTTCAGGTTCTTCAGCCGGTAATAGTTGTTGAAGAGATCCGGAACCAGATTGTCGAATACGCTCAGTTCGCCGAGGAATTCCTCGCGCATCGAAAACAACACGCGCAACTCGATCTTCGGGTCGGATATGAGTTTGGAAATCCTTTCGACAAAATCGCGGAGCGCCGGCGTGTCGTGATGATGCTGGAACAGTTCCTCGAACTGATCGAGGATGAGCAGGCTCCGGTCCGGGAAGGCATCCGGCGTGAACGTGAAAAAGCGTGAAAGGTCATCGGTGGCAAACGGAAGCAATGCTCCGGACTGCCCGCGGTAACCCTCCTCCAACGTGCTGGACAACAGATTCAACGGCAGGCCGCCCGCCCACGCGCGATGCACATGCGCCACAAACTTGCCGCTGAGCGCAGGCATCAGCTTGGCTTCCAGGAAGGAGGTCTTTCCGACGCCGGACCCTGCAAACAGAACCGTTGTCCGGCAGGAAAAAATCCGGCTCGTCACCAGGCCCAGATCCTGCTCGCGCCCGAAAAACCGGGCCGCTTCGGCGGCGCTGTAGGATCTCAACCCGGGAAACGGGTTGATGGCCCTCGGGCTTTCCGTGTCGGCCACGCTCACAAATCACCCTGAGTGAGACCGGCCGCCCGCGCGGCCTGCCAGCACTTGTCTGCAAACTCGTCGAGATTCGCCTCGAGGACATTGATCTCGTTGTGATCGAAGTAACCCTGTTCGAGCCGTTCGTAGTGCCGGATCACCGCCCAACTGTCCTTCCGCTTGAGCGAGAACGCGGCGAACCTCTTGAACAAGGCGCGGATGTTCCAGTCGCTGAAGCTGTACCCCATCATCAGCAGGCCTTTTTGGTCCAGCAGGTTCACCACCGGAGACGGGACCATGCCTTCCGCTTCCGAGTTTCGCTGGATGAACGTGATGTAGTCTTCGTCGGACAGAATGATGCTATCGTGCGCCACCGGTTCCAGAGCGCCATGAATCTTGTAGACGATCACCAGAGGCAGAACCTTGGGAAGGAAGAACTGCTCCGCGACTTTCGGTTGAAGCCGGGATAGGAACCGGCGCGAGTACTCGCGATCGTCCATCTGCAGATAGTTCTTAACGCCGGGGGATGGAATGGCGTAAACCATTCGATCGTTCTTGTCGACCGTCAGCGTGAGATATGCGACTCCACAATCGTCGAGTGCGGCCTCGATCAGGCGATCGTAGTTGGTGGTGATGATCAGATAGTCATCGAGGCTCTCCCGCGACTTGTTCTCGATGAAGTGCTGCGCCATCCGGGCGGCGAGGCGGTGAGTTTGAGTCCGTTCGCTGACGTTTGCGAAGAGTTCGTCCAGAACGCTTCGGACCCCTCCGGGCTGCGTGTATCCATAGAAGCTCGCGGCCGACAGCAATGGCGGAGCGGTATCGGCGACGCCGGTGACCGCCGCCGCCGAACGGCAGACTTCCTTGAGTTCCGCCGGTTGAACCTCCGTCATGAGTTGCTGGAGTTTCCGGGCCGGACGCTCGAAACAGTCGTAACCGGACAGGAAGGCAAACACCTCCGCCAGATCCCTCGACGACGGCGCTTTCGTACTCGACTTCTGACGCTGATAAGGATCCGGCGACGGCGGAGCGGCGGCGCGATGCTGCATCCTCCACGCGATCTGGATCGCCGCCTCCAGAAACCGGCGGGCCTCGGCGGAATCCAGGCCCAGGGCATCGCATGCTTCTTTTACTTTGGGGGCGGGCGGATTCGTCGAGGCGGCGGTTGGAGAGGCATCGCCCTTCAGAGAAGCTCCGGCTCCCAAAAAAGGAACCACGATCTGGCTTCCACCAAAAAGCTTCAAGGCCAGCGCGTTGTACTGTATTTCGTTTGATCGATAGATCATGTCTTCCCTCTCGGGGCTTTGCACAAGAACTCGGTTCGGCGGTGAAGAGAAGTGGAGGAAATACGTTTTCCCCTCCTCAGCGAGGAGGGGTGGTTTCCCCGCCTTGGCCAAGGCGGGGTGCCGCGCAGCGGCGGGGCGGTTCGTTCAATAAGGTCGATTTCTTGAACAACACCACCCCGGCGCTTCGCGCCACCCCTCCTCGCTGAGGAGGGGAATACCCCGCCTTGACCCTTGGCCAAGGCGGGGAAATTTCCTCGTCCTGCGACTTTTTGTGCAAAGCCCCCTCTCGGCCAGCGCGCTTATATCCTGAAATTCCGGCCAGCAATTCACGACTTCCGCGTGACCGGCGGAACCGTCATGTCCGGCGTCAGCACCGGCCGCCTGGTATGCCATTGCGTCGCTTTCTCGTACGCGTTCGCAAGGGCGAGCACCCTTCCCTCGGAAAAGCGCGGGCCCGCGATCATCAGGCCGATCGGCAGACCGCTCTTCGAAAAACCGCCGGGCACGGAGATCGCGGGCAGTCCGAAAATGTTGAACGGCGAGCAGTTCGAAACCGACTCGGGTTCGCGCGGAGTCGGCGTCTCTTCGCGGCTGAGCGAATCGTTGATGGTGCGCGGCAATATCCGCATCGTGGGCAGCGCCACCAGATCGAAGTTCGTGAACGCCGCATCGATGTTCTTGCGGAGCAGAATCAGCTTCCAGTTCGAGTTCACGTAATCGACCACCTTGTCCGCGCAGGGCTGCGCGGCGCCGTCATTCATTCCTTTGATCGTGCTGTCGAGGCTCTGGCGGACCTGCAGCGAATAGCGATTGGAATTCTTCCGGAACAGATCGAGATGATAGGCGACACGTTCCGCCCCGAGCGAGATCGCGTCGAAGCCGGCGACGCTCGGGAGGGTGCAATCCACGACGCTCCTGGCGGCTTTGGCGAGAACCGTGAGTGCGGCATCGAAGGCGGAGGCCACTTCGTCGTCGAGGCTGTCGAAGAACGGGCCTCGCGGAATGCCGAGGCGGAGGCCGGAGACCGGCTGCTTCATGGACTGGACGTAGTCTTCCTTCGCGCGCTCGACACTGGCGACATCGCGGGAGTCGAAGCCGGTCATGTGATTCAGCATGATTGCGGCGTCCTCGACCGTCTTCGTCATCGGACCGCAGTGATCGAGCGAGTACGTGAGTGGAATGATCCCGCGAATCGAAACCAGTCCGTAGGTCGGCTTCAATCCCACAATGCTGCAGTACGCCGCAGGCTGGCGGATCGATCCGCCGGTGTCCGTCCCCAGTGCGCCGAACGCCAGGTCCGCAATGACCGCCGCCGCGGAGCCACCCGATGAACCGGCAGGGATGCGATCCAGCGCCCAGGGATTGCGCACGGGACCGAAGTACGTGGACGCGGACGACCCGCCATTCGCAAACTCATGCAGGTTCGTTTTGCCGATGATGACGGCGCCCGCTTCCTTCAGCCGCCGCGCGACATCGGCATCCTCGCCGGGAATGCGATCGTCGAAGACCTGGCTGGCGGCGGTGGTGCGCGTGCCGGCGGTGTCGATGTTGTCCTTCAGCGCGATGGGAATCCCATGAAGCGGGCTCCGGAACCTCCCCGCCCTGGCTTCGTCGTCCAGCCGGGCGGCCTGCGCGAGCGCCTGTTCCTTCATGACCGTGATGAAGGCGTTCACCTTCGGGTTGTAAACCTTGATCCGGTCCAGCACCGCCTGCGTCAATTCGACCGAGGTGACCTGCTTTGCATGCATCCGCTTCGATACTTCGGCCAGTGGCAACGCCAGCAACTCATCCGGAGTCGCGGGCGCGCCCGCGAACGAAGATCTCGAACTTGCGACCGCCGGCAAAGCAGCCGTCCCCACGCCCAACGCCACAAACTCACGACGACTCATCGTTCCCATAGCTGTCCTCCTCCGAGACCGCAACATAGTCATAAAATCCCGGCCTGACCAGTCATTTCCGAATGAAAAAACAGGAAATGACCGGTCAGGCTGGGATTATTCCTACTGAGAGTTTGTATACTGGACGCTCCGGCCGGATGGCCGATTTGCCAATTCGTGACTCGCCGCTCGACCGATTGGGATCGGAGTCCCTGCGGCACAGCGGGTTGGACCGTTGGCGACCGGCTTGCTAAGAGGCCGGTGGAGTTTTTTCAGAATGCATAAAATAAACCATTTGCTCGTCAGTTTTCTCCTCGTCATTACGATTTCTTCATCCACACGCGCTGAAACGGCGGCAGTCCAGCCGCCGGATTGGGATTCGACCCTCCGGTTGCCCGAAGCACAAGACATGAATCCCGACCCTCGAATCGTCGAAATCAACCTCGACGCCAGGGTCGCGGACGTGGATGTCGCCGGCAGACGGGTGCCGACATGGACCTATGACGGCGGAATTCCGGGCCCCCTGATCCGAGCCAATGTCGGCGACCGGCTGATCGTCCACTTCACGAATCACCTGCCTTCGCCGACAACGGTCCATTGGCATGGTGTCCGGGTTCCGATTCAGATGGACGGAGTTCCCGGAATCTCCCAACCCGAGGTTCAAACCGGCGGCGCATTTACCTACGACTTCGTTATCCCCGATGCGGGCCTTTACTGGTACCACCCGCACGTGGACTCCGCGGCGCAGGTCGGATTTGGATTATCCGGACCGCTGCTGGTCAACGATCCATCCGAAAAGGTCGGGGTGACCGATGAACTGGTGCTGGTTCTCCACGACATCGAAGTCGACGACAACGGCGCTCTTGCCTCCCCCGAAAGCGGCGGCACCGCCGCCATGGCTTTTGGGCGCGAGGGTAACGTGGTCCTGGTAAACGGGAAAAAGAACGTGGTGATTCAGGCGCGCGCGGGAGTTCCGCAGCGCTGGCGCGTGGTCAACACCGCGAAATCCCGGTATTTCAACCTCGACATTCCGGACAGCACCAAAGCCTTCACGCGGATCGGAAGCGACAACGGCCTGATCGAGTATCCCGTGAAATCGAGCACGCTGGTCCTGGCGCCGGGAGAACGCGCGGACGTCATCGTCACGCCGGCGGGCAAACCGGGATCCGAGATCCAGGTGATGTCGCAGCTCTACAACCGGGGCTACGGCAGTGTGGAGTTCCGGGAGGCCGAAAAACTATTTCGCATCGCCCTGGCGAATCAGCCCGCCATTGTGGCTCCGCCTCTACCGAAGATCGGACGCTCGATCGAGCCCTTGAAAAAAGACGGGGCAACGCCCGTGAGTCTGGAACTGAACATCATCATGAACAACCAGACTCGCAAGAACGAGTTCCACATCAACGGAAGGCCCTTCTGGAGAGCAAAGCCCATACTGGCGAAGATCGGAGAAACGCAGATCTGGACCGTGAACAACACGACCGTTTGGGCGCACCCCATGCACCTTCATGGGTTCTTCTTTCAGGTGCTGGACAAGAACGGGGCGCCCGTTCGCCCGCTGGAGTGGAAGGACACCGTCAACGTGCCGCAGAAGCAAACCCTCCAGTTACTCGTGCGTTTCGACGAACGTCCGGGAGAATGGATGGTCCATTGCCACATTCTGGATCATGCCGAAGGCGGGCTCATGACCACCGTTCAACTCGGAGACGTGACGGGACCGGGGCACACTCACAAGCCATGACGGAACAGGAAACGTGAGGTGTCCCCGCTGCGCGGCCGATCTCGACCCGCGTGCCCCGGAAATAAACTGCCGGACTTGCGGCGGGAGCTATCCGCGGCTCGGACACATTCCCATCCTGCTGCACGATCCGCAAATGTACCTTCGATCCTGCCGGCATCAACTCGCGGTTCTCGAACAGAACGCCGCGCGCACGGTTCAGTCCATCGAAGAGCAGTTGCGAAGCCGGGATCTGGTGCCCGCCACGACGGCGAGGTGCCGGGCAATGATTCAAGCGGTTCGCGAACAGGCGGCCGGCATATCGGCTATTCTTCGACCGCTTTTAGGTGAGGGCGACGCTAACGCGAACGATTCGGACGTCCCATCACCGCTCCTCTACATCCATTACCTCTACCGGGACTGGGCCTGGCCCTCCGATCCCGACGGCGAAAACGAGCGCGCGCTGCGAACGGCGCAGTCGGTCATGGATGGAAAGCCGGTGGGACGCCTGCTCGTCCTGGGAGCGGGCGCGTGCCGGCTGGCCTACGATCTCCACTGCGCGGATCCCACAGCCGAAACAACGGTGGTCGACATCGATCCGTTGCTCTTCGCCGCCGCGCACACCGTGATTCGAGGCGGTTCGGTGACGATCCGCGAGGCGAACGCCGAGGTCGACGAACTCGGACACGTCGACAAGGAGTGGACGCTCCGAGCGCCGCAGGGCGCGCTCGATGACGACCGGTTCCATTTCCGGATCGCCGACGGCCTGGATGCGCCCTTTGCGGCGCACACATTCGACACGGTGCTGACGCCATGGTTTATCGACCTGGTTCCCACCGATCTGAGGGACTTCATCGGTGAAGTGTTCCGCCTGCTGAAGCCCGGCGGACGCTGGATCAACCTCGGGCCATTACGCTATCGCCCCGAAATCCCCGTCATCCACCGATTCTCGCGCGAGGAGGTCTTCGAGCTCGCGCGCCGCGCCGGATTTCGGATCGACAGGTGGATCGTCGAATCCGTACCTTACCTTGTCTCGAAGCTCAACGGCCGCGGGAAGGTGGAATCCGTGCTCGCCTTTTCCGCCAATCCGGTGTCAGGCACCACGGACACCGAATTGCCGCCGGCGTGGCTGCTGTTCCGGCATCTTCCAATTCCCGTTTTTCCGGGTCTTTCGATGTTCGTGAGCGACGATCCGGCCGAGCAGATGGTGGCCTCCGCCATCGACGGCCGGCACACGCTGGACGATATCGCCGCGATAATCGCATCGAAAGCCGGGGACACCGGGCTTACAATGACCCAATTCCGCAAAATCGTCAGACGTTGCCTGATGGACATTCATCCAGGCTGTTTATAATTCTTCGCGGCGATCGTTATGACATCGATGGGAGCGATCTATTCCTTTTACGCCGACGCCGCGCGCATCGCAGTGCAGTCCATCCTCGCGCACAAGCTCCGCGCCTTTCTCACGTTGATCGGAATCATTATTGGAGTCGCCTCGGTCGTGGTGGTGGGAGCATCGATCAGCGGGTTCAACGGCTACGTCCTGAATACCGTTTCGAAAATCCTCGGCGTCAACCACTTCATGATGGCCCGTTTTGCGCGGCAGGGCGGCTGGACTGAAGAGGAGTGGGAACGCGCTCAGAAGCGCAACAAGGTGCTTCATGTCGAAGACTACGATTGGATGAGCCAGAACTGCCGTACATGCTCGGAGGTCGGCGCCCAGGCCACGCGGAACCTCAATCTGAAACAGGGCGGGCGCGAACTGTTTGGCGTGCAGATCAACGGCGT
>JAHFTY010000039.1:13229-24322 GCA_023265365.1 Acidobacteriota bacterium
TCACGGCCAACATGCTGGAGATCGAAGACAAGACCATCGAGGACGGCCGTTTCCTGACGCCGAATGAGGTCGATCACGCCGCTGCGGTTTGTGTGATTGGCGGCGAGTTGAAAGACAAGTTCTTTGACGGCCGTTATCCGGTCGGCAAGACGATCAAGATTGCGGGCGTGCCGCTCACGATCGTCGGCGTGGAGGCCAGTCGCGGCTCCTTCTTCGGCCAGTCGCTGGACAATCACGCCTATATCCCGCTCACCACTTTTGGAAAGCTCTTCGGCCGGAGCCAGAATTTGCAGATTCACGGCGAAGCGAACGACGTGGACACATTCATGGCCACGATCGAGGACGCGCGCATGGTCATGCGCAATCGCCACAAATTGCGTGGCAGCGAGGACGACGATTTCGGAATCGTGAATGTCGGCGATCTGCGCAACTCGGTCGACCAGTTTACGGGCGCCATCGCACTCGTGGTCACGCCGATCACGCTGTTGTCGCTGGTTGTCGGCGGAATTGTCGTCATGAACATCATGCTCGTTTCCGTCACCGAGCGGACCTTTGAGATCGGTTTGCGCAAAGCCATCGGTGCGCGAAGGCGGCAGATCCTGGTGCAATTCCTGATCGAGTCGTCCCTTCTGGCATCGGTGGGCGGCGCGCTGGGACTGGCGCTGGCGGCGGGATTGGCGGCGCTGGTTCGTTCGTTGACGCCGATCCCGATGAGGGTCTCCATCGGTTACGTGGCGCTGTCGTTGCTGGTTTCCGGCGGTATCGGACTCATTGCGGGGATTTACCCTGCGTATAAGGCCGCGAAGCTCGACCCCATCGTGGCTCTGGCAAAAAACTGACATGAAACTTCAGGCGCTCGTACCTCGCGAAACCATGGCCATGGCGTTGACGACGATTCGCGCCAACAAGCTGCGCAGCTCGCTCACTGTGCTCGGCATCGTCATCGGCGTCGTGGTGGTGATCGCAATCGCATCGATTCTGACCGGCCTGCGCGGGCGCATCGTCGCGATGATCGAGGAGTACGGGACGAACAACATCTACGCCTTCCACCTCTCGACGGGACCGCGGCTGGGCAATCGCGACCGGAGCGAGTACGCACGCAAACCGCTCCAGCCGGAAGACAGCGATGCCATCCTCAGCCAGGCGAGCGCGATCGATGATGTTGCAAACGTCGTTTTTCTCTGGCGGATCGACAACGGCATCCGGTACCGGGGACAGGTTTACCGGCGAGGATCCCTGCAGGGCGTTTCGTCGAGCTACGCGAAAGTCACGAACATGTCGCTGCGCCAGGGACGCTTCATCGGCGACATCGACGACAATCACCGGCGCCAGGTGATGGTCATCGGCGTGAATGTGGCGGACGCCATTTTCCCGAACCAAACGAGTATTGCGGGCTCCTATGTGGAGCTGGCTGGGCATCCGTTCGAGATCGTCGGCGTTCTGGAAAAACGGAAGAACAGCTTCTTCGGCGAGAACGAAGAGGACAATGCCATTCTCATTCCCTTTCGCACCGGGCGCAAACTTTCGCCGCGCAGCACCGATCTGTTGATGCACATCCGGGCCAAGTCGGGGATGCTGCAGGCGGGCGTGAACCAGGTCGAAGAAATTCTGAGGCGGCGGCGCGGCGTCAAATTCAACGAATCGAATAATTTCGACTTGAGCACGGCCGACCGGATCGTGAAGCAGTTCGACGAAATCACCATGGTCGTCGGCCTGTTCGCGATCGCCGTCTCGGCGGTGGGTCTGCTGGTCGGCGGCATTGGCGTGATGAACATCATGCTGGTCAGCGTCACGGAGCGCACACGCGAGATCGGAGTGCGGAAGGCGATCGGCGCGAGGAAAAGCGATATCGTGCGCCAGTTCCTGTTCGAGGCGATGATCCTGACTTCGCTCGGAGGCGTGCTCGGCGTGATCCTGGCCATCATTGTCAGCTACGTGATCATGTTCTTCCTGCCGGAACTCCCGGCGTCCATTCCCTTGTGGGCCGTGGTGAGCGGCATGGTCGTTTCCGCCAGCGTCGGCCTGGTCTTCGGAGTGTGGCCGGCCAAGAAAGCCGCCAATCTCGATCCCATCGAATGCCTTCGATACGAGTAAGCGCAAACCGCATCCGCATCAACGCCTGGATCGCGAAAACTTGTGAAAGGACTCGTCGGACCGGAATTATTTCAGCCGCGTTCGCCGGCTGCAGTTTGCGCCTGACTGAGCTATGATTGGCCCGCATTTCGCCTGGAGGTGGTTTTCTATTGAGAAAAGCGGCTGTACTGGGACTGTTTCTGATGGCTCCCGCACTCTTCGTGGCTCAGGCTCCGAAAGAAGCGGCGTCGACACCGGCTGCCTTCATCGAGAAGCACTGTGTTGCCTGCCACAACGAGCGCACGCTCACGGCCGGGCTGAGCCTCAGCGGAATGGAGGTCGAGCGGATCGGCGAGCGCGCGGAACTGGGCGAGAAGATTCTCCAGAAGATCCGCACCGGACAGATGCCTCCGCCGGGACGCCCGCGTCCTGACGCGGCGGAGTCGAAAACGATGGTGACCTGGCTCGAAACCACGCTGGATCGCGCCGCAGCGGCCAACCCCAATCCGGGAAGGATCGGCGCGCACCGCATGAACCGGACCGAGTACGCCAACGCGATTCGCGACCTGCTGGCCCTCGAAATCGACGCCAAGGCGATGCTCCTGCCCGACGAAGCCGATGAAGGATTCGACAACATCGCAGCCAGTCTCGCGCTTTCCCCATCCCATCTCGAACGCTACCTTTCCGCGGCTCGGGAAATCAGCCGCCGGGCCGTTGGCGATCCGGCGATGGGCGCGGCTCCAACCTCGGTGTTGTACCAGGTGCCGAAGTTGCTGGAACAGGACATCCGAACCAGCGAAGAGCTGCCATTCGGTTCGAGGGGCGGATTGGCCGTTCGCCACAATTTCACGCTCGACGGCGAGTACGAATTCAAGGTGCGGCTGCGCCGCCAGGTGTACGACTACATCATCGGTATGGGCACGCCGCAAAAACTGGACGTGCGCATCGATGGAAAACTTGTCACACGATTCACCGTCGGCGGCGAAGCCAAAGGCATCAACGGCCCGTTGACGTGGAATGGCGAGATCGTCGGCGATACCGATTACGAGTTGTACATGCATGCCGCCGACGCCGGACTGGTGGTTCGGGTTCCTGTCCAGGCCGGCATCCGTAAAGTCACCGTCGCGTTTGTCGACAGTCCATGGGAACGTGAAATCATCGACCAGCCGCGCGGAGCCGATTTCGGGCGGGGTTCGGACGAACACTTCGACGGCTACGCCGCCGTCGACAACGTGGCCATCCGCGGCCCCTACCGGCCAAGCGGTCCGGGCAACACCGAAAGCCGGCGCCTCCTCTTCGTGTGTCGTCCAAAAAGCGCACCCGACGAGGATTCCTGCGCCCGCCGCATTCTCTCGAACCTCGCGCGCCGGGCGTACCGCCGCCCGGTCACGGACGACGATCTGCAGCCGCTTCTCACCTTCTACAAATCGGGAAAGAAGGATGGCGGGTTTGAAGCCGGAATTCAGGCGGGGCTGGAACGTCTCCTGGTCAGTTTCAATTTCCTGTTCCGCATCGAGGGAGATCCGCCGAACGCGACGCCGGGCACAATGTACCGGCTGACGGACGTCGATCTCGCGTCGCGCCTGTCTTTTTTTATATGGAACAGCATTCCGGACGAGGAACTGCTCAACGCCGCAACTCGCGGGAAATTGAAAGATCCGGCCGTGCTCGAACAGCAGGTCCGGCGCATGCTGCGCGATCCGCGATCCCGGGCGCTTGTGGACAGCTTTGCGAGCCAGTGGCTGACGGTCCGCAAAGTGAACTCATGGCAGCCGGACCAGATTCTGTTCCCCGAGTGGGACGAAAACCTGCGTGACGGTTTCATTCAGGAAACGCAACTGTTCCTGGACAGCCAGCTTCGGGAGGACCGCAGCATCGTGGATCTCATCACGGCGGACTATTCGTTCGTGAATGAACGGCTGGCGAAGCATTACGGAATCCCCAACGTTTACGGCGAAAGGTTCCGGCGCGTGACGTTCACGGACGGAGTTCGGGGCGGCCTTCTCGGACAGGGCGGCATCCTGATGGTGACGTCGTATCCGGACCGCACAACGCCGGTCATCCGCGGATTCTGGGTTCTTGAGAACCTTCTCGGCATGCCGCCCCCACCTCCACCGCCGAATGTTCCGGATCTCGCAGCGGTGAATTCCGACGGCCGCAAACGCACGCTGCGCGAGCAGATGGAAGTGCACCGCCGGAATCCGGCCTGCGCGTCGTGTCATGTGCGGATGGATCCACTGGGATTCGCCCTCGAGAACTTCGACGCCATCGGACGGTGGCGCACCACCAGCGACGGCGTTCCGATCGATCCGGTGTCCGTGCTCACGGACGGCACACGCATCGACGGAGCGAAAGGTCTGCGGCAATTCGTTCTGAACCATCGCGGCGACTATGTGCATACGTTCACCGCGAAACTGCTCACCTACGCGCTCGGCCGCAGCGTGGACTACCAGGACAATCCGGCCGTCCGGAAGATCATCCGTGACGCCGCCGCCGGCGATTACCGCTGGTCATCCATCATTCTGGGAATCGTTAAGAGTACGCCATTTCAAAACAGGAGAACCGCGTCATGATCATCACGAAGAAAGGACTTTCCCGGCGCACCATGCTGAAAGGATTGGGCGCTGCCATTGCGTTGCCGTTGCTGGATGCGATGATTCCGGCCTTCGCGGCCCCCAGGACTGTCAAGCGCTTCGGCGCGATCTACGTCCCGAACGGGGTGATCCCCGGAAAGTGGTTTCCGGCGACCGAGGGCGCTGGGTTTGAATTCTCGCCGACGCTGCAGCCGCTGGAACCCTATCGCGATCAGATACTCGTGTTGAGCGGTCTTGACAGCGTGCCTCCAGCGCCGCCGGGCGAGCGGCAGTACAACAATCATGCCGACGCGAGCACCCGGTTTCTGACGGACACCACGCCGAGCCACGTCCTGCGCGCAGGCGTTTCCATCGATCAGGTTCTGGCGAAACAGTGGGGTCAGGACACGTCGCTGCCCTCGCTGGAGATCGCTCTGGAATCGGTCGACTCCGGAACGAGCTGCGACTTCGGCCGGAGCTGCGTCTACACCGGAACGATTTCCTGGGCCGGCCCGACCTCGCCGCTGCCGATGGAACAGTCGCCCAGCGCCGCATTCGAACGGTTGTTCGGCGACAGCGTCAATACCGACGCCAAGTCCCGCCGCGCCCGAATGCAGCAGAAAGGCAGCATCCTGGATTCGCTGATGGCGGAAGTCGCCGGCCTGCAGAAGAAAGTCGGGCCCGCGGATCGCCAGAGGATATCGGGATATCTGGAAAGCGTGCGCGATGTCGAGCAGCGCATTCAGAAGGCGATGGTCAATAACGCGGAAATGCCGGTCGTCAGCCGGCCCGCAGGCATTCCGGAGACGTTCGAGCAGCACGCCAAACTGATGTTCGATATCCATCTGCTCGCCTACCAGGGCGATGTGACCCGCGTGGTGACCTTCATGATCGGCCGGGAGTTCAGCGGCCGCACCTATCCCGAGATCGGCGTTCCGGACGCGCATCATCCGATATCGCATCACCAGCGGGATCCCATCCGCATGGAAAAGCTGTCGAAGATCAACCATTACCACGTCTCGCTGTTTTCCTACTTCGTCGACAGACTGAAGAACACGCCCGATGGCGACGGGTCGCTGCTGGACCATTCCACCATCATGTACGGCGCCGGCATGAGCGAAGGCAATGGCCACGTGCCTCTCAATCTGCCGATCGTCCTCGCCGGCGGCGCGGCCGGCGAACTCAAAGGCGGACGCCACGTCAAGGCCGCACAGGGGACGCCACTCGCGAATCTGCATGTGAGCCTGCTCAACAAGCTTGGCGTTCCGGTCGAGAAACATGGAAACAGCACCGGCTCACTGAATCTGGACTGAGAAGAGGAATCGACATGTTCGTCAGAACCGTGGGTTGGTGCATCGCAGCGGCGTTAACGGCAACTCTTCTATTTGGAAGCGATGTCCCCCTCATTGACGCCGTGAAAGCAAAGGATCGGGCCGCCGTGCGGGCGCTTCTGCAGAAGCGCGCGGACGTGAACGCTCCGGAAGGCGACGGCGCGACGGCGCTCCACTGGGCGGTCTACCGGGACGATCTCGAATTGGTCAACCTGCTGATCGCCGCGGGCGCGAAAGTGAACGCCGCCAACGATCTCAAGGTCACACCGCTCAACGTCGCCGGCGCCAACGGCAATCCGGCGATCGTCGAAAGGCTGCTGAAGGCCGGAGCCGACCCGGACGCCGCTTCCGAGTCCGGCGTGACGCCTCTGATGGAAGCCGCTCGCTCCGGAAGCGCGGGAGCGGTCCGCGCTCTGCTGGAACATGAAGCCAAGGTCAACATGAAGGAGACCGATCGGCAACAGACCGCGCTCATGTGGGCCGCCGCTCAAAAACATCCGGAGGTCGTAAAGCTACTTCTCGAACACGGCGCTGATGTTCAGGCCAGGTCGGGAATCCGCAAACTGACAGTCATGGATTCGGGATCTCGACGGATCAAGGTGGCCAGGGACGGCGCCACGCAGATCGAATCCGGCGGAAGCACGGCACTCACTTTCGCCGCGCTGAGCGGCGATGTGGAATCCGCGAAGTTGCTGGTGAAGGCCGGAGCCGACGTCAACCACAGCGCTGCCGACGGGAATTCCGCACTGGTGCTGGCGGCCCTCAACGGAAACGGTCCGGTCGCCCAGGCTCTGCTTGACGCGGGCGCCAATCCGAACGCCGCAGGAGCCGGATACACGGCGCTGCACGCCGCTGCCTTAAGAGGGGATCTGGCGACCGCGAAGGCTCTTCTCGCGAAGCGTGCGAATCCGAACGCGCAACTGACGAAAGGCACGCCGGTTCGGCGCTTCGGCTCTCAATGGACGCTTCCCGGCACAATCGCGGGGGCCACCCCTCTGCTGGTTGCGGCAAGCTATCTTGAAGTGGAAATCGTTCGCGCGCTTCTGGAAGCCGGCGCCGATCCGATGCTCGGTCTTCCGGACGGAACGACTCCGCTTCTCGCCGCCGCCGGAAACGCCATCGAACGGCAGGCCCGGCCGGCCGACCTCATCCGCTACGGGGTTGCCGACGAAGACAGTCCTCCGATTCCCCGGCCCGAGCCGGACGTGCTCGAATCCATCCGCCTGCTTCTCGACAAGGGCTCCGACGTGAACAAGGTCAACGATACCGGCGATACCGCTCTCCACGCAGTTGCCGCCGCCGGCATGACGACGGTGATTCAGTTGCTGGCGGATCGCGGCGCGAAACTCGATGTGAAAAACAAACAGGGCCAGACGCCGCTCTCGATGACCATTCCCCGAGGAGGACGCGGCGGGCAGCTGCAGGGCGGATCGAAGGCCGCGGAAGAACTGCTCCGCAAACTCGGCGCAACGAGTTAAAACGGGTGTCAGGCACCACTGACACCCGTTTCACACTACTTGAGGCGGTACCAATGGGGCGCCTTGTCGGCGCCGGGTGAGGCCGAAAGCACTTCCCCATTCGTCATGACGTCCATGCCGTGGGTCCCGATGGTGTCGAGGTAGCCCAATATCTCGCCGGTCTTGCGGTCCAGCTTGATCAACCAGCCCGGGGGGCCATTCGGACCACGGGGGATGCTGGAAAGCCAGATGGCGCCTTTGTCCAGTTTCAGTCCGAAGGTCTTGCCGTATTTTGACCACTCCCCGAGATATTTCCCCTGCAGGTCGAAACGCTGAATGCGGCCGTTCTCGCGATCCGCGACATAGACGATGCCGTTCTCATCGATCTGAATCGAGTGCGGCAACACAAACTGTCCGGGGCCGGCGCCGGCGCTTCCCCACTCGCGAATTTTCTTCCCCTGCGGCGTGTATTCGAGGATGCGGGCGTTTCGATAGCCGTCCGCGATGAACAGATTCCCGTTCGGCGCAAAGGCAATGTCGGTCGTGCTGCAAAAAGCGCCGCAGGGCGCCGGTTGTCCGCCGACCTCGATCTCCATCAGTTTTTTCCCGTCGGGCGAGAATTTGTAGACCATGGAACTGGCCGCGTCCGTCGTCCAGACGTTTCCCTGCGGATCGATGCGGATCGCATGGGGCGTGGTGTACATCCCTTTGCCCCAGGAACCGACGAGTTTCCCGTTGCGGTCCAGCACTATCACCGGATCCATCTTGTCGCCGCGCTGCAGCAGATAGATCCGGCCGTTTCGATCCGACGCCACCCACGACACCAGCGACAGCGGCTCGGGCCCCTTCACGTCCGTTCTTTCCAACGGCAGTTTCGGCGCTTTCTGAAGAATCGTTTGAAGCTGCGCGTTCTGCGCTTCAAGTTTTGCGCGATCTTCAGCGCTCATGTTGTTCGGATTTTGAAACCAAAGCGGAAGAAGCAGCAGGTAGAGAAATGGTTGGATCGTCATGACGGGGGAATCTATCACACATCGGCGCCATCACCAGGCATCCCCGCCGACCCCTTTTTGTGTAGGGAAATCGACGGATTATTTGTAAATCCGGTAAAGACTACGCGCGTTCCTGTCGATGAGAAGGACGGGTAATACTATGGGACGCGTACTGGTGAGCCGGCAACCCATTTGCCGGCCCGACCGCACAATCCACGGATACGAGCTGCTGTTTCGCGACGACGAGAACGACCGCGCGCGCATTCGCAACGATGATGAGGCGACGGCGCAGGTGATCGTCAACACGTTCATGGAGATCGGCCTGCAGGAAATGGTCGGTTCCCATCTGGCGTTCATCAACGTGTCGCCCAACTTCCTTCTCGGCGATTTTTGCGAAGCGCTGCCTCCCGACCTCGTGATTCTCGAATTGCTGGTACCGCCCCACCTGGATCCGCGATTACTGCTGCGCGTGAAGCTGCTCGTCCATGGCGGCTACAGAATCGCGGTTGGAGACTTCGCGTTCGCGCCGAAATTTCAATCGCTGCTGGAATTCGTTTCGATTGCCAAAATCGATGTGCACGACAGCAGCTCCGAAAGCCTGAAAGCCAAGATGGCGCTTTGCCATCGGTTCGGGCTGAAGACCGTGGCGGAAAAGGTCGAAACACCCGCGGATTTCAACTTGTGCAAAGACCTCGGCTTCGATTGGTACCAGGGGTATTTCTTCTGCCATCCGCAGTTCGTGCGAGGGGCCAGGATCCCGCTGACGCGGCTGACGACGCTGCGTTTGATCGGAAAGCTGAACGATCCGCAGCTGACGATCAATCACCTGGAGGAATCCATCCGGCAGGACCTCTCGCTCAGCTACAAACTGCTTCGCTACGTCGGATCCGCCGGATGCGGCCTCCGTGGCCGGGTGCAGTCCATCCGTCACGCGGCCGTTCTGATCGGCATCGACCGCCTGAAAATCTGGGCGTCGCTCATCCTGTTTTCCGGAGTCGAAGATAAGATGAAGGAAGTGGACGTCTCGGCCATCGTGCGCGCGCGCATGTGCGAGAAGCTGGCCGAAGCGATGAAGCTTGGTGACTCCGCGGACCAGTTCTTCCTCGTCGGACTCTTTTCACTGCTGGACACGATGCTGAGTCGTCCGATGGAAGAGATCGTGGAATCCCTGAACCTCACGCCCGAAATCACCAACGCGCTGCTGCATCGTCAAGGCGTGCTCGGCTCCGTCCTGGCCTGCGTGATGGCTTACGAGCGGCGCGACTGGAATAACGTGAACTGCGGCACCCTCGATCAGGAAGCCATCCGAAATGCCTACGTGCGCGCCACCGCCTGGTCCATCCGGACACTGAACGGCTTCGCCGATACTCTCGAGACCAGCGCGATCAAATCGAGAGCCTGAAAATTAACGTGTGAATGAACTCCTCGTTGAGGCACTGCTGTTCCAATGAAGCGAAATCGAGGAAAAGCGTTTTCCCCTCCTCAACGAGGAGGGGTGGCGCGAAGCGCCGGGGTGGTGCTGTTGAGGAAATTGATTTTGTTGAACGAACCGCCCCGCCGCTTCGCGGCACCCCGCCTTGGCCAAGGCGGGGAAAAGTCCTCGTCCTGCGACTCCATGGCTTCATGTCAAAACCAGACCGCATCGCCCAACATTTTTTCTCGCCTTAGCAGCCCGTGGCTGTAACGCGCCGTTCTTTTGGTCTGACCCCGAATTGTGAAAAACCCACTTCTGCCACGGGCTGCCTTCTTGTTACCCGAAAGGATAGCCGAATAATACCCGCAACACTTTCGGGTATTGTCGGGTATCATTCCGGCTATATGCCTTTGCATCCTTTTAAAAACCTTGTGGTTACACCGGATATTCTGCGGCTCGTCGGCGAGATCGACGAGTTCAAGGGGGCGTGGAAAGCGCTGGGAAGTCTGGCGCCCGATCGCCTGGCGACGCTGCGCCGGATTGCAACGGTGGAGTCTGTCGGCTCATCGACGCGTATTGAAGGGGCGCGCCTGACCGACCGGGAGGTCGACATTCTGTTGTCGAACCTGGATCTGGGGTCCTTCCGTTCGAGGGACGAACAGGAGGTGGCCGGATACGCGGAAGCGACGACCATGGTGTTCGATTCGTGGCGTGAGATTCCGTTGACCGAGAATTACATCAAGCAGCTCCACGGCGCGCTGCTGAAGTTTTCAAACCGCGACGAGCATCATCGGGGATCCTACAAGAACACCACGAACAACGTGGAGGCTTTCGACGAGCACGGCAGGAGCGTGGGGGTCATTTTTGAAACGGCCACTCCCTTCGACACGCCGCGTCTCATGCAGGAACTGGTGTCGTGGTCGAACCGGGAGCTCGAAGGAAAAGGCCATCATCCCCTTCTCGTGATCGCCGTGTTTGTGGTCCGGTTCCTGGCGATCCATCCGTTTCAGGACGGCAACGGGAGACTCGCGCGCGTTCTCACGAATCTGCTTCTGCTGCGATACGGTTACACGTATATGCCGTTCACCTCGCTCGAACGCGTCGTGGAGGAAAATCGCGAACAGTACTATCGCGCGCTGCGAAGCGCGCAGGGGACGCTGGACAAGGACGAGTCGAACCTGATGGACTGGCTGCGGTTTTTCCTGCTTTGCCTTGTCGAGCAAAAGAACTCACTCGCAGAGAAAGTGCAGCGCGAA
>JAHFTY010000040.1:0-14116 GCA_023265365.1 Acidobacteriota bacterium
CGTCCCGCTGTGCCCGTGCCGGCTGCGCCGGCGGCAGCGGCGCCAGCGGCAGCCGTTGCGGCTGCTCCGTCGCCCGGAGGCAATCCGGGAGCGCGCGGTGGCGAGCGGCCGGCTCCGCCTCCTCCGCCCCCGGCGGTGATGCCGGCGCCGGTCACGCCGATCGTTTCGATGGCGGCGCCCAACCCGGATCCGCGCGTCGGTCTTCGTGCCGGCCGCTGGGACGCTGCGCAGGCGGCCTGGAACATGCGCCTGATCTCGGCGACGCCGCCAAGTGCGGCGTCGGCCGGCGCCACCCACTCCGATTTGGCGTTCAGCGGAAAGTATGCGATCCAGGGCAACTATAACGGTTTCGAGATCTGGGACATCTCCAACCCCGCGAAGCCCGTGCTGGCGAACGCCTTTGAGTGCCCCGCGTCGCAGAACGATGTGTCGGTATACAAGAACCTGCTGTTCATGTCTTCCGAAGCGACCAATAGCCGCGTGGATTGCAAGTTCGGCGGCGTTCCCGAGCCCGTCAGCGAGGATCGCGTGCGCGGCATCCGCATTTTCGACATCTCCGACGTCGCCCATCCGAAGCTTGTGACCAGCGTGCAGACGTGCCGCGGATCGCACACGCACACGGTGGTGACGCAGCCCGGCGATAAGGACAACGTCTATATTTACGTCTCCGGCACATCGGCCGTGCGTTCGAAAGATGAACTCCCGGGCTGCCAGGACGGCGGGATCGACGATCCGAACTCGGCGCGGTTCCGGCTCGAAGTGATCAAGGTGCCGCTCGGGAAACCGCAGACCGCCGGCATCGTCAGCTCGCCGCGCATCTTCAACAACCTGCCCGTACCGCCGCGCAATGAAGAGCGTGCTGCTGTGGATGCCGCGTCGCGTGCTGCGAATCGCGGTGGGAATCCAGGTGCCCCCGGCGCGGCGGCCGCCCCAGGTGAACGCGGCGGTCCGCCGACTCCGCCTCCGCCGCCGACCGGTCCGAATCAATGCCACGACATCACCGTTTACCCCGAACTCGGTCTGGCCGGCGGCGCGTGCGCCGGTCTCGGCCTGCTGATCGACATCAAAGACGTCGCACATCCACAACGGATCGACATGGCGGCCGACGCCAACATGTCGTTCTGGCACTCCGCGACATTCAATAACGATGGCACCAAGGTCCTGTTTTCGGATGAGTGGGGCGGCGGCGGACAGCCGCGATGCCGCGCCACCGACAAGCCGGAGTGGGGAGCCGATTCCTTGTTTACGATCGAAAATCGAAAACTGGTTTTCCAGAGCTACTACAAGCTGCCCGCCCCGCAGACGAACGAGGAAAACTGCGTGGCGCACAACGGCTCGATGATTCCGATTCCCGGCCGCGACGTGATGGTGCAGGCGTTCTATCAGGGCGGCCTCACCGTCTTCGACTGGACCGACATCAAGCATCCGAAGGAGATTGCGTTCCTCGACCGCGGGCCCGTGGACGGATCGCGGATGACGATGGGCGGCTCCTGGTCGGCCTACTGGTACAACGGCGTCATCGTCAGCTCCGAGATCGCGCGAGGGCTGGACATCTATGAATTGTTGCCCAGCGGGCTCATCACCCAGAACGAACTCGACGCCGCGAAGACCGTGCGCGCCGACTACTTCAACACGCAGGACCAGCAGAAGTTCGTCTGGCCGCCGAGTTTTGCGTTGGCGAAGGCGTACCTCGATCAGCTTCAACGCTCGAACGGCCTGCCCGCCACAAGAATTCAGGCGACGCGCGACGCGATCGCCGCCGCCGAAAAGACGTCCGGCGGGGCTCGCCGCACCGCGCTGACACAGCTCGCGACGCAGTTGAACGGCGATGTTGCGGGATCCTCGGATCAGGCCAAAGTGAAACTGCTGGCCACCGCCGTCAGCAACCTCGCCAACGCCCGCTGACATTCTGCCCGCTGCCAATCATTCCCCTCCTCGGACGAGGAGGGGAATGTTGGACTCCAAACTGCGTGGGGTCGAAGACGAAGAATTTTCCCCGCCTTGGCCGAGGCGGTGTGCCGCGGAGCGGCGGGGCGGTTCGACCAAATAAAACCGATTTCCTGAACGCACCACCCCGGCGCTTCGCGCCACCCCTCCTCGTCGAGGAGGGGAAAAACGCTTATCCTCGATTTCGCCTTATTGGGACAGCAGTGCCTTGTGAGGAGGGGAAACCGGAGGGGAAGCGGTTTCCCCTCCTCGCCGAGGAGGGGTGGCGCGAAGCGCCGGGGTGGTCCACATCTTAGGCCTGATAAACCGTGGTGCCGCCGACGACGGTGCGGACGATTCGGATGTCCTTGATCTTTTCTTTGTCCACCGCGTGAGGATCGTCCGCCAGGACGACGAAATCCGCGAGTTTACCGGGCGTGATCGATCCTTTGATGGCTTCTTCGCGTGAGGCGAACGCGCCGTTGAGCGTATTGATTTGCAAGGCTTCGTCCAGACTGACGCGCTGATTGGCGCCCCAGGTTTCTCCGCTCCAGCCCGTTCGCGTGACCAATCCCTGAATGCCCATCAGCGGCGCAAACGGTCCGGGACTGAAGTCCGAGCCTGCGGCCGCAGGAATGCCCGCGTCGAGAAACGAGCGGAAAGCCATGCAGCGCTTCATGAGATCTTCGCCGTAAAAATGGAACTTGTCGGAGTTGTAGTACGCGTACGACGTGAACACCGCGGGGATGGCGCCGAGCGCTTTCATCCGTCGCAGCAGATCGTCGGTGACCAGCGTGCAATGCGTGATCTTGGGCCGTGCGTCGGGCCGGGGGAAGAGGCGTTGGGCCCGCTCGACGGCGGTGAGCATCATGTCGATGGCGACATCTCCGTTCGCATGGCAGTTGACCTGGATTCCCGCCCGGTGCACCCGTTCGACCCATGCATTGAGATCATCCTGTGTGGTGGTGACGTTGCCGGTGTACGGCGGTTCGATACCGGGATACGGCTTGCTGAGCGCCATCGTTCGTTCGGAAAACGATCCGTCGACGGTGTGCTCGGAGGTCGCGCCGAAACGGATCCACTCGTCGCCGAAACCCGTCGCGATACCGTTGGCGATCATCGCTTCCAGGACGGCGCCGCTGGTCTCGAAGCTCACGCGATGCAGCAGTTCTCCTCGGCCGCGCACCTCCTGAAGGGCGCGCAGATTGCCGCCCTGGTGGTGGACGCTCGTGAGTCCATAGCGGACGAACTGTTTGGAAATGAACGCCAGCCCGTCGCGGTCCCGCTGCTGTCTTTCGTTCGCAGTGAAGGTCCGGCGTGAGCCGACCCGGTCGATCACGCCTCTGGCAAGATCGGTCACGCGCCCGCTCAACTCACCTGCCGCATTGCGGTCGTAGGTGCCGCCCGGCGGATTCGGCGTGTTCTTCGTGATGCCGGCCATCTGCAGGGCCTTGCTGTTGTAGTACGACGTGTGGCCGCCGCGATGACGAACCACGACGGGATGGTCCATCGACACTTCATCAAGGTCGGACGCGTCGATCTCGCGCTTGTCCCTGACCTTGGTGTCGTCGAAGAAATATCCCTCCACCCAAGTGCCGGGAGGAGTTTCGCGGGCTCTCGCTCGAAGTTTTTCGACGATACTCGCGATGGTGACAAACTCGACCTCGAACGGATTCCCGACCAGCACTTCGTAGAGCAGCGTATTGCCGGGCGCATGATTGTGGCAGTCGGTGAAACCGGGCACGATCGTCATCTGTTTCGCGTCGAATGTTTGGGTGCTCTTGCCGATGAGCGCCTTGACTTCGTCAGTGGTCCCCACCACCGCGAATCGCCCATCCTTCACCGCGAACGCCTCCACCCGCGGTTTGCGGGAATCGATGGTGTAGATCCTCGCGTTGATGACCGCGAGATCCGGGTCCAACCCTTCGGCGCTGATTCCCGCAAACAACGACGGCCTGCCGACAACTCCGGCGATTCCCGCCGCCATCATGCCAACGAATTCTCTACGGCTTTGGCGCTGCTTCATTGCTCGTCATCTCCCGTCTTCAAATGTTGACTGCCTGGTGCTGGACGCCGATCATAACCCATCTTGCCTGCGGCGCATCTGTGGCAAACGCGTCGCGTTCGTTCCCGGAGGACTGCCGCATGAAGAAAACAAAGATTCCGAAAAACATCGATGAGTATCTGGACGGCGTACCCGAACCGGCGCGGAGCACCTTGAATAGGATTCGGGAGATCATCCGTTCCGCCGTGCCGCCCCAGGCCACGGAGACCATCAGCTATCGGATGCCGGCCTTCAGGTGCAACGGCGTGGTGGTCTGGTTTGCCGCATTTACCAATCATTGCAGCTTGTTCCCGACCGCGGCCGTCATCGATGAGTTTAAGAAAGAGCTGAAGGGCTACTCCATTTCGAAAGGCACGATCCAGTTCCCCACGGACAAGCCATTGCCCGATGCCCTCGTCCGGAAACTGGTCAGGGCGAGGCTTGCGCAGATCGAAAGGAAAAAAACGAAGCTCCGATGTCCCAATAAGAAGAGATCGAGTAAGAGCGTTTTCCCCTCCTCGTCGAGGAGGGGAAAACGCTTTTCCTCGATCTCGCCCGCTTGGGACAGTATTGCCTCGTCGTCGAGGGGAAAACGCTTTTCCTCGATCTCCGCTTCATTGGGGCAGCAGTGCCTCAACGAGGAGACATCAAATCCGGAGGCGGCCGTTCGATGCGAGGTCTCATTGCGGAGTTTCAGAACTGAGGCTCCGGGAGGCGAGGGCTCTGACGGTTTGAACCAGGCGTTCCGTGGTTTCTTTGTTGTTGCGGTCGGCTTGGAGCGGCGGTCCAAGGCGAATCCTGAATTTGAAAGCTTGTCCGCCAACAAGAAGTTGACCGGCAGCCTTGAGCATTTCCAGGGGACCCCAGTGGTATGGCAGCCCTTCGATAAAAAACGGCACGATCGGTGTGCCTGTTTCGACGGCCGCGACGGCTGCGCTCGTATGCCAGGTTTTGTTCATGTGTTGTTCGAAATCGGCATCGGCTTCGCCCACCGGAAAAATGCCGAGGATCGCCTGCTGGCGTTGAAAGGCCTGCGGATGACGCAGGAATTCGATCATCGTCTGAGTTGTCCTGCCTTTTTGGAGCGGTAAAAGGATTCCCTCGGCCTCGCCCATGAGCTTCACGAAACGCTTCATCATCCAGCCCGGCGGATCGGCAACCGAGACCCATTTGGCGGAGACGCCCCGTGCGACAAGGATTTTGGAGCCCAGCAGCATGCCATCCATGGAGGTCTTGTTGATGTGGTTTCCTGCCAGGATGACCGGTCCGGTTTCGGGCAGGTGTTCAAGGCCCTCGATCTCCACACATTTGTCCAGGGCCAGTTGATACAGGCCGATGAACGTGATGGCCGGCCAGCGTTGTGCCCACACCTGTCGGGGATTCGGCTTCAGCGCAAGC
This sequence comes from Acidobacteriota bacterium, assembly GCA_023265365.1. Lineage (GTDB taxonomy): Bacteria > Acidobacteriota > Terriglobia > 20CM-2-55-15 > 20CM-2-55-15 > JAHFTY01. The sequence goes on from JAHFTY010000040.1 coordinate 5,369, forward strand.
AACAGAAAACTGATCGGCGGTGCGGCCAAAAGGCTGAGCAGCATCGCGTTTCGGACGGAACGGTCGCGTGCGGGCGACTTTCCGAAATACAGCCGCACGCGGTCCGCGACCTTTATTTTCTTTCTGTCCACGCCCGTCATGTCATTCACCGTCATGTTTGACGTCCTGGAAGCCCAACCGGCTTTCGGGGAAGCCGCCGGGCCCTCGTTATAACAAAGCACTTTGATGGCCGTTGTTGCAGCCAGGCCGTTTGGCGACCGGCGTCGCAATCAGGCGGCCGTCTCCGAAGAAGCGGCCGCGGATTCGCCTGGGCGAGAATAGGGAGTGAGAATGCCGCTCCCAACATCGTGATGCCGGCGAGCACCAGGAAGGGAAGGTCGATGCGCTTCTTGAACGGCAGGCGTTCGAGTGGCCGTGAGGTCTACGATCCCGGGGGCAGAGCCAATGCGATGAGTGCCGTTCCGGATGGAATGACGACGAATTGTCTTCCGTTCACTGTGAAGGTTGAAGGCGCGGCATAGATGGACGACCCGGTCTGGAGGTGCCACAGGTTCTTCCCGGTACGCGCGTCGAATGCCATGAAGTTGCCTTCCATGTCGCCGGTGAAGAGAAGGCCGGAAGCCGTGGACAGAACTCCCGCCATGGACGGAGTTGGAAACTTGAATTCCCATTTCACGCTCCCCGTCAGCGGATCGATCGCGCGGAGGGCGCCATAGCCCGAGCCCCTTTTGCGCGTGGTATTGCCGCCCCAGTAACTCTGGCCTTCCCTGAAATCTTCGGCCCACGAGTAATACGTCGCGCAGTCCTCGCGCGCCATCACGTACATCAGGCCCGTGTCCGGGTTGAACGCCGGCGACATCCAGTTGGTGGCGCCATCCATGTCCGGGCAGATGAACGTGCCTTGTTCGGAAGGTTCGTTGTCCGGAAGCAGAATCGGCCGGCCCCTGGAATCCAGTTCTTTGGCCCACGTCGTTCCGGCATAGGTTTTCGCCACGAGGACTTCGCCCGTCGTCCGATCCAGCGTGTAGAAAAAACCGTTACGGTTGGCGACCATCACCACTTTGCGGTTTCTCCCGTCGATCGTCAGATCGGCGAGCACCGGAATGTGATTGGCGTCCCAGTCGTGCGTATCGTGAGGGGTGAACTGGTAGTGCCACCGGAGCTTTCCGGTGTCGGCGTCGAGTGCGACCAGCGAACTGGTGTAGAGGTTGTCGCCTTTTCTCGCGTTGCCGTTCAGGTTCGGCGCGGGATTTCCGGTGCCCCAGTAAATCAGATTCAATTCCGGGTCGTAGGTTCCGGTCAGCCACGTCGAGCCTCCGCCGTGTTCCCAGGAGTTGCCGGCCCAGGTTTCGCCGCCGGGTTCCCCGGGTCTGGGAACGGTCCAGAAGCGCCAGACGCGTTTTCCGGAATTCACATCCAGCGCGTCGATGAAGCCTCGCGCCCCGTAGTCGGCGCCGGCAGTGCCGACCACGATCTTGTTGCCGACGACGAGGGGAGCGGCTGTCGACGTGTAACCTTTGCGGTAATCGTCGATCGCAATTCCGCCGATGACGTTGCCTGTCTTGATGTCGAGCGCAACGAGGTTGGAATCGAGCGCCGCAATGTAGAGTTTGGCGCCCGAGACGGCAAAGCCGCGATTGACTTTTCCGCAACAGAGGTTGAGATTGGCCGGCAGGTTTTCCCGATGATGCCAGATCTCGCGGCCTGTCCGCGCGTCGAGGCTCCAGGCGTGATTGTCCGGCCCGGTGATGTACAGCGTTCCATCGATGACGATCGGCGTGGCCTCGAATTTTCCCGGCACTCCGGTCTGGAAAATCCACTCGGCGCGCAGCGATCCCACATTCTCAGGAGTGATTTGCGCCAACGGGCTGTGGCGGCGGCCCGAGTAATCGCCGGAATAGGTCAGCCACCGGCCGGTGGACTTGAGACCGTCGAGAAGATCCTTGCTCGAAATATTCTGGCTGGTCGCGATCGGCGCGGCGATCAGCGCCAGAACCAATCCAAATCGAAGCGTTCGTTTCATGAGGTATCAGCGTAGGGCTGCCAGATAGCGCAGCAGATCGTCCAGATCGGCATCGGACAGTTGGTTTCTGGTGTAGACCGGCATGAACGATTCGTCCAGCCGTTTCACGTCACGCACTTCTTCGCGTAGGAAGTTCCTCAGGTTTTCACTGACGTCGAGCATTTGCAGCGAGAACGCGTCTTCATTCTTCCGGACGCCGCTTACTGTTTCACCGGATTCCGTCACGACGGAAACAGGTTCAAATCCTTTCGAGATGTAGTCGGAAGGACTGCGCACTTCCCGGATCAGGAACGATTTGGAGCGGGCCGCTCCGACGTGGGTCAGGTCCGGGCCCAGACGTCCGCCGCGTCCGGCGACCATATGGCAGCGGCCGCACCGGTACTGGTTCCAGAAAAGATTTTCGCCGCGGCGCGCGTCTCCCGTTTCCACAATGGCGGGGCCGCCAAGACTTCGGAGATAGGCGATCACGCGGGACGTCTGTTGGGGAGTGAGGGAAGTGGCCGGCATTTCAGCGCCGATGCCTCGGGAGATCACGTTTGCCAGTTGGGCGGTCGTTTTGCGTCCCGCCAGTTGCGAGAGATCGCGGCCTCGATAGCCCTGGCCATTCAAGTCGTGGCACCGCGAACAATGGCTGCGAAAAACGCGAAGGCCGGCCTCGACGGCGGCAGGACTGTCGTCGATTGCGAGTTGAGCCGAGGCCGCGGAAGCGAAAAAAAGGATCAGCGATGCAATGGCGGCAAGCGAGAACCGAGTCATAAATCTGGCCGCATTATAGTGCAATGGTGTCAGTGGTGCCTGACACCGAATTTCCGGAGATGGTTGATGATGAGATCCCGAAGCATGGGGCCGGTCCGGCGGGTGTCGATCCGGCCGAGTTTCCGTTTCCCGTCGCCGGCAGAATACGTGGTGGTGGCCACCGCGTACGTCTTCTCCGAGTTTGGCGCCACGCCTTGTCTGCGAAACCGGTCGAGCAGCAGAGCCCCCAGATTCGATCCGCGGACCTCGACCACTTCGACCATTTCCTGCCAGCTCTCGAGACTGTAGATGTCGCCGGCGCGAATCAGCCCCGGCCGCAGCCGGCCGGCCACGCTGCTTTCGTTGTAGTAAGCGAGGTCCGCGTTGGTTTCCGATCGGAGCGCCGTTTCGAAGAGCGCTTTCACTCCGGCGCGATCGAGCCATGACGGATTGTTTCCGAGAGGTTCTCCGACCGACAGGGGCTCGTCTCCATCCATCGCCACGTTGATGAACGCGTGCACATGCGGGTATCCCCGAAAGTAAAAAACCGAGGCAGGCCCCTCCAGACGAAAGACCTGCGCTTCCGGAATATCGCCGTCTTCGCCGTGCCGGTAGTAGCTCAGGAAGAGCGCACCGGCGCCGCCGTTTGCGGCGAGACATTCGCGCGCGAAAGCGACGTCGGCGTCCGGATATGCGGAGAAGATGCGCTCGACCAGTTCGGCCGCCAGGGCCTTGCCATCCGGAGTCAGTTCGGAAACCGGGATTCCGCGGAACGAACCATGCCGTCCCTGGAGTTCGATGCCTGTCTGGACCGGAGCTTCTTCAAGAAGGGCGTGCTTTTTTTGGCCGGTATCCAGGCTGCGAAGAAGACGCTGTCCAATGAGAAACTGGTCGCGATACAGGTTGCCCGGTAATCCTGCGCGCTCGTTACCGCGCTGATCGCCATAGACCTGCGGTCCGCCAAAAGCCGCGCCTTCGCGGCTTTTCCCGCCGAGGCGGAGATTCAGATGAGGACCGGTGAGAATGACCTGGTAGGGGCCGGTGGTCGGATCGCCGCAGATCAGGACCCTCATGGTTTGAACGCCCGGCCAGCGGGTGAAATATTCTTCGGGAACCCGCTGTCGCCCTTCCGCCGAAAGTCCCGAATAGAGGAGGTCGGTCAGAATGCTCCGTTGTTCCCGGCTGAACCCGAAGAAAACATATCGGCCGCCGCCGCCGACCCCCCGATTGTGGTATTGGCGCAGGGGATGATCGTAGCCGACGCAGGTTTCGGCACGCTGACCTTCATCCAGAGACGCGTAGAGCCGCCGCGCAAGCACGTCCACCGGATCGACGACACGACTGGGCATTACCGGAAGAAGTTCATAACCACCGTAGAACCCCGTTCCCGCAAGGATTCCCAGCGCGCCGGCCTTGAGAGCGGTCCGCCGATTCATGGTGTGATTCCGTTCATGAAATTGACGGATTCTACCAAATAACAAACGAGTGGAAGTCTGCTAATATCCGCGGAATCGGGTTGGAGCAATGGAGTTGTCATGAGATTGATCGTTGGGATCACAGGCGCGACGGGGACCGTTTTCGGAGTCCGGATGCTGCAGATTCTGAAGGACGCCGGCATCGAGACTCACCTGGTGATCAGCAAGTGGGGGGCGCGAACCCTGCTGCATGAAACCCCGCATACCCTGGAGTCCGTCAGGGCGCTGGCATCGTGCGCGTATTCCGACACCGAGCAGGGCGCTGCGATTTCGAGCGGATCCTTTCTGACCGGGGGGATGATTGTTGCTCCCTGCAGCATGAGGACCCTTGCAGCGATCGCTCACGGACAGGGCGACAATCTGGTTCATCGTGCGGCGGACGTCATTCTGAAGGAGCGCCGGAAACTGGTGCTTCTGGTTCGCGAGATGCCTCTCAGCGACATCCATATCGAGAACATGCTGAAGCTGTCGCGCATGGGTGTCGTGATGATTCCTCCGGTTCCCGCCTTTTACAACCATCCGCAGAGCGTCGACGACATCGTGAATCACATCGTCATGCGGGTACTCGACCAGTTCGGCATCCACACCGGAATTGCCGCCCGCTGGGACGGCGTGATGACGACCGGCGGCGCGCCGCAGCCTTGACTGTCGAATGGTGCTTGCAGGAAATTGTTTTTTTTGACCGAACCGCCCCGCCGCTCGGCGGCACCCTTGTGAAAACCACACCTTGAGACGCGATTGGGTTTCCCCTCCTCGACGAGGAGGGGTGGCGCGAAGCGCCGGGGTGGTGCCGCCAATTCTGCCAATCTGCCAATTCTGTCTGGCGTTGACCGATGAGTCGGTCCTGTGCGATAAGTTCGAACCACCCCAAAAGGAGAACCACATGTTGAAACGGAATTTGATTCTTGCAGTTGTCCTGCTGTCCGCCGGGACCGTTGTTTTGGCGCAACAGAAGCCCACGCCGAATCCGCGTTTCGGCCGATGGAAGATGGATCAGGCCGCTCCGGCGCCGCAGAGCAACATCATGACGTATGAGCCGTTCGGCACAGGCGGAATGAAGGTCACGGTCGCGACGGTCAACGCGCAGAGCCAGAAGTCCGAATGGAGTTACGAGACCCTTTTCGACGGCGTGTTCCGCCCGGTCGCCGGCCAGCAGGGCTCGGAGACCGCGGTCGAATTCATCAATGATCACTCGACCCGCATTCAGAACAAGAGAAACGGGAAGGTCAACCAGATCGTCATCAACACGCTGTCCGATGACGGGAAGACCATCAATAATGAATACGTGCGAATGGATGAAAACGGGAAGATCACGGGCGTCACTCATGCCGTGTATCGCCGCATCGAATAACGTCCGGACTGCTTCACAGACATTTTGACGTCCGTTTTCGTTACCTCGACGCCGTAGATGTTGCCTGCGTTAACCGCGGCAACACCTTCGGGCGGCGTGGTCGCGTTTCCACTCCTCAAGGAACCTGCCTTCCTGCCGTCTCGACCGGATATGATGTTCAATGGTCCGCGGGATTCCCGCGGCATCTCGCCGATAATGGTCTTTCCGGAGATTCGTAAAAACGAAGTTCCATCAAGGGGGCCGGCCGTTGAACGAAGACAACGAAGACGAACTGTTCTCCCAGGCTGTCGAGGGCGTGAAACCGCTGAGGCCCCACAATCTCGCCGAAACACCGCTGAAGAACCGGGAGCGTCCGCGGCGTGAGCCGCAGTGCGACGACGTCGAGATGGATGAGGCGGGTTTCGTCAGGAGCGGAATCCAGAAGAGCGTCTTACGTAAACTTCGGAACGGGCAGATTCCGAGTGAGGACGAGTTGGATCTTCACGGGTGCACCGTCGCGGAGGCCGAACGCCTGCTCGGCGCATTCCTGATGAGCGCGAGGGCCGCCGGCCGTCAGCGCGCCGTTCGCGTGATTCACGGAAAAGGACTCGGGTCGCCGGGCCGGAAATCCGTTCTTAAAGAGAAGGTAGCGGAGTGGCTGCATCGGAATGAGGCCGTCCTGGCCTGCAGTCCCGCCCGGGAGACGGATGGGGGATCGGGCGCCGTTCATGTCCTTCTCAGGAGAAGGTAAGTCCGGTCAACCGGCCATGGCTTCAATGCGCTTCCACTCTTCGTCGCTGACCGGCATGACGGAGAGCCGCGAGATCCGGACCAGCGGGAAAGATGCGAACGCCTTGTCGGCTTTCACGGCGGCAAGGGTGACGGCGGACCTCAGCTTCCTGACCGGGATGACATCGATGGCGTAGAGTCGGCCCGACTTGTCCGACGGATCCGCATACGGTGCGGATGCCGCCTTCGCAATGCCCACCACCGCCTTCACGCCGCCCGTGTGATAGAAAAAAATGAAATCGCCCTTGTGCATCGATTGAAGGTGTTTCTGCGCGACGGGATTCCGCACTCCGCTCCACACGGTGCGGCCGTCGCGAGCGAGGTCGTCGAAGCTGTAGTTCGAGGGTTCTTCTTTGATGAGCCAGTTCATGACTACCGCGCGAAACGGACCGAGTAAATCGGCGGAAGGTTCGATGACACCGTTTGCCAGGAGTCGCCGCCGTTCTCGCTGATCCAGAGAGAGCCGGTCGTGGAACCGAAGACCAGAGTGTTGCCGGTTTCATCGATGTCCAGAGCGTGTCGATAGACAAGGTCGTAGGCGTGTTCCTGAGGGAGGCCCTGCCTCAGCGTTTCGAAGGTTTTTCCGCCGTCGCGTGTGCGATTCACCACCACACGGCCGTCGGTCGGGCAGCGCTTTTCATCTTTAGTGGAAGGAACGAACCACGCGGTGTCCGGCTCATGGGGATGAACGGCGACCGCAAAGCCGAAGACCGACGGTTTGACGTCCTTGATTTCCGTCCACGAGGCGGCGCCGTCGGTGGACCGGAAGATGCCGTTGTGATGCTGAACCCAGAAGACATCGGTGTTTGCCGCGCACTGCGCGAGGCAATGGACGTCCTGGACGTTCGGATCGTATTCCTGTTCGGGTGGAAAATAGTCCGCGCGCATCCCGCGTCCGGTCTGGTTCCACGAGTTGCCGCCGTCCCGCGTGATCCAAACGCCGCCGGTCGAAACGCCGATGGACACGTGGCGTGAGTCGTTGGGGTTGACCGAGATCGAATGAATGCCGGGATGCTCGGCTCCGTTCGGTCCCCAGTCTTCCCGTTTCGGGTGATCCCAGAGCGGACGATTCAGTTCCCACGAGTCGCCGTTGTTTTCGGACTTGAAGAGTCCGCCGGGCATCGTTCCGCACCAAAGCACGCCAGGTTCATCTGCGCCGCCCGGCACGAGACCCCAGATGAGTTTGAGTGTCCACTCGATCGCTTTGCCCGTGAAAGGGTGTGGTTTGGGCGCGTATCCTTCGGGCATCGGAGGATAGGTGGGAACGGCAATTTCCTGCCAGGTCTCCGCATTGTCGGCGGAGCGATGCAGTTTGACGCCGAAATGACCATGATTCAACGTGGCGAACAGGTTTCCGTTACGCGGATCGCGCATCGCCAGCGTGACGTTGTCGCCGACAAACTCGGCGCGGCTGATGGTCCACTTCGAAGAACCGCGGTCCACGGTGAACAATCCTTTTCTGGTTGCCACATAGCACCGGTCGCTCATGAATCTATCCTCCCGATAGTGCCTGGATTACGTCGACGATGGAGTCTGGCCGCACCTCATCGCTCAGGTTGTTGCGGTCGCGAACCAGATCGCCGTCGATGAAAACCACCATGTGCTGCCGCACCTTGCCCTGCTCGTCCAGCACGTAGCCGCGCGCCCTCTCGTTCTCGCCGAAATAGTTGTCCAGGACGGCGCGAAGAGTCGAGCCGGACGCCTCGCGCGTCGGACACTCGACGTGGCGCTGGATGTTCTGAGTGAATCGGACCGTCGCCATATGAAGCTGCATAGTCTAGCAGACGCTGGACCCGGCCCGGGAGGAGCCGGCCGAAATTTTCTGGTGATTCCAATCGGATATCGGCCGATACCACGTTCAAGATTGGTCGGTCGGGAGGTTCGCGGGGTGTCAAATCAGACGGTTGGCGAATTTTTCACGGTCCGGTGTGGACCGTGCGGAGGGTCGGGGAAGATCAAGGCGAATAAGAAATGCATGGCGTGCCGGGGCGAAGGAGCGATTGTGCTGCGGGGGTCCATCGAGAACTACCGGGACTGTCCGGGCTGCGCCGCGTCTGGATACAAGGGGTTCAACGTACAGTTGGTGTGCACGTTGTGCGACGGTGTGGGCGCTTTGCGGCTTACTTAGTGTTGAAGCCCACCCTGCTCGACGCAGAGCTGTCCGAATTGTGGTTTCGGTTCTGCCTGCAGTGCACGATGGTCTTGGATTCCAGCAATGTGGTCTGTCGGAAGGTCTGGTTACATTGAAGCCATGGAGTCGCAGGATAAGTGCTTTTCCCCGCCTTGGCCAAGACGTGGTGCCGCTTCATCGTCCTATGTCCGGCGCTTCACCAGCGGGCTACCCTCGATCGCTCGAAAAGTGCATGATGTGTGGCCATGACCGGACGCGTCGGGCC
>JAHFTY010000040.1:14126-24210 GCA_023265365.1 Acidobacteriota bacterium
GTCTTGGATTCCAGCAATGTGGTCTGTCGGAAGGTCTGGTTACATTGAAGCCATGGAGTCGCAGGATAAGTGCTTTTCCCCGCCTTGGCGAAGGCGGGGTGCCGCGGAGCGGCGGGGCGGTTCGACCGACAAAATCAATTTATTGAAAGCGCCACACCGGCGCTTCGCGCCACCCCTCCTCGTCGAGGAGGGGAAAACGCTTTCCCTGATTCCGCCTTATTGGGACAGCAGTGTCCTCGACGAGGATGGGCTTTGCACAAAAAGTCGCAGGACGAGAAAACAACTCAGATGTCTCCTCGTTGAGGCACTACTGTCCCAATGACGAAATCGAGGAAAGGCGCCGGGGTGTTGAACGAACCGCCCCGCCGCTCGGCGGCACCCCGCCTTGGCCAAGACGTGGTGCCGCTTCATCGTCCTATGTCCGGCGCTTCACCAGCGGGCTACCCTCGATCGCTCGAAAAGTGCATGATGTGTGGCCATGACCGGACGCGTCGGGCCGCCTCATGTCGTCAACATCGAAGATCTTCGCCGGATGGCGAAACGGCGTGTGCCACGTTGTGTCTTCGACTACATCGACGGCGGCGCTGATGGCGAAGTCACGCTTGCGGAAAACTGCCGCGTTTTCGACAGGCTGATTTTTCGTCCGCGTTACGCGGTTCCGGCGCCCGGCAGCGATTTACGCGCCAACGTTCTCGGCGTGAATCTGAGTCTTCCGTTCCTTCTCGCGCCTGTCGGCAGCAGCCGTCTGTTCTACCCGCGCGGAGAAATTGCCGCCGCGTTTGAAGCCGGGGCGGCCGGCACGGCCTATATTCTTTCGACACTATCGGGATGCCGCCTTGAAGAGGTGAAGCAGGCAACGGCAGGTCCCGCCTTCTATCAACTCTACCTTTGTGGAGGCCGCGAGGTTGCGCAGGAAGGAATCCGTCGCGCGCAGGCCGCCGGCTATCGTGGATTGTTCGTGACGATCGACACACCTGTGGCCGGACTGCGCGAGCGGGATGTGCGAAACGGCGTGAAGGAACTGGCGAGCCGGAATCCTCTGAAGATGCTTCCTTTTGTTTCGCAGTTCATCGCCAGGCCGGCATGGGTGGCCGGTTTCCTGGCGGACGGCGGACTGATGAATTTCCCGAATGTCGTGATTCCCGGCAGGGGCCCGATGCAGTATGCCGACGTGGGAGCGGCGCTGTCACAGTCGATGGTGTCCTGGGAGGACCTTGCGTGGATCCGAAAGGCGTGGAACGGTCCGATCGCCGTCAAGGGTGTGCTCACCGGAGAGGACGCACGGCGGTCCGTCGACGAAGGGGCCGATGCGGTCGTCGTGTCCAACCATGGCGGCCGCCAACTCGACGGCGTTTCGTCCACGCTGCGTGTTCTTCCGGAAGTCGTCGACGCGGTCAACGGCCGAATTGAAGTGCTCGTCGACGGGGGAATCCGCCGCGGGAGCGATATCGTCAAGGCCATCTGTCTCGGCGCTCGCGCCGTCCTGATCGGCCGCGCTTATGCCTACGGGCTGGCTGCCGCGGGAGGGCCCGGGGTCGCGCGAGCGATCGGGATCCTGCGCGAGGACATCGTGCGCACCCTGAAACTGCTCGGTTGTTCTTCGCTCGGGGAACTGAAACGTTCCCACGTGGACTGGACTTGAAACGCCCGACATTCTTGTAGACAGGCCCACCTGACTTTCCTATCCTCTGTGGACCTTCTGGAGGTCCCATGAATGACATGCTTGCCAGGCTGTTGAACGATGACGACCGCGGGACGATCTCGCGTCGAAGACTGCTGCAAACCCTGGGGTTGGCCGCCGTTGGAGCCCCGGTCGTCACGGCATTCGAAACGTCTGCAATCGCGCAGGGACGATGCAGAGACGGATACGCGCGCGGAAACTGTCCTCTGACTCAGGAAGTCGCGACCTCCCCGATCAAACCGCTATTTTCCCCGACGGGCTGGAAGACAGTGGCGTTGGATCACTTCACCTTTCAGGTCGCCGATTACAAGAAGGAAGCCGCGTTCTACATCGCGCTGATGGGATTTGCGCTGCGAAGCGATGATGGCAAACAGGCCGTCCTGGACATCGGCAACTGGGGGTCCGTCCTCTTCAAACAAGCCCCTCCGGGATCCATGGAAACCGCGGCGCCGGCCGGCGCCGGTGGCGGACGCGGGGGCGGCGGTCCTGTCCGCGCGGTGCTGCAGGGATTCTCCTTCGTCATTGAGCCGTGGGACGCGAAGACGGTGGAAGCGGAACTCAAAAAGCGCGGCATGACGCCCGTGGCGGAGAATGACGGCAAGGGTTTCGAAAGCTTCCGTGTGAAAGATCCGGATGGCTGGGATCTTCAGATCTGCAACGGCAACGGCCTCGCCAAAGCCCGGAAAACTCCATCGACGGCGAAATTGTCCGAACCATTGCCGTTCGCATCCACCGGATGGAAAACCGTGTGGCTCGATCACTTCTCGTTCGGCGCAACGGACTACAAGAAGAGCGCCTCGTTTTACGCCAATCTGCTCGGATGGAAACAGACCTACGACGAAGGATCCCAGCATGAACTGATGATTGGCGACGTCGGCGACATCATTATCCGCGGAGGCAACTCGAACGACCCCGACTTCGGCAAGGGCCCCGGCCGCAACGGAATCGATCACATCTCGCTTGGAATTTCGCCATGGGATGTGGACGACGTGAAGATGCAACTCGAGAAACGCGGCCTCAGCGCGTCGGTCGATACGTCCAGCGCGCACCTTGGTCCGGACGGGAAATACGTCGCGGACGACATTCACCAGGCGGCCTTCCAGAGCTATCACACGCGCACGCCGAACGGCTACAACCTGCAGATCAGCTGGGTCACCCAAGACAAACGGCTGGCGCTGCCGATCGCGGTCCGGCCGAAAAGCATCAAAGGGAGCTAGAGACTTCCAGGACGATGACTTCTCTTCCAATGAAAGTCGCAGGACAAGAAAACACTGCTGTTCCAATGAAGCGAACTCGAGGGAAAGCGTTTTCCCCTCCTCGACGAGGAGGGGTGGCGCGAAGCGCCGGGGTGGTGCTGTTGAGAAAATGGATTTTGTTGAACGAACCGCCCCGCCGCTTCGCGGCACCTCGCCTTGGCCAAGGCGGGGAAAATTCCTCGTCCTGCGACTCCAACGGTTTCATGTAGAAACCAAACCTTCGAAAAGAGAGCCCGTCGTGTCATCAGCACGGCGGGCCCTTGCGGTGATTTACTTCGAGATGACGTTGCTGATCTGGAGGTCGTATCCGTTGGGTGTCGTGGTGTGGTAGCTCTTGTACTTCGCCGTATGAATGTCTTCGCTGCCGCCCGTGTCTGCGCGGGCGCTGAGTCCACGCTTTTCGAGCTCGGCCTTCACCTTGTCCGGATCGAATGCGGCGATACCGAACGCGATGTGGCCCATCTGCGCGCGCCGGACGAGCGGAGCGTTCGGATCGGCGCCGCGAGGCGGGGTCAATCCGCCCGGGGCATTCGCGTTGCCGCCTCGGATGATGAGTCCTCCGATTTCGGGTGAAATCGTGGTTTCGTCCTGGCTTCCCTCGTCGCCTCCTGGCTTCCAGCCGAGAAGCGCCTGATAGAAGGCAACCGATTCCTTGTAGCTTGTGACTTCAAACGAGATGTGGTCGAGATACAGGGTCTGCCATCCGGTCGGCTCGAAAGGCGCCGGAACATTGAGTTTGCCGGTGGCCGGCGTGGTCCGGCGGTTCTTCTTGTTGCCGTTGCTGATCTGGAGGTCGAAGCCGTCCGGATCCTTGACGTGGAAACTGAAGAAGTCCTTGCCATTGTGATCCGCCACGGGATTGAGCCCGCGTTTCTTGAGCTCCTCTTCGACCTTTTTGGTATCCCACGGCTCGATGCCCCAGCAGAAATTGTTCCAGACCGCGCGTGCCGGAGGACGCGGGCCACGTGCGGCGCCGCCTCGACCGCCACCTCCGGCGGCGTCGGCGCCTGCCGGAGGCGTCGGCGGCGCCGGCGGTGCCGGAGGAACCTGCAATCCGCCGCGCATGATGACGCCACCCAGTGTGCCGATGTCCATTACGATCGTCTTGCCGTCGTTGCTTCGGACTTTCCACCCCATCAGAGCGTTGTAGTAAGCCGCCTCTTTCTCAAGGTCCACGACCTGAAGAGAGAAATGATCGAACAAAACCGTTTTCCATCCGGTCGGCGCGAACGGCGCCGGGAACGGCGTGGCGTTGCAGGCAGGCGTGCCCTTTCTCTCGCCGCCGCACCCGCCCTGGCCGAAGCCGGCCATCGGGGCCGTCACCGCCGCGATGCCGAGCGCCTGCAGCAGTTGACGGCGCGAAATCGAGCCGCGGTCGAAATCGTTGAACAATTTGGACAGAGCATCTGACATGTCATTTCCTCCAATAAACCGGCCCCGATTCACGGGAATCCCTATAGGTTCGGCGGAGTATGTCACGGCGAGCACGTCGTAACAAGATCATCGAACGCGGATGACATATCGAACTGTGAAACTCTGGTTGGACGGCCGCTTACTTCGCTGTCTTGCGATTCAAATATGTCAGGAGATCGAGCATCTCCACCTCGTTGAAACGCGGCCACGCAATCTTTGCGTCCTTCATCTTCGCAAGCATCGCCGGCCCGTGCGACCACAGCACGGTTGTCATGCGGACGGCGTCGAACGGCCCTTTAAACGAACTGAGCGCCGGCGCGCCGGTGTCGGGCAGCCGGCCCTCGTGACACTCGCCGCACTTTTTGTTCTGGAAGATCTGCGATCCCTTTCCCGAGTTGCCTGTCTGGCTGAACACCGGACGGATCACGAGATAGGTCATCAGGTCGCGGATCTCGGTTTCAGTGAACGTGGGTATCTGTGCGCCGGGTTTGCTCCGCTTCATCTGGGGAGCGTGACTCCACATCGTGGCCGCCAGTTCGGGAAGCGTGCGGCCCCGAAGCTTCGCGCTGAGATCGATGCGTCCCTTTGCGGTCTTTCCCATCGTGTGGCATTCGTTGCAGCGCGTGTTGAAGAGGTCCTCTCCGGCCTTGTCGTTTCCAAAGCGGAAAGGCGACGTTTCCGGAACCACTTCCGGAAGTCTCCAAAAGTAGCCGAGCAGGTCCGTTACGTCCTGTCCCGTCATGCGCGGCCAGGATTTGGATTCGCGGTTCATCCGGTCCAGCATCGCCGTGGCGTGGTTCCACATGCGCCCGGTCAACACCATCGGGTCTTTCACGATCCCCCACTTGCTGACAGGAGGCCCCGCCTTCGTTTTTTCCGTTCCCGGTCTCAGGTCGTGGCAGCTCGAACAGTTGGTTTTGAAATAGTCCTCTCCATGAGGCGTATCCGGATAGTCGTTGAAGTACAGCCGCGAATAAAAAAACGAGTAGAGGGCGGCCGCTTCCTGGACCGTCAGCGTCGGCGCGGGGCCGGAGATATTGCGCCACATGTATGGCGCCTGATTCCACATGGCTGCGGCAAGCGCGGAAGGGCTGGTTCCGCGTATCCGGTTGGTTCCCAGATCCGGGCCAAACATGCCGCCCCAGCCGTCGTAGCTATGACAGCCGAAACAGCCCTTTTCCCTAAAAACCGTCTCGCCGTTGACCGCGTCGAAACTGCCGAGCATCTGCAGCGAAGAAGCGGTTGTCTGCGCGTTCAGCAAAGAGGGAAGTGCCAGGACGCCAATAGTCACGACAATGAGGAATCGCATCGCTTTCATATCTTCCGCCTCCACGCCGGCTATCTTCGACAGTGAATCCGCAGGGACCTTACGGCAAGTAAAATTGTTCCATAATCTGGATGGTTTTACCTCGACGAGGAGGGGCGTGGCGAAGCGGCGGGGCGATGTCCAGGGAGGGAATTAGAAACCGTTACCGACCATCACGAAGCCGGCCCAGTAGAACGGGTGGCGGTGCTCCGGCTTCCGCATCACCGAGAGCGCCGCGCTTTGAAGAGCCCGGGCCTTGCTCTGAAGAGGAGTCGAACCGGAGAGAGCTGCGCGAAGTTTTTGATGAAATCGGATCATGAGATCCATCGTGCTCGCCGAGTCCACCTTCCACTGGCTCGCGACCGTGGTCGGGCTGCCTGCGATGAACAGCGCCCACATCATCCCGATGAGACCTTCGCCGCCGCCGGGGCGGCCACGTGCCGTTTCGCACGCGGAAAGCACAACCACCGAAGCCTTCAAATTCATATTCATCATTTCGCGAGCCTCGAGCATGCCGTCCTCGAGCGGATCGTCAACGGCACGGTTGAGCGCGAGATGGGAGTACATCGGATGGACGTCGTCAAACACGCCGTGCGCTGCGAAATGGACCACGTCGTAGTCCGAAGCCTCAAGCCGCGCGGTGCTTTCGCGTGCGGCGTTTCCCATGTAGATGCGGCTGGACGATTGTCCACAGACGTCGGCGAGTTTCCGCAGGTCCGCGTCCCCGTCCGGAAGATTTCCCATGCCGAAGAGCCGCGGCGTTTTCGGCGGATTGCGGCGCTGCCGGATTTCGTGGAACAATGATCACGTCCTGTGCTCCCCTCAACAGAGTTCTCGCAGGAGCAGCGAGCAGTTGATATAACGCCTGGCTGTCCGCCCGGAAGTCCAGATCGCGCACGGCCAGTTTCTGCTGGAACGTAAGAACCTTTTGGCTCAGGGTCTCCTCATCGATGCGGATCGTGTCAATCCGAACACCAACTTCTTCTATACGAGCAACGGTTTTTCCGACGTCATACGGCGCACCCGCCCATGTCCTGAGTACTCCTTCGGCGGTGGCGGTCGATGGGGCGAACAACGTATTCATTGCCGAAACCGGCAGGCATCGAGTGCTGCGGGTCGCCACCGGAACGAATGCCATCACGACTGTTGCCGGAAACGGACAACCCGGTTTTGCGGGGGACAATGGCCCGGCCACTGCGGCGATGTTGAATGTCCCCTTCGGGGTCGCTGTCGATTCGTCAGGCAATGTCTCCATCGCCGACAGCCTGAATCACCGGATTCGCCGAGTCTCGTCCGGCACAATCACCACGGTCGTGGAAACCAATCTGAGCGGGCCGCGGGGAGTTGCCGTCGATGGCGGGGGAGTCCTCTGGATTGCCGACACCGGCAATCATCGTGTTCAAAAACTGTCGCCGCGGAACGGCATCATCACGGTGGCCGGTGACGACCCAAACCGCATGCTCGGCGATTTCGGTTTCGCCCAGGCAGCGACGCTGAACTCACCGGCAGGCATCGCCGTCGATTCAACGAGTAGCCTGGTTTTCGCGGACGTGAACAACAACAGAATTCGCAAAGTCGATGCGCCAACCCGCATCATCAGCACTCTTGCGGGAAACGGACAGGCCGGTTTTTCCGGCGACTCCGCAATCGCCGGAGCCGCAACCCTCGCCGCGGCGAATGGAGTGGCTGTCGACGCCGGCGGCAATATCTTCATCGCAGATACGAACAATAATCGTATCCGGCGGATCGCTGCCGAATCCGGAGTGATCACAACAGTCGCAGGCAACGGTCAATCCGGGTTCTCGGGGGATGGCTCGGCCGCAACAAGCGCGAGTCTTCGATTCCCCGCGTCGATCGCTGTCGACACGGCGGGTAACCTCTATGTCGCTGATACATTCAACAACCGGATTCGTAAAGTCGCCGCGGGAAGCGGATTGATCACGACCGTTGCGGGAAATGGCCAGGCGGATTTCTCGGGTGACGACGGGCCGGCAACATCCGCCTCACTGCGTTTTCCTCTGGGCGTGGCCGTTGACTCGTCCGGGAACGTGTTCATCGCGGATACGTCGAATCACCGTATACGAAAAGTTACGGCCAGTTCCGGCATCATTACAACAGTCGGCGGTACCGGACAGCCCGGGTTTGGCGGGGATTTTGGACCTGCGACGGCTGCGGTGTTGAATTCGCCCTCCGGCGTCGCGATCGATCCTGCAAATAACATCCTCGTTGCCGATACGCTGAACCAGCGCATACGCAGAATCGCCGGAATGACATCGACCATGACGACATTAGCCGGCAACGGCATCGCAAAGTTTTCCGGAGATGGCGGCGCCGCCCTCGACGCAATCCTGTCGTTTCCCGGCAGCGTCGGCATAGATGCAGAAGGCAACATCTTCTTTACCGACCGTGGCAATGATCGCATTCGCGCCATTCGCGGACAGATTACCTCCGCGACTTTCGCGAATTGCGAGCCCATCGTTTTCGGCCAACCCATCAATGGCAGCCTCTCCGTTTCGGACACGCGATCCAGCAACCGTACGGGTCGTTACGCAGACTGTTATTCCTTCAGCGCGCGTGCCGGGGATCGAATATCGATTGCGTTGAATTCCACCGCATTCGACAGTTATCTGAACCTCTTGAATTCCTCGAATCAGATCACGGCATTCAATGACGATGTGGGATCTGGAGTGAAGAACGCACGCATTCCTCAGTCCGGGATGTTTGTGATCCCCGTCGAAGGAACATACCTGGTCGAGGCAACGTCTTTTTCGGCGGACAGCACGGGCAACTACGCGCTGACTCTGACGCGGGAGGGGTCACCACCTGCTCCAGCGTGCGCGTCCATCACGATCGGATCCTCAGCCAATGGATCGCTGACCCCCGAAGACGGACAGTCCAGAAACCGTCCAGGATCCTATGCGGATTGCTATTCCTTTTCAGGAAATGCCGGCGATCGAATTTCGTTTTCGATGACTTCGTCAGCGTTTGATAGCGTCCTCTATCTGTCGAATGCCGCCGAAACCCTCTTGTCATCGAACGATGATGGCGGAAGTGGAACAAATGCCGCCGGGTCATTCGTCCTGCCAGCCACGGGCGCCTACGTTATCGAGGGAACATCTTTCGATCCCGGCTCCGTTGGGAGCTACGTCTTCACACTGACTAGGATCTCGTCGATCGCGTTGCCCACTTGTAATTCCATCACGCTCGGCGCGACGGTCAACGGCAGTCTTCAAAGCACGGACGGTCAGTCGCGGAACCGGGCCAGTTCCTACGCGGACTGCTACACGTTTACCGGCAATGCCGGCGAGCGGATCTCGATAACGATGACATCGTCCGCTTTCGACCCATATGTCTATTTGAGCACCACGGGAGATGCGCTGGTCGCGTCCGACGACGACGGCGCCGGGGGATCGAACTCGAGGATACCGGCAACCGGCACGCTCACATTGCCGGGCAGCGGAACCTATACGATTGAAGCGACATCATTCGCGCCGTCGAGTGGAAACTATTCGCTGATCGCCGTTCGGGATGCGTCGACATCGGAGGGATGCACCCCCCTCAGCTACGGGCAGACCACAACAGGAGCGCTGTCCACCACCGATACTTCGTCGCGCAACCGAACCGGCCGGTATGCGGACTGCTTCACTTTCTTCGGAAACAGCGGTGACCGGATCGCGATCGCGTTGAGTTCGACGTCATTCGACACGTACATGTACCTGATGAACGCCTCCGGACAGGTCGTGATTTCCGATGATGATGGGGGCGGCGGCTCGAACTCGCGAGTTCCCGCGGCGAGCGGAACGTTCCTGCTGACGGCGACCGGAACCTACACGATCGAAACCACCTCACTGGCATTGGCCGTCACCGGCAATTACTCGCTGACCTTGACGCGCGCCGGTACTTCCACAACCCCGGCATGTAGTTCGATCACCTACGGTCAAACCCTTACGGGAGCCTTGGCCACGACCGACGGACAATCGGTCAACCGCGCCGGCTCATTTGCCGACTGCTTTACTTTTGCGGGAAGCGCGGGCGACCGCATCTCGATCGGTTTGAATTCCGCGGCGTTCGATACCTACCTTTACTTGATGAATGCCGCAGGCCAGATCTTGATGGAAGACGACGACGGAGGCGATGGCGCCAATTCACGGATACCCATTGCCGGTTCATTCAAACTGCCCGCCACGGGTAATTACACCATTGAGGCAACATCTTTCGGCCCCACTCTGACCGGTAATTACTCCGTGAATTTGACTCGCGACACGAGTTCCACGGCTCCCGCATGCGCTACCGTCACCATTGGCCAGACCGTGAGCGGAAATCTTGCGTCAACCGACGGGCTGTCCACGAACCGTCCGGGACGATACGCCGACTGCTTCACGTTTACTGGTGCGGTGGGCGACCGTCTGATCATCTCGATGAACTCCA
>JAHFTY010000186.1 GCA_023265365.1 Acidobacteriota bacterium
GTGCGCGGCCGTCGCGGTTGAAGTGGGAAGAGGAAATCACATCGGGCTCCGGGTGGCAACCACGGCGTTCATGGCACAGACCACCCCGGCGCTTCGCGCCACCCCTCGTTGAGGAGGGGAAAACGCTTTTCCTCGATTTCGCTTCATTGAGACAGCAGTGCCTCAACGAGGAGACATCTGAGTTGTTTTCTCGTCCTGCGACTTCTTGTGCAAAGCCCCTCGTTGAGGAGAGGCGTTTTTCCTCCAATCGACGAGCAGTATTCGTTGGCGGCTTCGTCCCAATGAAGCGAAATCGAGAAGGAGCGTTTCCCCTCCTCGTCGAGGAGGGTGGCGCGAAGCGCCGGGGTGGTACTGTTCAAGAAATTCTTGTTGAACGAACCGCCCCGCCGCTCCGCGGCACCCCGCCTTGACCAAGGCGGGGAAAAATCCTCGTCCTGCGACTCCACGGTTTCATGAAAAAACCATTCCCTCAGGTTTCCCCTAACTGCCCGTGGCAGAAGACGGTAATTCCCGGTCTGACCCCGAATTGTGACCCACTTCTGCCACGGGCTGCTAAGGGGTGGCGCGAAGTGCCGGGGTGGTGATGTATATACTGGGAACCATGGCAAAAACACTTCGATCAGCGGCTGCGATCATCCTTTACCGGAACACGCCGGACCTTGAGGTCTTCTGGGTTCGACGCTCCCCAAAAATGATGTTCATGGGCGGCTTCCACGCCTTTCCCGGCGGCCAGCTCGATCCCGATGAGGACGCCCGCGTGTGCGCCGCGCGCGAGCTCGAAGAGGAAGTCGGTTTGAGGGTCGATCCCGGCGCCCTGATCGATGTTGGACGCTGGGTGACGCCGGTTTTCGCGCCCCGCCGTTTCGATACCTGCTTCTTTCTGGCGCCGTCTCCGGAAGGACAAGAGGCGCGGATCATGACCGGAGAGCACGATGCGGCCGAGTGGGTGCGGCCGAACGATGCGTTGGAACGATGGATCGAGGGTGAAATCCTGATGGCGCCTCCGATCACGCACGCTCTGCGCGCGTTGGCCGATGGTTTGGACAACATTGTGGAGAGGATGAAGTCCGTGCCCTGGGCGCACGGGAATCCGACTCCCGACATTGAAATGCGTCCGGGTGTCGTGATGGTGCCGGTGCGGACGCCCACGCTTCCCCCCGCGACGCATACAAACTGCTACATCATCGGCGGAGACGAGGTGATCGTGATCGATCCGGCGTCACCATACGACGAAGAACGGGAACTGCTCGACGAGGTGCTCGAACGCCGAAACTGCCGCATCCGGGAAATCTGGCTGACCCATCTTCACCGCGACCACGTGAGCGGCGCCAATCATCTGCGCGAGCGTTGGGGTGTGAAGATTGCCGCGCACCCGATCACGGCGAACGATCTGGCGGGATCTGTCGCCGTCGATCGAACCTTCGCCGACGATGAGCGCCTCGAACTTCCGGGGCGTCCGGGCTGGTCACTGCGGGTCTTTCACACTCCGGGACATGCGCGCGGCCATGTCTGTATTTTCGAGGAGAAAAACGGTTCGCTGATCACCGGCGATCTGATGGCCGGCGTGGGCACCATCGTGATCGATCCGCCTGAAGGCCACATGGCCACTTACTTCAATTCACTTCAACGCATGCAGGCGCTCCATTTGAAAGCGCTGTTTCCGGCGCACGGTCCGGTGATGGCCAATGCGAAGGAGAAGATCCAGGAGTACCTCGACCATCGCGTCCTGCGAGAGACGAATATCCTTAAGGCATGGCAGGGTGGAGCGCGTTCTCCGGCTTCGATCGTCAAAGCGGTCTACACGGATGTGCCGCCGGCCATGCACGGACTTGCCGGGCGCAGCGTGTCCGCGCACCTGGATAAGTTGAGAGAAGAAGGCCGGATCTGATATAACAGCCCGGCTTTGACATCCCAGGAAACGTTCGATCGCGCCCTCCAACTTCAGTCCGAATATGAATTCGGCGAGGCCCGAAAACTGCTCTCGACGCTGATGAATGCCAGCGACCCGGTCCTCGGTTCAAACGCACGTCGTGAATTGGCATACTGCGTCGCCAAGGATACGGACCTTGCGGCAGAGTTGCGTTACGACACCGCGATCGACATCCTCGGCGAGGGCTGCGATCTTTCAACCACCGATGATCAGAAGCTCCTTGGAGTCGCCGGTTCGATTTACAAGGGAAAATGGAGAACGTTCATTCTCCGTCAGGACCTGGAGACTGCGCTTGGTTTCTACCTGCGCGGATACGCACTGGGTCCGGCGGGAGACCTTGGATATACGGGGATCTATGCCGCGTATCTGCTGAACGTCCTGGCCTCCCTGGAAAAAGGTGAAGCGCGCCGCACCGGTCTTCCGTCCGACGTTGCGGTGTCGCGGGTGCGTCAGGCCGACGCGATCCGGCGCGATCTGATCGACAAGCTGGGTCCTCTGCGACTCCACGGCAACTGGAGGTTTCTGATCGTCCTGGGCACCGCGCATTTCGGTCTTCGCGAATACGATGCGGCGACCGCGTGCTTCGCCAGGGCGATGACGCTGCCCAACATCGGAGACGCCGACTATCAATCGGTCGGTTTTGACCTCGCGGCCATGGCGAACCATCTCACCCTCGACGACGGCGGCGTGGATCCACGGGCCCGCGCTGTCGTCGAGACGTTTCTCCGGGATCAGGGCGCGGGCGCCTCGACTTCGTTTCTGGGCAAAGTCGGTCTTGCGCTTTCGGGCGGCGGGTTCCGTGCGTCGCTCTTTCATATCGGCGTCCTGGCCAAGCTAGCAGAGTACGACATGCTCCGGCACGTCGAGGTGCTGTCCTGCGTTTCCGGCGGATCCATCGTCGGCGCCTACTACTACCTCGAGCTCAAGCGTCTGCTCGAGTCCAGGACCGATGCCGAAATCACACGCGACGACTACATCGGCATCGTCAAGCGCATCGAGCGGGATTTCGTGAATGGCATTCAGTCGAACGTGCGCATGCGCATCATCAGCAGCCTGATCGGCAACCTCGAAATGGCTTTCAATTCGCATCACACGAGGACCCGCCGCGCGGGCGAGTTGTATGAGCGCGTGCTGTATTCGCGAGTGACCGGAAACAAGGACGAAATCTGGTTGAACGAGCTGAAGATTCGCCCGAAAGGCGAGCGCGCGGACTTCAAGCCGATTCACCACAACTGGCGCCGCCGGGCGAAGGTTCCGAATCTTATTCTGAATGCCACCACGCTCAACACCGGACACAACTGGCAGTTCACGACTTCATGGATGGGCGAGCCCGCCGCGGGAATCGACAGCCGCGTCGACGGAAACTCGCGTCTGCGCCGCATGCGGTACGAGGAAGCGCCGCCCGCCTATCAACGCATGCGGCTGGGTCACGCCGTCGCCGCGTCGGCCTGTGTTCCGGGCGTGCTGGAGCCGCTGGTTCTGGCGGACCTGTTTCCGGACTTCACGGTCCGGCTGGTCGATGGCGGCGTCTATGACAATCAGGGCACGGCGGCGCTGCTCGATCAGAACTGCACGGTCGTTCTGGCCAGCGATGCCAGCGGCCAGATGGAGGACGACAGGAACTCGACGGAAGCCGCGGTCGGCGTGACGCTTCGGACAAGTTCCGTGCTCCAGGCGCGGTTACGCGTGGCGCAGTCGAGAGACCTTGCGGACCGGCGTCGTGGCGGTTTGCTGAAGGGGTTGATGTTCCTGCACATGAAACTGGACCTGCAGTCGCATCCGGTGAACTGGATCGGCTGCAACGAGGGGTTCACCTCCTGGGACGAACCCGCCGTCAGTCATTCCGACCACACCTCGTACGGCATTCGGAGAGAGGTGCAGAGCCGCCTCGCTGCGATTCGCACGGATCTGGATTCCTTCAACGATCTGGAGTCCTCGGCGTTGATGATCAGCGGATACCGGATGGCGGAGAGCGAACTGCCCGGTAGTGTCACTGGCTTTGAGTTGGATCCCGTGCAGTCCGACTGGCAGTTCCTGAAACTGGAGAGCTGTCTCGAACCGGGCGGCACGCCGGCTTCACAAAAGAAGTACAAGGAGGCCATGAAGCTGTTGGACGTCGCACAAATCGACGCCTTCAAGATCTGGTTCCTGATTCCTGTTCTGAAATGGTCGGGCGCCGCTCTGGTCGCCGCCATCGTTGTGGGAATCGTGGCAAGTTGTTTTCTTTGGGCGGCCACGCCGCTGGTGACGGCGGGGATGGTGGGGACATTCCTGGTGTCTGCCGGCGCAACGGCGGTTCTGGGCAAGCATGCCGTGCGGTTATTCCAGGCAAAAACCACCTACGATCGTGTGCTGCTCGGCATGACGGTCGGGGTGCTGGCGTGGTTGTTCACATGGATTCACCTCCTGGTGTTCGATCCCCTCTATTTGAGATACGGCCGGCGCGATCGATTTATTGTCTGAACCCGACGTGTTTTTGAAACGCCGCGAATCGCGGGTCGGAGCGGATGTTGTCCAGAAACGGGAAGACATTCAGGTAAATCATGAAGCCATCCCTGTCGGCATAGGCGCGGTCCAGCCATTCGAACGCCGCGTCAAACTCGTTCATCACGGCGTAGATGGCGGCGGTGTGAAACGCCGACGGATAACCTTCACCCTTCTTCAGCTCCTCAATCACCGCGCGCGCCTCGTCTTTCATGCCGGCGGACGCGTAGATCAAACCGGCGCCGTCAAGCATGATCTTGGCGCGGCCTGTCAGTTCAAGCGCCGTGTTGATTGATGCGATCGCCTCGGGGATGCGGCCGGCGCAAGCGTAGGTCAGGCCCAGCAGCGAGACGGCGATGTATGCGGAGGGGTCCAGTTCGAACGTTCCGCGGAGTTCTTCGATTGCGCGGTCGTACCGGCGGGCCTGAAGGGAGACCCATCCCTTGAACGTTCCGGCAATGGCCGATACGGGATCCAGGTCGAGCGCGCGGGTGGAGGCCAGGGCGGCTTCGTCAAAGTGTCCTGCGGAGACCAGCCGCAGCGCTTCGTAGTAGTGCGCAACCGGGTAGGCCGGATTCAGTTCGATCGCGCGCTGAAAACTTTTTCCCGCCTCGATCCAGTTCCAGTCATAGAAAAGATGCGCGAATCCCATCGAGGTCTGCGCCTCGGAAAGCGTGTCGTCGATCTGCAACGCCCGTTCGGCCACCGCCTTGGCTTTGGCGAAGCCGTCGCGCGGTTTCACGTAACTGTAGGTGGCCAGCACGCCGAGCGAGTCGGACAGCCCGGTATAGGCGAGCGCGTAATTCGGATCGCGTTCGATCGCCTGCTGGAAGAAGATCATGCCCTTCTGCAATCCGCCGTGGTACCGCTTGTTCCAGTAGTAGCGGCCCTTGAGGTACAGGTTGTACGCGTCGAGGTCCGCGGTGTAGCGCTTCACGAGCGGCCGCCCGGCGGCACGCCCCCGGATCTGGATCTTCAGCCGGTCGACGATCGTTCGCGCGATTTCGTCCTGGATGGCGAACACATCCTCCATGTCGCGGTCATAGCGTTCGGACCAGAGATTCCTGCCGCTCGCGACATCGATAAGCTGCGTTGTGATGCGGAGCCGGTTTCCCGCTTTCCGGACGCTGCCTTCCAGCAATGTCGCGACGCCGAGTTCCGTTCCGATGGCGGTGACGTCCTGGTTCTTTTCCTTGAACTGAAAAGCCGTCAGCCGCGGCGTGACGTGAAGGCCTTCGATGTTGGTCAGCGCATTGATGAGTTCCTCCGCCATGCCGTCGCAAAAGTATTCCTGGTCGTGCTGCGGACTCATATCCCTGAACGGCAACACCGCGATGGACTCGCCTTCCGGCTGGACCGTTTCGGCGATCGCGGCGCCGGCGCCGCCGCCGGCCAGATCGGTCTGCAGATGTTTGAGGTCGGCCTTCAGCGTCGCGAAGTTCGGATACCGGGCGGCCGTCTTTTTCTCGAGGGTCTTTCTGACGATTTCCCACAGTCTGGCGGGCATGTCGGGATTGAGGTGATGGATTGCGGGCGGCGTCCGGTTGAGGATCGCATCGAACACGAGGGCGGTGGTGTCGCCGCCGAAAGCGGGTCTTGCCGTGGCCATTTCAAACATGACGCAACCGAAGCTGAAAAGATCGGATCGTCCGTCGACCGCTTCGCCCCGCGCCTGCTCGGGCGACATGTAGGCGATGGTGCCCATCACCGAACCGGATCCGGTAAGTTGTGTGTCCTCGGCGGCAGTGATGGCGCTGCCTGGGCTCCGGGGAGCGTCGAGTTTGGCGAGTCCGAAATCGAGAACCTTGGCCTGGCCACGTTCGGTGATAAAGAGGTTGGCGGGCTTGATATCGCGATGGACGATCCCTTTTGCGTGAGCCGTCTCCAGCGCGTCGGAGATTTGAATGGATAACTCGATCAGGTCCGGCACAGGCACTGTGCCCTTTTCAACTCGTTGCCGTATGGTTTGCCCCTCGAGCAGCTCCATCACGAGGAACGAGCGGCCGTTCGTTTCGCCAATATCGTAGATCGTGCAGATGTGCGGATGATTCAGGGCGGACGCCGCGCGGGCTTCGCGCTGGAAGCGTTCGAGAGCGGCGCGGTCGGTGGCGAGTTGTTCGGTGAGGAACTTCAGCGCGACCAGGCGGCCCAGCCGAGTGTCCTCTGCTTTGAAGAGGACGCCCATTCCGCCGCCCCCAAGATCGGAGAGGATGCGGTAATGAGAAACGACAGTTCCGATCACGAGCGGTCTCGCAAACGAACCGCCGTGGATCCAAGGTCCGGCATATCCCGGAACGATACGACGACAGGATGCTTTTTCAAAAGAGATTGAACGATTTCGCGCTGCACGCCGATTCCTCTGCCGTGTATGATCCGAACCTCTTGAAAGCCAAGCCGGACAGCCTGATAGAGGTATTCCTCGACGGCAATCGCGATCTCCCGCGGCTGAAACGTGTGAAGGTCGAAGGAATCCTCTATTGGGATTTCATGCATGAGACGAGGATATAATACCGCGGTTATGAAGTACTACGTGCGCACGTATGGGTGCCAGATGAATGTGGCCGACTCGGACGAGATGGGACGGCACCTCCAGGCGAGGGGCCTGATCCCGACCGAGGATCCGGAAGAGGCATCCGTGCTGCTCGTCAATACGTGCACCGTCCGGCAGCATGCCGAGGATCGGGCATTTTCGGAAGTCGGCCGGCTGAAGAAATGGAAAGCCAGGCAGTCGGGCCGGAAACTCGTGGTGACGGGATGCGCTGCCGAGCGGACGAAGGCCTACCTCGAGAACCGGTTTCCGCATATCGACCTGGTTATCGGCGCGAAAGCCATTGAGGATTTCGGGCGGGCCGTCGAAGGCCTGCTGGAGCGCCGGGAAACGGATGAGGACCTGGAATACGCCATTCCCATGTCCGGCGATCGCGTGTCGGCATTCGTGACGATCATGCGCGGATGCAATTACTCCTGCACTTACTGCATCGTCCCTTTCGTCCGCGGCCGCGAAAGTTATCATCCGATGGAACACATTCTTTCCGAGGTTCGCGACCGTGTTGCCGAGGGCGCGCGCGAGATCACGCTTCTGGGTCAGACGGTGAACTCCTATCATCGCGACGGCGCCCGCGGCCGCGGAACCGATTTTGCCGACCTGCTGGAAAACGCCGGAAAAGTCGACGGCGTCGAACGCTTACGCTTCATGAGCCCTCACCCTCATTACATGACCGATCGCGTGATCGACGCGATTGCCGCCGTTCCCGAGGCGTGCGAGGCGGTTCATCTGCCGGTGCAATCCGGGTCGGACGCCATGCTGAAGAAGATGCTGCGCAACTACACCCGGGAGGAATACCTCGCGCTGGCCGGCAAGATGCGGAAAGCGATGCCGGGAATGACGATCAGCACGGACGTGATTCTCGGATTTCCCGGCGAGACCGTTGAAGATTTCCGCCAGACCCTTTCGTTGATCAGAGAGGCGCAGTTCGACTGGGGTTTTATCTTCAAGTATTCAGCACGCGAGGGAACTCCTGCAGCGGCGTGGGAAAGCTATCCGGAGGGGTTGATCGAAGAACGCCATCAGGAATGCATGGCCGTCTTCGAAGAAGTCAGCCGGCTCAAGCGGGCGGCGCTGCTCGGAACGGAGCAGGAAGTTTTGATTGAGGAAGAAAACACCGGCAGGACGAGAACCAACTACAAAGTCAGCGTCGAGGGAAATGTGGCCACGGGCGAGATCGTCCGCGTGCGCATCACGAATTCCGACCGGGCAACGCTGACGGCCGTTCTGGCGGATCGGCAGAAACAAACGGAAGGACTGGAGGCCTAATGTCGACATTGTTCTCAAGAATATTCGGTAAAAAGAACCCCAGGCCGGAAGAGCCCGTGGACGACCGGCGTATCGACGTCAATGCGCAGACATTGGGAAAAGACCTGGAAATCAATCCTTCCGAAGTGGCCCAGCTTCTGAAGCAAGGCACAATCCGGTTGCTGGACGTCCGCACGCCGCAGGAGTACGAGATCGCGCATGTGGAAGGCAGCACGCTCACGGACCAGTCCTTGGCACAGGAGATCGTCGCCACCTGGCCGAAGGACACGGAGATCGTGACCATGTGCCACCACGGCATGCGGAGCCTGGACGCCGCCGCATATCTCCGCGGCCACGGCTTCAACAACACGCGCAGCATGCGCGGCGGAATCGAAGCGTGGTCCAACACCGTCGATCCCACCATTCCGCGGTACTGAAGATGTGATTTGAAATGAAGCCGTGGGGGCCTTGGCGGCTTTGCACAAAAAGTCGGTTTGGATCCAACAACGGTCTGGTTATGACATGAAGCCATGGAGTCGCAGGACGAGGACTTTTCCCCGCCTTGGCCAAGGCGGGGTGCCGCGAAGCGGCGGGGCGGTTCGTTCAGCAGAATCCATTTCCTCAATAGCACCACCCCGGCGCTTCGCGCCACCCCTCCTCGTCGAGGAGGGGAAAACGCTTTTCCTCGATTTCGCTTCATTGGGACAGCAGTGCCTCAACGAGGACATCGGAGTTGTTCTCTCAAAATCACCCTCTTGGACTGCGCCACCCTTCGTCGAGGAGGGGAAAACGCTTCGAGCCGGGCTGTTAGATATCGATCTCCAATAGATCTCTTCCGATGGTGATGGGCTCGAACA
>JAHFTY010000187.1 GCA_023265365.1 Acidobacteriota bacterium
TCTATTCGATCGTCCCGTGCCTCAGTTGGGAGATGGCCGAAATCACTACACCGCAACGGCGGATGGCCAGCGCTTCATCGTGCGGCAGGCCACTGAAACGGTCCAGCGCTCCTTAACGGCCGCCTTAACGGCCGCCGTCAACTGGCTTTCGGCGTGGAATCAAAAATGATAGGGAGTGGTTCAGGTTCGCCTTATGGAAACGGTGAGCGGGATCAGTTTTTAGATGGCTGTTTCTTTGCGCGACGAAGTCGTTCCGCTTTCTCTTGCGTAAGGTTTTCCCACAGATTGAAGTCGTGGAATTCCCAAGGTAGAGAATCAGCACTGCTAAATTGTTTTTTATACTTCGAAAAAGGCATACCATACTTTTCGTACGCCTTAATCTGCGTGTCGATCTCTTCCATTGAGAGTTGCGAGTAAACTATCTCGGCCGGGCCGCCGCTTTCGGATGATTCAAAGATAGTCCGCTTAATCTTCATCGAAACGAACTCTTTCAGTTGATTATCGATGAAGCCTTTGATTTCCTCAATGGCCATTTCCGGATGGTCCTTGAGTTCGGTGCGCACTTTCAGGTGAAAATGTGGCGCCTTCATTCTCTGGCCTTTCTTGCGTTGGTGACTATCGTAACGGATTTCGTCATACCGCTCCGAGTCGGAGAACCTTCGATAAAAGTGGATCATATAGCCGGCCAGCGTGCCGTCATCATTCAAGTTTAGATCGGTTGCGAATTGCCATCCATTGTGATGCCCAGTCGTCACGACCGCTTTGCAAGCACATCCTGGGCCAAAAATCCGTTCTCCAGATGTCGCTGATTTGAAAAGTTTGCATCGCGAGTTTGAGAAAATAGTCGCGCTCTTGAAGTCGGCAAAGTCGCGACAATGTCGATTTTTCACATCCATCACAGACCGGAATGTTTTGATCCAACGGCCACCAGAGGTGACGTGTGCCCACCACTCCCTCCAATCCGCTCAATCCCGGCAGAATGGCGTTTGACTTCCCCTGCCCCAGGAGCTTTTCCAGCCGCGAAAAACCGCATAGAACCTTTATGCGACATCGGGAACACTGAACCTCCTCCAGATACCTGCGCTACCCCGTTTGAAACGCTTATGCTCAGGCACCCGCGAGATTCAGGCCGCGGGCGAACACGGCGCCGGTGATCTAAAGGGCCGGTACCCGCCGCGTTTTGGCCGAGCATTTCAAAGCTATCCACGATGGCAGGAATCCACACGCGGCCATAAATCCGGCCCCAGGTCCAGCTTGGCGGAATCCGGCTTCGTCATGAACTGGACGGAATCCCGCCGATCACTACATCAATACTCAGGCACCTCGATCTCCAACGCCTCAATGCCGCGGAAATGCTTGTCGTTTTTTGTTGTGAGCTTCAGGCCCTCGTAAATCGCTGTCGCAGCTATGAGCGCGTCGCAGGGATCGAGGCCGTTTGCCTTCGCATGCTGCTTCATGATGTTGTACGCGCGAGTTGGCCGATCTCCGGACCGGTCGGGACGACGCGGTATGCGCCCAGGACAAGGTCGATCTCCGCGACTTCGCGCTTGTCTTTTGCACCCGCGAGAAGCTCAAGGCCCGTCACGATGGATACCGACCACTGATCGAGGGAATCCACGTACTGAGCGGCGGGGATGCTGCCGCGGCTGAGGTCAATCATTATGTCGCTGTCGATGAGGTAGGGCATGAAGGATCAAATCACTTCTGAGTCGGGTCAGGATCGCGGCGGTACTTGCGGATGCGGTTCACGTACTCAACTCCGCTGCCGATGTCATCGCGGTCCTTCCACATCCCGAAGAAGCCAAGATCCCGGATAGACCTGGGCTTCTTGCCTTCGCCGCCGTGATGCGGAGCCACGTAAATCTCGACCTCGGTTCCCTCCTTCAGGGGCACGTCTTCGAGGGGCTTGAAGATGCCGTTTTCATAGATGGCACGGATGCTCATTTCGATTCACCTGAGGGTATTTTAGCGCGGTGGATAAATTCTTTGTCCGTAACTTTTCTCGTTTTTTTGCAGGGAAGTTTTACGTCATCAACTTGCACGCGCAACCCGCCTACCGCGGATCGAAACCACTTTCTTCGCTGGTGCGACGGTTGCAAACCGCGCCCATTGTGCCATCAATTCTTTCCTTTTCTCGAATAGCTGCGTTCTCAGATACGCGGCCTCTGTCTTGTCTTTGACGACGTGGGCGAGCGCTGTTTCGATGGTTCGCTGCGAATGATTCGTCTTTTCTTCTGCCCAATCTCGAAATGAACTGCGGAACCCGTGCGGCGTGATGCCCGTCTTTCCCGTACGGCGCAACAGCGCGTGAAAGACCATGTTCGATAGCGGCTTGCCGGGTTTTCCGCCGGGGAAAATGAAATCGCTGCTGCCGTCGGACAGCCCCTTTGCGGCTTCTAAGATTTCGATGCAACGGGGCGTCAGTGGTACGCGATGTTCCTTTTTCGCCTTCATACGTTCTGCCGGCCGCGTCCACACTTTGCTCTGGAAGTCGATTTCTTTCCATGTAGCCTTCAACACTTCACTGGTACGCGATGCGCTCAGGATGAGAAGCTCGAACGCAAGGCGGCCAGCCACATCATCGGCTTCGTCCTTTCGCAGCGCTTGAATGAACGCCGGTACTTCGGCGTAAGGCAGGGCCGCAAAATGGTTATCCACGCCATTGTGTTTCGGCAGAACCTTGGTAATACCGTGTACCGGATTGGCGGAACGATAGCCGGAGGCGATTGACCAATCGAAAACCACGTTCATGCGTTGCTTCACTCGATCTGCCGTCTCGTTAATCTTTAACCAAATTGGAGAGAGAACCTTCAACACGTCGCGGGACTCGATACGGTCGATGCGTTGATCGCCGATCATCGAGAACGCATAAGTCTCAAGACTTGTGATCCACTGCGCCGCGTGCTTTGGATTTCGGAAGGACTTCGAGTGCTCGGCATGAACCTGCCGCGCTGCGGCTTCAAATGTCGGAATCGTCTTCTCTCGCTCGACGACTTTCTTCTTTTCGCGTCGTTCTGCGAGCGGGTCGGCGCCATCACGTGCCATCTTCCGAAGCCGGATCGCTTCCTCGCGCGCTTCGGCCAGCGGTACCAGCGACAAGCTCCCGAGGCCAAGGTCATGGCGTTTGCCGTGAATCAGTGTACGCAGCAAAAATCGGACACCCTCTCCGTTTTTTATTGTCTGCAAAACGCCCACACTTCACCCTGCACTTCAGTTCCGCGTGAATCTTCTTTGGCAACGCCTGAGTCAGCACAGCCTGTGGCGATTTATCTCAGGGCCCGGCCGGGCTTCGCTTCGGTGGGCAGACCTTCCTTGACGACGAGTTCCCCGTTCACAAACACGTACTTCATTTGGCCGGGCGTTTTCGGATCGAAGACGACGATGTCGGCCGCGCTTCCCTTCTTCAGAATGCCCCTTTGCTTGAAACTCAGGCGGGATGCCGGTAAGGCGGACATCTTTCGGATCGCCGACTCCTGTGTCAGAGCGGGGTTCGGAGTCAGAGGGAAAGTGACTTCGCCGGCGGCCATCACCCAGCGGTTGCGAAGGAACTCGCGCACGGCTTTCTCATCGCTTGAGACGTCTGCGGTGACGTCCACTCCCTGCAGGCGCGCCTGATCGATCAGGGGAAGAATGCGGAGTGGAGGACCGGTCAGGCCGGAGATGTGGACGGGCACTTTGGCCCTCCGTCCGATCTCGATGGCTTCTTTCACGGCATCCAGAACCTTGTCGGTGCGGTTGCGCAGTGTGGTGACAAAGATACCGCCGTATTTTCCGGCCACCTTCGCAAGAGCGATCAACTCCTCCGTGGCGGCATAGCTGCCCGGTTCCCGGTCGAGACCGGCGGATAACCCGAAGGCGCCTTCACGCATGGCCGCCTCGACATCATTCGCCATTTTCTTCACTTCATCGGGAGTGGCCGCGCGTTTGAAGTCGTCGCCCATCGTGAATTTCCGCACTTTGCCGTGACCCGTGAAAGCCGCAACGTTCATGGGAATGGGATCGCGGTCGAGCGGCTTCATATATTCCTCGATCGCGACCGGGCCCTCCCCATCCTGGCCGAGAACCGCGGTCGTCACGCCGTTCAGGAGTTGGACGCGCGCCGCTGAACTGCTGTGAATATCGATGAAGCCGGGCGCGACGATCATGCCTTTGACGTCGATTGCCGCATCGCCGGCAGCGGGTTTGAAGAGTCCGATCCCGGTGACTTCGCCGTCGTGGATCCGCACGTTGCCGGCGACGCGCGGATTTCCGGTTCCGTCGATGATGGTGCCGTTGATCAGCACCAGGTCCTGCGCAAAAGCCGGCGTACCCAGAACAAGAACGAGCCATACCGCAAGCGAACGTTGCATAGATTCGGGATGATGCCTGATTTGTATCCGACTGAACCGCGGCTACGGTTTCTTGATCGCGGGATGAACATAGCCCGCGGGCAGAACGCGGTCGGGGTCGGGACGCACGCTGAGATAGTCGACGTGATCGGTAATGTCTGTCCAGCCATGCGGAACGTTGGCCGGAATGATGATGATGTCCCCCGGCTTCACCACTTTCTTCACCACATCGTCGCCCGCAATCATGCCGCTGCACGAAGGACCATTCAGCACCCTGGTGACTTCGCTTTCGGGCGCCGACTTGCGGCCGTTCACGATGTGGCCGCCCGTCACCAGCGTTCCGCCGCCGGAAACAATGATGTAGGTCTCGGTTTGATGATCGTGCGAGATGCCCCCGGCCGTCGCGCCGGCGGGAGGCGGGGTCACCTGCTCGCCACACGGCTGCGCCGCTGCCGCGGCCGCCGCTCCCCTGCCCGCCCCTGCTCCGGCCGCGCCTCCCGGCGCGCCCGCTCCGCGGTTGGCGGCAGGCGCCGCGGTCGGTCCGCGATGAATGATGCCGACGGCTTCGTTCAACTTGCCGATGTCCACACTCACAATCTGGCGATCGATTCCGGCGGTCGCATTCACGGCCTTCACCTGCTCATCGGTGATGTACGTGGCCCCTTTCGGCGACTGCGCCCATGCGACACCCGAGAACAACATCAAGAGCGCTCCAAGTTTCTTCATGACTCCTCCCGATCAAAATTGGGCGTAGCAGCCCGTGGCAGAAGTGGGTCAGATACCTCGCGCCCATTTTCACAATTCGGGGTCAGACCCAAAGAACTGATAAAGCAAAGGTCTGACCCAGAATTACCGTCTTCCGCCACGGGCTGGTAGGATATGCGACGCCAACATGTTCAAACAAGCAAATCGGAGGAGGATCATGCACGGAAACGTTTTTCGCAAGGCCATGCTCGGTATGCTGGCGGTGGCGTTCACGCTCCAGGCGCAGGACACGCCCAAACCCACATGCAAGGGTTGCGCGGCCAACTATGTTCCGGTCGACGAACTCGACGCCTATTTCAAACGCGTCGACACGAAGGCTGTCGTGACCGATCAACAGGTGCGGGTCCACGATATCGGCAAAGCTCAGGTGGCGATCGGCGTCGTTTATCGCTCGAAACTGTCGGGCGGGATGCCTAACGTCGCCGAACACGATCAGGTTTCCGAGGTCTATCACATCATCGAAGGATCCGGCACGCTCGTCACCGGCCCGGATATCGTGGGCTGGAAGCAGCGTCCCGGCACGAACGAAAACGTCCGGCTCCTCAACGGCCCGGGTGGCGACGGCACGTCCATCCGCAACGGCGTGACGCATCACCTCAAGGCGGGAGACGTCATCATCATCCCGGCCGGCACGGGACATCAGTTCACGCAGATCGACGATCACATTAAGTATTTGATGGTCCGGCTCGATCCCGACAAGGTCACTCCGATCAAGACCGAAGCCGACTCACGGGCGGATCTCCGCAAGGGACGCGGAGTGGAACAATGAGAACCGCCGCGCGCCTGGCGCTCCATTTCGCGACCCAAGTCGATGAGGATTCTCACGATGCATCCGCAAGTGATCGGTCATCGATCACGGATCTTTAGACTTCATAGTGGTGGTCGGCGGGCAGGTCCGCGAGGCGTTGCGCAAGGCCGGCGAGTGTGTCACAGCGTTCGTTCTCCGGATGGCCGCTGTGACCCCGCACCCATTCGAATTGGACTTTGTGTGTTTCGCACAGATCCAGAAGACGTCCCCAGAGATCGTGATTCTCCGCCATCTGGTTTCCCCTGCGCCGCCATCCGTTCGAGCGCCACTTCCGCGCCCAGCCTTTCATGATTCCGTTCACCACGTATTGAGAGTCGCTGAAGAGGCGCACGTCGCAAGGCTCCTTCAGGGCTTCGAGTCCCCGAATTGCGCCGAGCAGTTCCATGCGGTTGTTCGTGGTGAGCCGGTAGCCTCCATGGAGTTCCTTCCGGGTCGATCCATACATCAGGACGACGCCGTAACCTCCAGGGCCAGGATTGGGCGAGCATCCGCCGTCGGTGTAGATGGTCACTTTCTTCCGCACGGCCGCCGATTATACGGAAGTTCTGGTAGGATTAGCCGGTTCAAAATCATGTCAATCGGAGACTCGGGTTTATGAAATACGTTCGATTTTCGGCAGCCGGAAATACTTCATACGGGATTGTCGACGGCGACTCGATCCAGGAACTGCGCGGAAACATCTTTGAGAAGGCGGTGCCGACGGGAAAGACCCTCCCGCTCGCCGGCGTCCAACTGCTCGCGCCGTGCGAACCGGCCAACGTCGTGGCCGTCGGACAAAACTACAAGAGTCACCTGGGCGACCGGCCGCAGCGGCCTTATCCGGGTTTGTTCTGGAAACCGAAGTCGTGTATCACGGATCCCGGCGTGGAGATCGTTTTTCCAGAGGGCGCCTCGAACGTTCATTACGAGGCGGAACTCGTGCTGGTGATCGGCAAGACGGCCCGGAACGTGGCCCGGGAAGATGTGCCGCAGTACATTTTCGGGATCACCGCCGGCAACGACGTCAGCGAGCGGGACTGGCAGAAGAACGACCTGCAATGGTTCCGCGCAAAAGGTTCCGATACGTTCGGCCCCGTGGGACCGGCCATCGTCACCGGTCTGGACTACAACAACCTGCTTGTCGAAAGCCGTTTGAACGGGGAGGTGCGCCAGTCGCAACGCACGACCGACCTGCTTTTCGATATCGCCACGATCGTGAACTACGTCACGCAGTTCGTCACGCTTCAGCCGGGCGACATCATCTTTACCGGTACGCCGGGACAGACGAAAGCGATGGCGCCCGGGGACATCATCGAGGTCGAAGTCGAGGGTGTGGGCGTCCTCCGGAACAGGATCGCGGAAGCCAGGGCCGCGGCCCGGTGACGTCATCGGCGCTCCAGAGGTCCATTGACCAGAGCGTCGATCGATTGGAGACCCTCTGCACGGATCTGTTGCGCGATCTGGTCCGCATTCCAAGCATTACCGGCGACGAGACATCGGCCCAGCTTCGGCTGTCCCGATATCTCACGGAGATGGGACTCGACGTGGATCTCTGGTGTCCCACACGGCCGGAGTTGGAACAGCATCCCGCATTTTCCGACGATGGAACTTTCCTTGGTGAGCGGCCCGTCCTCGTCGCGCGATGGCGAGGCACCGGAGGAGACGCGCCTTCCCTGATCCTGAACGGCCACATGGACGTCGTTCCGGTGGGCGACGTGCGCGCCTGGACGAATGGGCCGTGGAGCGGCGACGTTCGCGACGGTCGATTGTGGGGCCGCGGCGCGTGCGACATGAAAGGTGGTCTGGCCGCCGGAGTAACGGCCGTGGCCGCACTCCAGACACTGGGCGTGCGGCCGAAAGGCGACATCCTGATCGAAAGCGTGATTGGCGAGGAGACCGGCGGCGCGGGAACGATCGCGACGCTGCTTCGCGGATATCGCGCTGACGCCGCCATCATCCTGGAGCCGACACGAATGGCGCTGTGCCCGATGGGCGCCGGAGCTCTCAGTTTCCGGATTCATGTTCGAGGACGCGCCGCCCACGGCGCAATGCGGCTCGAAGGCGTGAGCGCCGTCGAAAAGTTCTACGCCGTCATGGATGCCGTTCGCGAACTCGAACGGCAGCGGCACGCCAGTTTTCATCACCCCTATTTCCTGGCCGGCGAACTGGTGGCTCCCATCAGTATCGGGAAGATTCAGGCCGGCGATTGGCCTTCCACCGTTCCGGAAACGCTGGTTGCCGAGGGCCGGTTTGGCGTCTTGCCTGGCGAGGACGTGGCGGAAGCCCGGTTGCATTTCGAGAATGCGGTCGCCGGCGTCGGCCGGACGGATGAGTGGTTCGAGCAATACCCGCCTGAGATCGAGTGGTTTGAAGGCCAGTTCGAACCCGGAGAGACTCCGCCGGAGGCCCCGATCATTTCCCGTTTGGCCTCTTCTCATGCGGACGTGTCGGGTCGGGAGACCCGGATTCATGGCGTTCCCTATGGCTCCGACCTTCGGCTCTTCACCAAACACGGTGGGATGCATGCCGTCCTTTATGGCCCCGGCGATGTGAGAGTCGCGCATTCGTTGAATGAGTTTGTCCCGCTTGATGAAGTGAACCGCGTGTCGAAAACCGTGGCGCGAACCGCGGCGGCCTGGTGCGGAATTTCCTGACGGACATCAAGCCCGCGGCGACGCGTCCAACAGGGAGCGGACCCGCGCGGCGAGATCCAACTGCGTGAACGGTTTTTCCAGAAAGTGATCCGCGTCCTGGAGAACACCCTGCCGGATGACGGAGCCGTCCGTGTAACCCGACATGTACAGAACCCGGGTTTCGGCGTGCGACTTTGCCAGTGCGGACGCGAGTTCGGGACCGCTCATGGCGGGCATCACAACGTCCGTCAAAAGAAGGTGAATTTCGGCGGCATATTTCTCGGCAAGCACCAGCGCCTCGGGACCGTGGCGTGCTTCGATCACGGCATACCCCTGGCCCAACAGCGTTTCGCGGACAATCTCGCGCACGGCTTCTTCATCTTCCACGAGGAGGATGGTTTCGGTTCCTCCTCGGACTGTTCGTTCCTCGGCGGGCGGACCCGTCACCGGAACTTCGACCAAGCGCGGAAAGTAGATTTTGAATGTCGTGCCGACGTTCAGTTCGCTATATACCCAGATGTTTCCGCCCGCCTGCTT
>JAHFTY010000041.1 GCA_023265365.1 Acidobacteriota bacterium
ATCACGGCCGGGCCGAGCGGATTTCCGGGCAGAAGCTCGAGTCGATGCGCGATTCCATGTCGCATCGCGGCCCCGACGACTGCGGAATCTGGATGAACGCCGACAAATCGGTGGGCCTCGCCCACCGCCGCCTGTCGATTATCGATCTGTCTGAACTGGGCCGACAGCCGATGGCCGGCGGCAGCGGCCGCTATCACATCACGTTCAACGGCGAGATATATAACTATCGTGAACTTCGAACCGATCTTGAAAATGAAGGCGCGCGTTTCCGATCGCACTCCGACACCGAGGTTCTCCTGGAACTCTACGCCAGACGCGGACCCGCCATGCTGGACTTGCTGCGAGGAATGTTCGCGCTCGGAATCTGGGATGAAATCGACCGCTCGCTGTTCGTCGCCCGCGACCGCATCGGCGTAAAACCGCTGTATTACGTGAACCGCGGCGGGCGTTTCATGTTCGCCTCGGAGATCAAAGCGCTTCTCGCCTCCGGTGACGTTGAACGGGAGGTGAACGCTCAGGCCTTCTATCACTATCTCTCGTTTCTCA
The DNA here is from genome assembly GCA_023265365.1 of Acidobacteriota bacterium. Taxonomy (GTDB): domain Bacteria; phylum Acidobacteriota; class Terriglobia; order 20CM-2-55-15; family 20CM-2-55-15; genus JAHFTY01. Next base: position 547 of record JAHFTY010000041.1, read on the forward strand.
CGACTCCTGCTCCGCAGACATTGTTCGACGGAATCCTGAAACTACCCGCCGCTCACTGGTTGAAGATCGACCGGCACGGAAACGAAACACTGCGCAAGTGGTGGACGCCGCTCTCGCGAAAGACGGTCTCGGCCACCGAAGACGACCACGTCGAGCAGATTCGGCAGTTGTTGAAAGAATCGATCCGGTACCGGATGGTCAGCGACGTCCCCGTCGGCGTATTCCTTTCCGGCGGAATCGATTCGTCGACGAACGTCGCCCTCATGGCCCAGATGACGGACCGGCCCGTCGAAACGTTTTCGATCGGATTCCAGGGCGAAGCAAAATATAACGAGCTCCACTTTGCGCGTAGTGTCGCCGACCGATTCAAAACGAATCATCACGAAGTGCAGATCGGCATACGCGACTTGATCGACTTTCTGCCCGAGCTCGTCTATCACCAGGACGAGCCGATCGCAGACCCGGTGTGCATCCCCGTGTACCACGTCGCGAAGCTTGCCAAGGCGCATGGCGTCACCGTTTGCCAGGTCGGCGAAGGCAGCGACGAATTGTTCTGCGGATACCCGCACTGGTCTTACGTCCTGAGCCTGGAGCGAATGAGACAGATGTACGCGGTGCTGCCGAAATCGCTGCGTGGTCTCGCCACCCGTTTCGCCGGTCAACTCGAGCAGCCTTCTTCGGGACGCCTCGAATACATTCGCCGCGCGTCATCCGATGAACCGGTTTTCTGGGGAGGCGCGGAGGCCTTCTTTGAAACGCACAAACAGCGGCTGGTGAATCCCGATCTGCGGAAGAGGCTGGAGCAAACAACGTCTGCTGCCGTGATCGGCGGATACTTCCAGGAATTTGTCGACGGCACGGATCATCCGGATCCACTGAACTGGATGACTTTCGTCGACCTGAAACTTCGCCTTCCCGAACTCCTGCTGATGCGCGTCGACAAGATGACCATGGCGACCGCGGTCGAGGCGCGGGTTCCCTTCCTCGATCACAAACTGGTGGAGTATGTCCTTTCGATACCGCAATCGGAAAAGGTGCCGGAGTTTCGAACGAAGTATCTGCTGAAGAAGGCGATAGCCGGACTCATTCCGGATGAAATCGTCAATCGTCCGAAACAGGGTTTCGCCGTCCCGGTGACGGAATGGTTTCAGCAGGAACTGGGAGACCGCATCCGAAAACGGCTCGCGGCCTTCACGAAGGAATACGATTATTTTCAGGCCGCCGAAGTCGAACGCATTCTTTCGAAGAAGAACAGCGTGCTGCCCTGGTACCTTTACAACTTCGCTCTGTGGCATGAGGCATGGATCGAACAGGGCGTTGAAACCACCTAGATGCCGTCGCTGCTCTACTACCTTCGCCGCGCCGGCGAGCAATCCTTCCGGGAAACTCTCAACCAGGCACGTTCTCTCGCCTCAACACGGATCGCAGCCGTACTGCTGCCGGCATACGACAAAGTTTTCAGCGCGGACCTGACTGTCGAGGAACTGCTGCACCGTGCCGGCGCATCGACTCTTTCCGGCCTGACCGGCCGGCTGAAAGCACGAGAGTGGCCTCGATTGCCGCTTCTCTTGCCCAATGCGCCTGCCGCTGCTGAAGGTCTGATCGGCGTTCGAATGGATTGGCATGCCGATCCGAAGTCCGGCTATCGATGGGACAAACGGCTTCACAGCGCGAGAATTCCGATCGATCCCGGAACCGGCGTCGATATTAAAGGGCCGTGGGAGCTTTCCCGATGCCATGATCTGGTCACTTTAGGGCTTGCCTACCGGGAGACGGAAGACGAGCGATTCAGTAATGAAGTGATCGCCCGCATTCTCGATTGGATCGAAGAGAATCCGTTTCGCAGGGGAGTCAACTGGGTCAGCCCGATGGAAGCGGGGATTCGAGCCGTCAACTGGTGCTGGGCGTTCGCGCTGGTTCGAACGTCTTCGGCCGTAAATGAGGCTTTTGCCGGAGCCTTCCTCAAGTCCCTGCACACCCATGCAACTTATGTCCGCTCGAATCTCGAGTTTCGGCAGGCGTGGAAAGAGGGCCGGAAAGTTCGTCTCAACAGCAATCACTATCTCTGCGATCTCGCCGGACTGTTGTCGATTGGAATGTTGTTCCCGGAACTCGCGCTTGAGGAACACGCCTCGTTTGCGGCCCGCGAATTGAAAGTGGAGTTGATGGAGCAGATCACCGCCGACGGCGCGGACTATGAACATTCAACCGCCTATCACCGTTTCGTCCTCGAAATCTTCGAGTACGCCTTCCGCCTTCTTTCAGAACCCGCTCCGGAGCGCCTGCAAAGAATGCGCGCGTTTGCGGCGGCTTCGACGCATCCGGACGGCACGCTCGCCCAGATCGGCGACAACGATGGCGGTCGATTGCTGCCTCCGTTCCCTCTCAAAATCGAGCCGGGGCGGCACACGGCGGTTTTTCCGCATGCGGGTTTCTACAGCATGCGCGGCAGGAACTCGCACGTTTTCATATCGGCTTCGCGCGTCGGCATGCGCGGCCTGGGTTCGCATTCGCACAACGACGTGTTGAGCTTCGAGTATTTCGCCGGACGCGCGTGGATCGTGGATCCCGGCACATACCTCTACCTTTCCGATACGGAAGCGCGCAACTGGTTCCGGTCGACGGCAGCGCACAACACGGTTCGCGTCGATCGCGAAGAGATTCGGCCGTTTCATCGCGAGGCCGTTTTTCAGATGGTCGATCGAGCGGACATTCGCGTGTCACAGTGGGAAACGACCGGCCCCGCAGACGTATTCGAGGCTGAACACACGGGTTACTCGCATCTTTCGAAGCCGGTCGTTCACCGCAGAAGGTTTGAGTTTGCGAAAGCGGCGGCGCAACTCACCATACAGGACGCCCTCACCGGCAAAGGCACACACGAATTCGAATGGTTCTTCCATGTGCACCCGGATGTGGACGTTGAGCAGACCGATGGAGACTTCATTCTGTCGCACGGAGGCGACCGGGTTCGACTTCGTATCGAATGCCCGGGCGCTGAAATGATGGCAACACCCGGCTGGTTCTCACCGGCCTACGGAGTTCGCGTGCCGTCGACCATGGTCGCGGCGCGCGTTTCGTCGACGCCGCCCATTCACACGCGGATCATCATCGAACCATGCTGAAAGGCAATGACATCGTCTGCCTGTCGACCCAGGATTGGCAGGGGCTCTGGACGCGTAAGCAACGGTTCATGCAGATGTTCGCAAGGCATGGGAATCGCGTGCTGTACATTGAAACGCCGGTTCACCTGCTCGGCCTGGACGTTCTGCCGCACGATCCCACGCGCTTTCTCCGGTTCCTCAAAGGACCGCGCGCCGTCGAGCCGAATCTGCATGTCGCAACCCTGCCCATCCTGCTTCCGTTCTTCCAGATGTCGCACGCGATCAACACGGCGAATCACTACATGATTCGCGCAATGCTGCGTTCGTGGGTGAAGACGCTGGGATACCGGAATCCCCTGCTTTGGATATACACGCCGTTTTCGGAATCGCTCATCGGAGGCATTCCGAACGCCGGAGTGGTCTACGAGTGCGTTGACGAATTCCGGGCAGCCAAAGGTTTTATCCGCGCGTCCGTGGTCGGCGCGATGGAGGATTCGCTCCTCCAACGTGTCACGACCTGTATCGTCACCCAGGAAAGTCTTTTGCCGAGGCGGGCCGCTATTTGTCCACAAACTTTCTGTGTTCCCAATGGCGCGGACACGGATCTTTTCCGTTCGGTCGCCGGGGATTCGTCCGACCCGCCACAAATCATCGGGAGCATTCCGCATCCACGTTTGTGTTTCGTGGGCCACATCCAGTATTGGGTCGACATGAAACTCCTGCGTTTCATCGCGGACCGCCGGCCGGACTGGAATGTCGTCCTGATCGGCCCAATGCACCCGCTCGCGGACGCCGTCGCAATCAAAGGAGCGAAAAACATCCACCTGCTCGGCCGTCAAACGCAGTCCGAGATTCCGAGATTGCTGAAGGGCGTTGATGTTTGCCTGAATACGTACAAGGCCGACGATGTTGCCACACACGCCAGCCCTTTGAAACTCTATGAATATCTCGCAGCCGGAAAACCTGTCGTGTCGACCGAAATGCCCGAAGCCCACAAGTTTGCGGACGACGTTCGCATCGCAAAATCGTTCGACGGCTTTCTGCAGCATTGCGATGACGCGCTCAGGTCGCTTCCCGAATCTCCTCAAACCGTCGCGCGGCGCATCGCGGCAGCGTCGGCGCACTCGTGGCGCAACCGGTTCACAGCGGTGAATCGAATCCTCGAATCTACTTTTGGAAATCGCTTACTTTACGGACCGGATGAATAGGAACCAGCCGAAGCGGCGTTCGGCCCAGCGATGGAGGAAGGTTGGCAGGAAGCCGGCCTGATACAACTGCCGGATGAAGGTTTGCGTGGTTTTGAAGGCAGAGAACAGCGCGCGCGCCTCCCCGGGCGTATAGACGCGGGCCAGCGGATTTGCGTTGCCCTTTCCGGGGCGGGAAGGGTCGGTGCTCAGCGACAGAATCGTTTCGCCCGAGTAGCCGCGTTCCGCACAGATTTCGTAGAGGTTTCGGATGCCGCCGGGAAGCGTGCGTTTCAGGAAGCCGGGCAGTTTGCCTGAAGGAAAGAGGATCAACAGAACCCGCGTTGCCGGAGCGATGATCATTCCCACAATGATCCTCGCGAAATAGGAATTCCGATGGTAGATCATGACGCGGGCTTGCCCACCCGGCCGGGTCACGCGGTGGATCTCGCCGACGGCCGCAGGCGTATCGGGCGTGTGATGGATGACACCGTTCGAATAAACGAGGTCGAAGGAGTCGCTGCGAAAGGGCAGCATCTCGGCATCGGCAACGACAAAATCCCCGGCGAGACCGAAAAGCCGAAACGCGTTCCGGGCCAAAGCGATTCCTTCCCGTGTCAGATCGATACCAATCACTCGCGCGCCGCCGGAGGCGAATTGACGCAGATCGGTTCCCATACCGCATCCCACTTCCAGCACGAGCTGTCCGGTCCACCGGTCGAACTCCGCCATTTCGCGAATGCACGGCTCCGCTTGATAACGATGCCTCTCAACCGTTTCATAAAACTCGCGCGTGTTCGGCGATTTGCCCGAGCCTATTGCGGCGGCGTTCGGATTCCTACCCCAGTATTCGCGAACGGACTCTTTCAGATCGTTCATGAAGCCAGTATCGCCTGAAACTCCGCCCGGACGCGGACCGCGTCATGGCGCTCGGCCGCCAGCCGTTGCGCCCGGCGCCCGTGGAGTTCCCGCAGGTGCTGATCGCTCATCAGGCGTCGCAGCGCCGCCTGCAGGTTGCCGGGGCCCGGTTGAAACACAACATAGCCCCATCCCTGTTCGAACGCGTATTTCACGGTCGCAATGCGGGCAGGTCCATACACAAGTACGGGGGTGCCTGACGCCATGTAGGCGGGAACCTTGGTCGGCATGGACAAACGCATGTACCCGGCGCTGCGTTCGTCGAAATTGAATGGCAGGACGAGCACGTCCGCGGAGGCCAGCAATTCCACGATCGAGTCCGGCTCAGGCGGATCCCACAGCCGCAGACCGTCCATCCCGGCCGTCTCCAAATAGGCGCGCTGAGGGCGAGGCGCGTGAATCCATATCTCGATGTCGTGGCCGGCACTCCGCAGGCTCGAAACCGCCCCGCAGATATCCATCAAACCTTCGCGCTGCGCTTCCTCAACGATCGAGCCCGCATACCGCACAACGAATGGACGTCCCGCCGCCCAGGCGTGACGTGCCCGCGGCTCCCATTGAGCAACGTCGATTGCGTTGTGAAACGGCAGAAACCGGTATCCGAACCGTTTCTCGTAGTCCCGGCACATTTCCTCGGAGATCGCAAGCCGCGCCTTCGCCTTTCGAAGCAGGTTCTTGAATTCCGACATCACGGTCCGGCGGAGCAGCGGCGCCAGCGTCCCGCTCGTATAGATGACGGCGGGCCAGTCATCCATGATGTGAACGACAAGCGGGATGTTGAAGCGGGCCGTCAACCCGGAGGCCACCCGGATTTGAGCCATCGACCCCAGAAAGCTGTACGCGGCCTGCGGCTGGAACTCGTCGATCCACCTGGCGAGCGCCGGAGTGACGACGAATTTCCGCGGCACTCCGTCTCCAAATAGTTTTCTTGAAAGTCCCACTGCCGGAGAGTTCGGAGCGGATGAGCCTGCGAGCGACGATGTTCCGTTGGATTTCGGCTCAACCAGAGACATCGGCCATGTCCAACGAATTTCATCGGTGGTGAGACGATAAAAACGGTTACAGACCCGACGGTCCTCAGGATGGGAATCCTCGTGAACGTTCGCGATCCGGTCCGCCGGCCAGCCGGAGAACAGGTTCGTCAGCGTGATTCCTCCACCCGTCACGGTGTTGAAGTTGTTCGATGTCAGGACCAGAATTCGCGGAAACTCCATCAGACCTTCTTCAGGAGGAACATCCAGTCGGCGGCGAATTGTATCGGCAAAAGATCGGCCACGCCGGCATTCAATCGAATGGCTGTTTTGCGGAACGGCATCCATCTGAAAAAGAGATCCACATACGGCCCGCAGAGAAACGTTCTCGCCCGGCGCTCGACCACGCGGAAACCCGCGGACAGAAAGAGCCGTTCCAGGTCTCCCAGTCTGAAGAACTGAACATGCTGCGAATCCCAATTCAGAAAGCCCGCTTCCCGTGCTTGCCGCCCGGCGCTGACGGGAGCGGCGCGCCTGGCGATCTGATAGGCGCGGTTTCTTGAGAGCCGCCTCTCCAAAGAGCAGAGTATTTCGTATGGTCCATTCCCATTCGGCGTGGTGACGATCAGGCGGCCATCCGTGTCAAGAAGCCGATGAAGGGACCGCAGCAGATCGAGGGGTTCCTGCAGATGTTCGATGACCTCGGAACAAACGATCGCATCGAACGTCTCCCGCTCTGCTTTCAGATCTTCGACGGCCGCCTGCCGAAACTCCAGGTTGGGCCTGACATACTTGCGTTTCGCCTGTTCAATGGAAGGACCATGAACGTCCAGGCCGAGAACCGAGTGACCGGCCTCCGCCAGGGGGAACGTGATCTGCTCGCCGGTTCCGCAGCCGAAATCCAGAATCCGAACCGGACGGCCGAACGGCGCGAGCCATCCTTCGATCACGCCCAGGCGTTTGACGATGCCGTAAGGTGTCTCCGTAAAATTATCCAAGGTGATCTAGAATGTAACCCATGTTGCTGGTCACCGGCGGTGCGGGCTTCATCGGATCGCACCTGGTCGATCGATTGCTGGCGCGAGGCGAGGACGTCGTTGTCGTGGATGACTTCAACGATTTCTACGATCCCGGGATCAAGCGGTCGAACATACGTGAGCACCTGAAATCACCCGGCTACCGGCTGGTCGAAGCGGACATTCGCGACACGGCCGCCATGACGAGGCTCTTCGATTCCCACCCCATTGAAAAAATCGTGCACCTGGCCGCGCGGGCCGGCGTCCGGCCATCGCTCGAGCAGCCGCTGCTTTACGAAGACGTCAACGTCCGGGGCACGATCAATCTGCTGGAGCTCGCGAAACAATACAACGTGAAACAGATGGTTTTCGCGTCGTCATCATCGGTGTACGGTGCGATTACGCGGGTGCCGTTTTCGGAAGAAGAACGTATTGACCGGACGATATCGCCGTATGCGGCCACGAAATACGCCGCCGAACTGATGTGCCACACCTACCATCATCTTTACGGTCTGCCGGTCACCTGCCTGCGGCTTTTCACGGCCTATGGACCGCGGCAGCGTCCCGACCTCGCGATTCACAAGTTCGCGCGGCTCCTGTATCAAGGAAAGCCCATCCCCTTTTTCGGCGATGGTTCGACGGCGCGTGACTACACCTACATCGACGACATTATTCAGGGACTGGTCGCCGCGATTGACCGCCCATTCCCTTTCGAAGTGTTCAACCTCGGCGAATCGCAAACCGTCCGTTTATCGGAGCTGGTGCATCTGCTCGAAAGACTGACGGGACGCACCGCCATCCTGCAAAAGATGCCGCCGCAACCGGGCGATGTCGATATCACCTGCGCGGATATCTCCAAGGCCGACCGGCTGCTGGGATACAAGCCCACCACGCCGATTGAAGCAGGCCTCGCCTCATTCCTGAGCTGGTTCGCCGAAAATAAGTAACCGGCTTCAGCCGAGAATTTCCCGGTAGAGGCCGGAGATGCGTCTGGCCTGAAGTTCGGTGGAATATTCGTCAACGGCCATCCGTCTGCAGCGCTCCGACATCGCGCCGCGCAGTTGGTCGTCATTCAAAAGCGTGGCAATTCCTTTTGCGAGATCGCCGGAGTCCTTGAATTCGGCCAGATATCCCGTTTGCATGTGGCGAACGACGTCACGAACGCCGGACGTGTCGAAGGCTACCGACGGAACGCCGCACGCCGCCGCCTCCAGAAACACCAGACCCAATGTCTCGAACAGGGAAGCTCCGGCGAAAAGATCTGCCGCGTTGTAGGCGAGCATCATGATGCGATCGTCCGTAACGTAGCCCAGGCTCATGACGGGGATTGCGCTCTGGAGTTTTTCTGCGGGACCAAGATCTCCGGCCGTGAGAATCAGCGCATCGGCAGCCGCGCCACTTGCCGAGAGCCTCGCCAGGGCCTCCTTCAAATACTTCCAGCCCTTTCGAGGGCTGTTCAGACCGATCGCCGAAAAAAATAAAACCTTTCGATCGCGAGGGATCTTCAGAAAGTCCCTTGCCGTTTCCTTCGGCATCGGTCGAAACGTCTCCACATCCAGTCCGAGCGGAATAAGCACCGACCGCCGGTTGGAAAGCAACGGGCTGCTGCGAATCTGATCGAGCGTCCACTGTGAATAGGCGACCAGGGTCAGGTTGGTTTTGGCGTAGATCGCCCGCTTGCGTTTCCACAGAAACGCGGACGTATCGACGGAAAGCGGGTAATGATCATCCTGCCGGAGGCCGGGACACGATCCGCACCCGCTTTTCCAGCGCTCGCAGTCGTATATGCCGGGGTAGTAGCAATGACCCGTAACAGGCCACATATCGTGAATGGTCCAGACCAGCCTTTTCTGCAGGCTCAGGTCCGGAAGAAGGCGTTGAGGAAAGAAGCCGCCATGGAGGTTGTGCAGATGGACGATGTTGGCGTTCCGCACAAACGGGTGGTTCAGGAAATCGTTTTTCCAGGGCAGCAACTGATACTCAAGGCCGGACCACTGTTCCGCCTTGTTCACGGCGAATCTGAAGGCGCGCTGCCACAAGGTGTTCTGCTCAGGGCAGCACGCGATTTCCCGGCGATTGCGTTCGACCACATATCCGCAGAGCATGCTGGACTGAATTCCGAGATCCATCAGTCCACGGTGCAGCCGAAACGACACGCGGGCCGCTCCGCCGGAATTGTCGGCGGTTCCCACATGGACAACTCTGGGTTCGATGGGCATCAGACGTGGAGAGCGGACGTGCGGAGGTAATCGACCCGGCCGGAGGACAGCCACCGTGCCAGGTCGTTGAGATCGGGGGCCAATTGAGCTTCCTTGTAGGATCGGATGTGGGGAACGAGCGTGTGATCGAGCGGATGGCCGGTCGCCTGGATTCGTTCTTTCACGATCTCGAACGTTCGCATGGGCCACAGCCTCTTCTTGAAAAGGGTGTAGGCGAACCGGCGTGCGAGTCTGATCCGTTCGGACGGCATCGGTTGGATCGATGCGATATTGGCGAGGCGTGACAGGTATTCTTCGCGCGATGTGGAGTCCAAAGTAAACCCATGTCCCGAGTACCTGCCGGTTCCTGCGGTGATCACCGGGACGCCGTGACACGACATCTCGATGCCAATGGTTCCGCGGACGGTGACGCAATAATCGGTTATCCCGAAGAAGGAATACGAACTGATATCCGTGTCGGGACCCACCATCTTCATGTGCGGCGGCAACGCGCCGATCGAACTCCGGATAGCGATCAAGTCGCGAAGTTCTCCTTCATGGCGCTCGTATTTCAGTTTCCAGACGAGATCCGGATGAAGTTTGATTACCCAGTTGACCGTCGTATTCGAGCAGGCGGCTTTGATGGTTTCGATCAGCCAGGATTCGTAGTTTTCAAACAACCCCTTTCCATAGAAAAAAGTGGCGTCCCAGAGAACATGTGAAAACACGACGGCCGTCTTCTTCGACGGATCCAGTTCAAGCTGCTTCCGGACCTCATCGGCCGGCTTGATCCGCTTGTCCTGATGCAGGAACTTTCGATTGAACCAGGTGCCCTTGAAGTACGCCTCCTCGAATTCCCGCATCAGTTCCTCTTCCTGCTGCGGGGTAAACGGTTCGGCACAGACCTGCTGCCAGCTTGACGCATCCATCGAGAATGGATGTTGATGCCGGTTCTCATATCCATAGCGCTTCAAAACCAGATCGTTTTGATTCTGGCTGCCGACGTACTGGACGACAGGCACACCGTTCGCAAGACAGACTCCGCTGATTTCCGCAACCGGCGAAAGACCCTTTTCGAGCAACAGCGCCATTGAAGGCTTGTTCGTTTCGAGCATGGCTTCGGCGGCATCCACAGTGCGCCGGATAAGAGCGAGTTCGATATTGACTTCATCCAGAGTGTCCGGCCTTCCGAGATCGAATTGTTCGAACTTCCGTCTGGTAAGAACATTCGACAGGGCGATGCGGCCCACATCCACGTTGTGATACTGAAGATCGAGGAGTTCGAGAATCGAGGTCGAAGTCCAGCTGGAGGCGGCCAGACCATTGCGCATGCCGAACGAACGGAACTTCTGGAGATGGAGCGTCCGCCGAATTTGAAAAATCGAATGATATGGCCGGCTCCAGACGTCTTCGACAGGGTAAACGCCGACGGGCGAATAGCCGGCGAGCCGGGCGGCGATCGACATGACGCCATCCAGCTTGAGTCCCCAGTGCGTGTTCATGCTGGCCACGATCCATGCGGTTTGTTCCGGCTCGACAGGCGGGATATCCCGCGTGATGGATTCGAATTGCTGGCGCGAGTCGACGTAGTCCCGGGAAATCGCGTCCCATCGGGCGACTTCATCGTTGTCCAGGGCGAGCCGGACGATCTGGCTGATGTTCGCGCGGAGTCCGGCCCTGTCCAGGAGAACGCCCAGGCCGGATCGCTCGGCAAGCATGGCGAGTTGTTCGTAGTTCATGGGCGAGGCCGCGTCAGCAGGAACTCCGCGAGCGCGAGGTCGTCGCGGGAATCGATGTCGATGGATTCCTCCGAACGCATCAGATAAGGCAGGACGATGTCTCCGTAAAGGCGGCCTCCGGCGATAACGCCGGCTCTGCTGGCCAGCACGGCCGGGCCATTTCTCGCGTACACGGCCGGTTTGTCCTGGCGCCGGAGGATGGGTGTTCCGGGAAGGAAACTCTCGAGCCGGCCTTCCACGATTTTCATGACGGAAACGGGGTTGAACTGGTGCGGAACAGGCACGACGCTGACAACCGTATCGCCGGACCCTGCCGTCAGCAGATCCACGGCCCCGTCGATGTGGCGGCTCGTCCTCAGCGGAGACGTCGGCTGCAACAGCACGACGATGGAAGGACGATACGACTCCTCACGGTCGAGGTGCTGCAAGGCGTGCTGCAGCACCTCGATCATCGGGGTCTCGTCCCGGCTGATGGCTTCCGGACGCTTGAAGGGCACTTCTGCGCCGAGTTGTCTGCAAACCTGGATGATCGTGTCGTCGTCCGAAGAAACGATGGTCCGCGTTAGCCGGGCGCTTTTTGCGGCCGCATCGATGGTGTAGGCGATCAGGGGCCGTCCGCAAACCATTGCGACATTCTTCTGCCGGATCGATTTTGAGCCGCCGCGCGCGGGAATGATGGCGAGAACGCCGGTCATGAAAAACTCAGTAAGTCATCCGTTTCTGGACGGAGAGTGAACAGTGGGCAAGGATCTGCGCGATCCGTTTGCCGGCGCCGCCATCCCCGTAGATGGGTTCGGATGCGAAGCGTCCATGCTCCAACCGCTGCGAAATCGCATCGGCGATGCGATGCCGATCGTAATCGGTATCGATGATGTTCGTTCCGCGCTGGCGCATATCCTGCCGCGATCCCACATTCACGGCCGGAGTACCGATGAAGGCGCCTTCGCGGATGGCGCTGCTGGAATTTCCCACAATGCACGACGTTCGCATCATCAGGCGAATATAGGTTTCCGTCGGCAGGTTCTTGAAGAAATGCATGCGCGAATCGTCATGATGCTCTCGAAACTTGCGTATTCCGCGCGCTACATCCTCCGACCCGGCATCCGAGTTCGGCCAAAACACCAGCGCGGGCAGGCCGATCTTCTGAGCAGCCAACAGGGTTTCATTGATCTGCATTTCGCCGGAGCCGTACTCGGAAGTCACGGGGTGCTGCGAGATCATAATGAAAGGCTTGTTGAGGTCGAACTCGCCACCCACGCCCTCTTCGAACAGGTCGGAGGCCGGCGCATTCTGGTGTTTTGCCACGATCTCGGCGACGAGGTCGATGCGGGGGCAGCCGACGAGATGGACCGCGTCCGGGCGCTCGCCCATCCGGATGATACGATCGCGCGCCTCCGAACAGGCGGGAAAGTGCAGGTTGGCGAACTTGGTGACCGCGTGGCGGATCACCTCGTCGATGTTTCCGCTCACCTCTCCGCCCATCGTATGAGCGAGCGGAATATTCATGTAAGCCGCGGCCAGCGTGGTGGCCATGGTTTCGAAGCGGTCTCCAACCGTGAGGACAACGTCCGGCGCCAGCTTATCGAAAACCGTGGGTAGTTCGAGCAGTCCAAGGCCTGTGGACTTCGCCATCGTGGTGGGGTTTTCACCCTCGATCAACATGTAGACGCGGGCCGCCGCCTCAAAGCCGTCCCGCGCGATAATTTCGGCGGCAGCGCCATAACGATCGAGCACGGCGGATGCTCCCACAACCAACTGCAATTCGAGATCCGGGTGATTGCGAATCTCCAGCATGGCGGACTTGATGCTGCTGTAGTTTGCCCGCGAACCGACGACGATGCAGACCTTTCGCATGATCAGGATTTCATCTCCAGATCGTCGGACGTCAGAAGCGTGTCGGCCTTCACCGCGCGTTTCAGACGTCTGCCGATGAGCTGTTGGTATTCGGATGCGGGAATGCCCGTACCGGGTTTCTTGCAGGTGATCTTCTCCGGGGATATCACATCGCCCGGCGACAGATCGACAGCGGCAACGACGCTCTTTTCAAAAACATCTTTCATGACGCGGAGCCACGACACATCGTTTTTGTCGACTGGATTCGCCAGCATCGTTTCGATTCCCCTGATGCCCAGAGCCAGATCGCGAAACTCTTCCGGTTCGGTTGCGAATGGCGCATCGCTCCCATACATGCGGCGGCTGAAAGTGAGATGTTTTTCCACGGCAACCGCGCCCAACACCACGGCAGCAACGGCGGCCCACGGACCCCGGGTATGGTCCGAATATCCCACCGGCAAGCCATAACGCGTGGCCATTTCTATAATGATATTCAGTCCGACCCGTTCAGCGAGGCACGGATATTGCGACGTACATTGCAGGACCGTCAGCCGCGAGTGATGCCTGCGAATCGCATCCACGGCCCTGTCCAGTTCGGCCCAGGAACTCATCCCCGACGAAAGCAGAACCGGTTTTCCCGTCTTCGATATTCTCTCGATCAGCGGCAGATTCGTGACTTCCCCGGAAGGTACTTTGTACATGTCGACGCCGATGTCTTCCAGCAGGTCCACCGCCTTCTCCGAGAATGGCGAGACGAGGAAACGCACGCGATGCGCGTCGCAGTGCGCCCGCAATGCTCTCCATTCCGGAACGGTGAATCCGGTCCGGTTGAAATAGTCGAATCGCGGCTCCCCCGAAAAATATGGAGGTGGAGGAGCGTCCCGGATCGTTTCGGCCGCCGCGATATGGAGTTGAAACTTCACGGTATCCGCTCCAACCTCTGCGGCTGTTTCAATCAATTTTTTTGCGTTGCCGAAACTGCCGTCGTGTACAGACCCGATTTCGGCGATCAGCGACACACGTTTGATCAAGCTCGACACCTCATCCGTCAATGCGTCCCACAAATCGCGGAATCACGCGATCTCCATGCTTCCAGGAATCCGCGATGAGTTTGATATATTCCAGGCTCGGCCGCGCAAACCAAAACGGATAAAGACATTTCCAGCCCACCGGGACGCTGTAGTCGTCCAGGAAAGGGATATCTTCCAGCGGCCGGGATGTCAGCCTTGCGACATCGCCGGGAGACAGCGGCTTCAAATAATACCTTTCGCTCCGTTTCAAGATCGGCCGGGCCCAGGGCCATGAGCCGAATTGCTTGCCGTTTTGGAACACGGTCGGCCACGGCACAAACCCCACCGTCGGCGAGTGCAGACCATACAACTTGAATCCTTGAGTTCTCCACTTGTTCGAAGTTCCCCGCTCCGTTTCCGAGTAACGAAAACCCGCGCGATGGACCCGTTCCAGGTTCAGGAAACCCGTGTCGGTGATGGCGTACGGACGGATATGGTAACTGTTGCTTTCCGGATGAAGCTCGAAGCGTTCGTTATCGATCAACGCGTACTTGGCGATTTTCTTGTGAAAAACGTTCTGCACCTGAAGCGCGTCTTCATGAGCGTTGAAGATGGCCCGGACGCTCTCCAGAATCTTCGGATCATTCCACACGATTTGCATATCGTCCTGGACGAAATGCAGCAGTTCATAATTCCGCGCGCCGGCATAGTCCAACGCCTCATTCATCAGAGTATAAAGTCCGCCATGGTATCCGGCCGCGTGCCGATCCTTCCGGATAACCGCAAACCCGGAATGGGGCCGCGCGAGTTCATCGAGATCTCGCACCAGTTGCGGATGGTCGCTGCCGTCGTCGAGAACGAGGACGTCGCTCCAGGAACAGAATTCCCGGATCGACCTTAAGAGGTTGTGAAGGTATCCGGGACGATTATAGGAAATGACGCAAGTCAGCGTGCGCATCAGCGATCCTGGATAGCTATGGTTTCGGATTGAGACGGGCCGCGGCGCTCAAGTCGATATATCGAATGACCCTGTTAATGAGCCCGGCTCCCACCGCGGCAATCGGGTTTGAGCAGACAGCGATGAGCGTACGCAAGCCGGCATCGTACAGGGGAGTCGCAGCAACCGTACGGCCTTCGGGAATTCCTTCAAACGTATACACGCACAGCGTCAGCCGATCGGTGTGCACGCGGCGGCAACCCAGCGAGTTCATCAGCTTGTCCAGCGACCGAACCGAGAAATACCAGATATGCACGAAGTAAAGGTCCCCGTGAATCCCGTCTCGGCGTCCGCCAAGCAGCAGGCGATCGAGCAGAGGGACCTCGATTGCCACGGTTCCGCCTGGCCTGACAAACGACTGAAGAATGTTCTGAAGGTCTTCGGCGAGGTCTGTCCAGTGTTCAAGCGTGTGCGATAAATAGATCAGATCGAACTGCCGACCTTGCGCCACACGACGCAGGCCACGCGATTCGGCGAACTCCAGATACAGGGGATTGAGATCAAAGCCACTGATTCGAAATCCACGGCTTGCCAACCCGGCAAGTTTTCCTCCGGGTCCGCAGCCGTAATCCAGAATATCCATGTCCGGCCGGATGAAGCGCGCCAGATACTGCGGAGCGTTCTGATCGGCTTGTTCGCGAAAAAATTCCGCCGGATCCCGCTGGCGCTCCGGATATTGCGTCGAGTAGTAGTGAGCAGCCTGGGTGCGGTCCATCCGGGGATCCAGTCGAATGGTTCCGCACCGGCCGCACACGATCGTCTGCAGGCGCTGGTTCCAACGATCCGTCCGGTAAAGAACCTTTCCCGTGGGGAAGCCGCACCAGCACGGCCGGCTCTTCAGGCTGATTTCTGGGATTGCATATTTGATCAAGCGTGGCTTTCTGGAAGCCCGTGGCAGAAGATCCCCGGCGTGACCCGTCTCAAGGTGTGGTTTTTACATAAAACCGTGGTGTCGCGGGACGAGGACTTTTCCCCGCCTTGGCCAAGGCGGGGTGCCGCGGAGCGGCGGGGCGGTTCGTTCAACAAAATCCATTTCTCTAGGGCTTTCTGCCAATGACGGAAATGCCGCTCTCGGCGATATCGAAGTGCCGGATCTCGAGCCCCGCCTCATCGTACCAACTTCGTACTTCATCCGGTGTGTGGCGGTGGGCGTGAAGAGGGTGGTACCAATCGAAGTTCGTAATCACGTTCGACTGCCAGTCGATGGTGTCATTCCAGTAGCACTTCAGCACGTGCCAGTAGATGAACCGCTGAATGTCGTGAGCCCCCGCTTTGATTCCCAACAGAGGAATATCTTCCGGCACCTCAAATGTGACCTTCAGGTCCGACAGCGACTTCCCCAGCTTCGTGATCGATTCACTGAACCTCCAGCATTCGTCCGGATCCATCGCGACGGTACGCTCCCGCAGATAGTCATCGCTGAACTCGCGAATCGGGGCCTTTCGGCTATAGACGTAGATGGCAATGTCTCCTCCCGGCGCAAGATGTTTCAGCAGCGCATGGAAAGACGCGCGGGTATCCGGCGTGTGGTGAATGACCTGATCGCAGGAAATGAAGTCGAAGAATCCGGTTGGAAATGGAAGCCTCGTCAGGTCGGCCTGGACGAAATGCACATTTCGAAGAGAACCGAGATCGCGATACGCGTTGTGTATTCCATAGCTGATGTCGATTCCAAACACCGTGGCCGTGGAGTTCGTGGCGAAAAGCTCCGTATCGCGCCCGTGGCCGGTTCCCGCATCGAGAATGTTCTTCCGCCCCTCGAGGAATTTGGCCAGGCCGCTTGCGTCACGAAATCCGTACCGCTGAAGATACCAGTTCAAATAATGCGGTTTGGTTGCGTTGCGATAATTCGGCGCCTGTTTCCATTTCCAGGAAAAGCTTTCCTGTGTCTCCCTCTGTCCCTCGGGCCAGTCTTCAGGCACAAGCAGGCTGGGCACACCGTCGACGACGGGATACCTGCGGCTCTGCCCGCCTGACAATTCTCCGGACAGAACTTCGCCCGAAGCATCCGTGGTTTCATCTGTGATTTCCAGGGACCTGCCGGTCACCGGACAACGAAGGTACTCGATCAAAGACTTCTTCATCGGTTTGTTGCCTGCATCTCTTCTGCTTCGATCGTTCTTGTGGCAGCAAGGGCCTCATCGATAAGTCGGAGATACTGTCTTCCCCCCTCCTCCTCCGTGTAGTGCCGCTCGTATGTGGCTCTGCCATTCTCGCCGAGCTTTCGGCGCATCGTCTTGTCCGGCGCCAGCCGGATCACCTGCTCGGCAATCTCACGGCCCGTGTCTCCCAGCAGGACGTTTTCGCCGTGTCTCAGTTCCGGAATACCCAGCGCATTGGCCGAATGAGCGACGATCGCCGAGCCGTATGTAAACCCATTCAGAATCCGGACGCGCGAACCCGTTTTGGCGGGTATGGGGACAAGGAGAATGTCGGACGAAAGGAACTCCTGATCTGCCGGATACACCGGGCCGCGAAATCGCAGGGCGGGATGTTTCCTCCAGGCGTTGAAGCGCGCCGGCATTCCTTCATTTCGGCCGACGATATGAACTTCAAAGTTTTCATTTCCCCATTTGGACTCGAGGTGCGGCAGGATTTCTTCGAAGAAGATCGGAAGGCCCGACTTGTTGGAAGTACTGTGCAAGTGGCCGATCATGAGGATTTTGCATTTCTCGTTGGGAGGCAACGCGTCTCGAAGTTGTTTCCATTCGGGTCCGACGGGATCGGGAACCGGAGTTGTAATGAAAACGGCGTTCGTCATCCCTCTGTCTTTCGCCCACTGGACGTAGTGCGGCCCGGCGAAAGCGGCAATCGTCAGATCGCGGGTCAACCTGTCGTACACCGCTTCCTGCGATCGCGCCGCGAGAAGAGTTTTCGCCGAGTAGGCCAGATATTGCGGTGACCATCCCGGACGAACCTCGGGATCGTACTTCCAGTTCACGTACGTGTTGATGTGGGGACCTTCAGCTTGAAACGCCACACGTGGCGCCTTCTTGAAACCGTGCGTGTAGACGACCGCGTCGAAAGCAAACGGCAGCACGCAATCGGGCCGCAACAAGTCCAGGCGTTCCAGCACGGCAGGACGCGTGCGCCACTCATTCGGCCAAAAGTCCTCGATGGCCGGCCTGACGATCTTTCCGATCTTGTCGGCGAGATTGCTTTTCGCCGGTTGGGCTTGAAACGGGACGATCTGGACGTCGACGTTCATCTGCCGATAGGCCGCAAGAGTGAGCGGATCGACCGGATTCGATTCGTGCTTTCCGACAACGGCGATATGAGTCACCCGGTGTTTCTGGCGGGCGAAATATTTGATGAGGCACGAGTTCCAGTTTCCTCCGCCTCCGCTGGCGGGGACCGGCACCGACGGCGCCACGGTTACGATATGCATGCAAGCCTAGTCACAGTGGCGAAGGTTCATCTGCCGCAAACATTCTCCAAGCATGATCCGGTTCCAATCGCGTCTTTCGAAAGTATTCGTGCGGAACAGCCATGTATTGACCGGCGAAGGAAGGCCATGCTTCACGGGCCGCCTCAGAATGCCCAGGCGTTCCGTGCCCAACGCTTCCTTGAGCGCCTCCCGAAGAAGTTGTTTTCCCCGGCCATCGCGATAACGCAGTTCCGGCGCAAGTTTCGTTGAGAATTCGACGATGCGATGGTCCATGAACGGATTTCGCACCTCGAGGCTGTTGGCCATACTCATCCGATCCGCCATGATCAGCAACGCCTGAAGAAACACTGACGCTTCGATGACGGACATGTTGTGCGCGAAAGGCGCATCGACATGCCACCGCCCTTCGAACGCGTTTTTCAGTAACTCGACATCGTCGATCCCGTTCCGGGAGGCCATGCGGCATTGCCGTTCCAGATCCGAGCCGAAATACCGGGCGGCGAGGTGTTTGTACGGACCCGAGAGATAGCGGGACAGCAGTTGATGCTCTTCGAGAAGCATCTCGTTCCGATAATAACCATTGAAGAACTCGTCCGCTCCTTCACCCGACAGTGCCACTTTGAAGCCGTCCTCCCGGGCCTGCCGTGCCAGACAAAAGAGCGGAAAAATAGAAAAGCTGCCGACCGGAAACTCGATGTACCGCGCAAGATCGGGGAACACTTCGAAAAACTGCTCGCGTGTGGGATGGATGACCCTGGCTTCAAATCCGAGGTGGTCCGCGTACTCCCGGACAAGGTCTTCCTCATTGATCGTTTCTTTGAATTCCGGAAACTGGACCGTATAGGTTGTTTCGAGTTTGAGAAACGCCTGAATCAAACAGGAATCGATTCCGCCCGACAGAAACAGAGTGACCGGCACATCCGCCATCTTGCGAAGGCGGCACGCGTCTTCGAACAGCGGCAGGAACTCGTTCAGAGCCTTTCCGGAATCCGTCAGGGTTCCCTGATATTGCGGATACTGCCACCACGTGGTCAGCCGGAACTGACGCGTCGAAGTGTCATAAATCATGTATTCGCCCGGCCTCAGGCTTTTCACGTTTCGGTAGGGCGTGTGTTCGTCAAAGTAGAATTCGAGTCTTTCGCAGAGTTCCACCTCGACAAATTCCAGTTTGGAAAACGCTTTGAGCTCGGAAGCGAAAGCGATCTCCTCGCCTTCGACGCAGTAAAAAGCCGGCTTCTTGCCCAGACGGTCGCGGGCCATGAACAACTCACCGTCGTTCCACACCGCAAAAGCGAACATTCCGTTCAATCGGTCCAGGCACGCGGGCCCCCAGTGCAGAAACGCATGCAGCACAACTTCCGTGTCCGTTTCCGTTTCGAAACGAATGCCGGCCGACTCGAGATTGGCGCGGATCTCCTTCCAGTTGTAAATCTCGCCGTTAAAGACGATGTCAGCGCCGCCCGATGAAAACGGGATCGTCATGTTCCGTCGATCGACAATGTTCAACCGGGTCATCCCCATTACGAATTCGGCGCCGCGAGCATCGCGAAGCGTCCGGCTGCCGTGCTGGTCAGGACCGCGATGAGAGAGCAGTTGGCCGGTGTGGCGATGCAGCAGACCCGGATGCCCTCCGTAGATTCCGCACATACTGTCTTAGTGGACCTCGAGTTTCGGTGAGGGATTCGGCTTCGGCACGGAGTCGAAAAGTTCCAGCCACGCACGGCAGATTCGTGTACCGGCGTGCTTGGCCCAAATGAAATCCGGAACGGAGGACAGGATCGTCCGGCCGGGATCCGGATTTTCGGGATGCTGCAGATCCGCGACAAATTCCTCGACCGCTTTAAGGATCTCGGTTTCGGAATTGTCATAAAGCCGATGGCCGGTCAATTCGTAGTCGCGGGCGAATTCCGTGAACAATCGACGATAGGGAACGAGACAGCCTTCAGAATCCCGCAGGGTTTTATAGTTCACCCAGGAGCCGGGCAATCCGAAGAAATAGGGGAAAGCGTTGACCAGAAGTCTCGGGATCCGATTGATACCCGGGAGCCAGACACCGCCGCCGGGATCACCGACGAAAATGTCGGCCTCCGTCGCCGCATAAAGGTCAAACAACTCCTTGTTCAACCTGGCAATCCGCGCGTCGGTGAGCATTCCACCGAATTCCCGCGTGACGGTATCGGGAAGCGGAACATCTCCCGTCACGAGCACCTGATAACCTGAAACATTCAGAAACCGCACAGCGGTGAAATAGTCCGGCAGAGGAGAGCCGCATCGGCGCGAGTTGTGGTAATCGTCGCCGTCCTTCCCTTTCCGTCTCAAATAAAGATTGCACCTCTTGACCCGGCCGGCATGCGGAACCAGCTCGTCGAGACGCGATTCAACAGATGCCCGGACGTTCCCGGGAAGCCTCAGGCGAGAGGCCTCCGTTTCGCGTGTCAGCCCGAAATACCCGATGGGCCACACATAGTTGAACGGCACTTCGTCCGGATCGATATCTAAAGGCGGAATCCGGATCTGCTTATAGACATCCGGGGCAAGGACGATCTCGCCTTTTTGAACAAGCGACCGAACCAGTTTCATGATCGTTCGATGCAAAAACTGTTTGTGCGCCGGGATACATGGCAACCGAAGCGTCGGGTTTCCGGACCTCACCTCAAAACTTAAGGGCAACGAGACAAACGCGGGGTTGCTCCAGATAAGAGGAAGTTTCGAGTTGTGCAGTCGATTGTCTGAAAACAGGAGAAAGATGATTCGTTTGTTCGGATACAACCGCCTTGCCACATCGGGCACCGTGATCGTGTGACCGTACGCCGTGTGCGGCGTTTCAATGACGAGCTCGGCGGATGCGAACAACCTTCGGCGGATGAGAACGCGAACGAGCGCAATGACGAGCGCCACAGGGAGAAGTGCCGCGCTGGCGGCTGTCAGGACCAGGTTCTTCAATGCTTGGTTTCGTAGCAGTCCACGCAGACTGCCGGGATCCTTCCTTCGATGTGGGCCTGGCGAAATTCTTCGTATTCCTTGCTGTTCCAGATCTGCGTGAAGTGTCGGGCGTCGCCGAGTTCGGACACTTCCGGGTTACCGATCTTGCAGCAGGGAACGACGCGCATGTCCGACGAAACGTAGGCGCGTTCGAAGGGCCAGGCGCAGAGAGTCTTTGGAGAGTCGGGGCTGTACTTGGATGTGACATTCCAGAACGCCACTTCCACACCCTTCTTTTGTCCTTCTTCGATCGCGGCGTGAGCGGCTTCCGGGGAAATCGAGTCTTCAACGGTCACTGCGTTGTTGATTGCATTCCAGCGATCCTGACCCCAGTCCGTGAGGTTCAGGGCATACGTCAGTCGTTTGAATCCCAATTCATGACTCAATCGTACGAAGTCCCGGAACTCATGGAGGTTGTCCTTCTGGAGAACCACCCACATCTTGGTGAGCCAGAGCTTGCGTTTGTTGCAGTAGTCATTGATCAGCTTGCAGTTCTCGGTGACAAGTTCAAATTTGGAACCCCGTCGTATCGCCTCGAAGGTCTCCCTGGACGCTCCATCAATCGATATCTGAATCTCGTTGACACCCGTTTCGACCAGGCGGATGTAGTTGTCTTTGTGATGGAGAATCGATGCATTCGTGGTCGTTCGCACCCAGATATGTTTGGACCTTGCGTACTTGATCATCTCGAAGAAATCATCGCGTCCTAGGAGCGGCTCTCCCATACCCTGCAGCTTGATTTCAATCAAACCGTACTGCGAATCGATGAGTTCTTTGAATTGCGCCAGCGTCATGTCCTCTGCCCGCTTGTAGCCCGGCCAGTCGCTCACCTGGCACATCGTGCAGTGGAAATTACAGCGGCTGACGTTTTCAATATCCAGCTTGACCGGGAGATATCTCAACCGGCCTGTGCGTCCGGCGCGCTTGTACCGGATGTAGTTGGCGAGGCGCTTTGGCGAGGTCGCAAGGGCCATCCAGCGGTTGAAGGTGTAGGCGTACCGATCCGGCTTGGGTGCCGGAAGTTGGGTGCGGCGATAGGAACGATCCGAAACTATCATGTACTCCTGTTGAAAATCAGATTGGTCGTTGGACACTCGTGCTCGCGAGACCTGTCCGTTCGGGATTCCCAGTTCGACCGCTCTGAAACCAATTTGAAGCCGTGTGACTCCAGAGTCGACGGAATCTCGAGGTCCCGTGGCGAACTCCGGTTGATTTCGATGAGAATGCTTCGCAAACCGCTGTTGGACAGCAGCGAGCCGGCGCCGGCGATGATATCCGGCTCCAATCCGTCGACGTCGATCTTGAGATGGGTCGGAGCGCGGAGTCCATACTTCGTGACAAGGTCGTCGAGCGAGACACCGAAAAGCAACTGCTGGATCCTGCCTTTGGTGGATTGCTTCTCGTTCCTGGAAAACGGCTCACACGAGTTGTAGGCTCCACCTTTCGTCAGGTACGACACATCCAGCCGCTGTAATCCGAACTCCCGCGTGACACCCATGCACGCCGGCAGGCACAGCGACCCGACGCCATTCAACGCGATGTTGTCCACAAGCAACGCATAGTTCTGCGATTCCGGCTCGACCGCAAGCACGTGGCAGCCGCGGAACCTGGCAGCGTACAGGGAGTACATGCCGACATTGGCGCCGATATCCCACAAGGTGTCTTCGGGCGTGAGCGTGTCCAGCCAACGCACCGTTTCGGGTTCTTCGGTGTGAAACGTCCGGGCCCGCCACAGCAGTCGGCCGTGGTTGCACCGGCAGATTAATGAACCATGAGGAGTGTCGACGGTCACCGTCGGCTGAAGCAGCTGCAGAAACTCGGTTCGCCAGAAACCGGGCCGGTTCAAACCGAAGGTCTTCACTATGGCGTTGGAAAGATTTCGGGCCCACCACTGCGCACGGCTCCGTGGAATGTCTGAAGCAATGGCCGACTGATCGAAACCGGCAGTCATTCGGCGATGAACCAGAAATAGTCGCCGGTGTAACCGGCTTCGGTAAAAAGTTGTTTCCAATCGTCGACGCGCATCATTGTCTTTGCGGTCAGAACCCAGCGGAACAGCCTCTCCCGCTCTTCGTCGGTGCGCCATGCGTCCACGGTGAGGAAAGCGTTGCCGCGAGACACTCTCTGAATCTCCATTACCGCCTGCCTGCACTCTTGCCGCGGAAGGTTGTGGATGGTATTGATGGCCGTGACCAGATCGAACGATTTGTTTGGAAA
>JAHFTY010000042.1 GCA_023265365.1 Acidobacteriota bacterium
GGCGATGGTGTGCTCGTGTCCCAGAACCCTTCCGGAACCGACTCGCAATCCGGCGACTCCAAAATTCTTCGGATTGAAAATGGCGCCGGTGGCTCCCTGCGCGGCCGACCTGAGAGTCAGTTTGCCCTGGCGCTGTACTCCTCCGAAGAGCGTCAGATCGGTGGAATAGGCGGTGCCCGAAAGAAGAACGAAGGCAACGGTGATAAAACACCCGAGTTTTTTCATGCCGGAAATTTATAATCCTTTCGCCCGAGGCACAAGCTATGACTCACTGTGGCATGCGCGTTCTCGTCTTCACCCTTCTCAGTTGCACGCTCGCGTTCGGCCAGATCGACGACGCGAAGAAGGCCATTGAAACGGGCGAGTTTGTCCGCGCAGTGAACCTCCTTGCCGAAGAAATTGCGACGCGCCCGGCGCCGGATGCCTTCCTGTTTCTCGGGATCGCCTACGGCAACATGAAGGAGTATCCCAAAGCCGAAGACACGCTGAAAGAAGGCGCCCGCCGCTTCCCGAACGACCCGAGATTTCACAACGAACTCGCCGGGGTCTATCTCGCGACCCGGGAGGTCGACAAGGCCAAAACCGAATTGCGCCGCGCGCTGGAGGTCGATCCCCGGAACAGTTATGCCTCGGATCTGATCGCGGCGATTGAAATGTCCGAAGGGGAGGTCCAGAGCGCGCTCCAATTCTGGAACCGGAGCGGACGCCCGGTCATCGACGGCATCCTGCACAACTATTACCTGAACTTCGGCTCACGCGTCGTGCGGAACGCCATCGCATTTCGTCCGGGCGTGCTGCACTACAGCGCATGGAAGACCACGCAATCGCGTCTGCTGGCGACGAACGTTTTTTCGAATGTCGGCCTCGAAGTGGAGCCGACAACGATTCCGGATCACTACAACGCCATCGTCAGAACCAGCGAACGAACGAATGACCGGATGGGTTTTCTGTGGAACCTCGTGAAGGGAGCCCCTTATGAGACGTCCTACCTGGACGTATGGAACATCGGCAACTCCGGACTCAACTTCAACTCGATGTTTCGATGGCACCCCGACCGGAGACGCGTCGAGACCCGGCTCGACATTCCCTTGCCGGCGCCTGGAATCGTCCATCTCGAACTGAGCAACACGTGGCGGAACGAACGCTGGGATCTGACGAAGTCGATCCGCCGGCCTTTCCTCGACCGGGGACGCCGGCTGAATTACCGGTCCAATGCGCTTCGGGCCGCGCTCAAACACATTCCGCATTACCGTGTCGAAATCGGGGGAGCGTTTGAATACACGAATCGCAAGGCGACGGGCGATTTGCCGGAACTGGCGACGGACAGCCGGAACACGGGGAAGCTGTTCCTCGAAACCAGCATTCGTTTCGCGGACAGCACGTACCAGAACCGCCTGCACGTCGAAGGTTTCGCGGCTCGAAAATCCATCGCCGGCGACTTCAACTTCTCGGGTGGGACAGTCGAGTTGAACAACCGGCTGACGATCTCGAAGGACACGCGCACTTATTTCGACTGGACAATCAAAGGCGGCGCCTCGCGCGGGCAGCGGCCGCTGGAGGATTACTTCGTGCTGGGTTTGGACATTCACACGCCAAATCCGTTGAGGGGCCATCTCATGGCGGAGCGCAATCGATATGGCAGCGCTCCGGCAGGCACGGACTTTGTGCTCGCGAACTTCGACATCGATCGCCGGATCGTCACGATCCCGATGTTCAACAACTTCAACCTGCCTTACATCGTCCTGAAGGTCGAAGGTTTCCTGGATGCCGGGAAAACCTGGGATCGCACACACATTTTCGAAAACACCAGGCTCCTGATAGACACCGGCGCCGGTCTCGTTTTCGACACGCCGGCGAGCGCCTTCAAGGTGGTGTACGGCCGCGACCTGCGCGGCGGCAAGGGCGTGTTGTACGGGTATGTCGAACGCAGGCTCTGGTAGTCAGGATTCGAGCATGGCCTTCATATTCAGGTTGCGGATCAGGCGGTGCAGATAGTTCGGATGCAGGTCCAGCAGACGCGCCGCTTCGGTGTAGCTGCCCCCGGCGTCGCGGAACGCGCGACGGATCAGATCTTTCTTCACCTCATTCAGGGCGTGATGGTAGGTGTCGGCCTTTGCAGTCCCGGTTTTTCCCTCGGTCAGTGCCTCCGGAAGATCTTCCGGCCGGATGTGCTCGGATGTGCCGAGCACGACCGCGCGCTCGATCGCGTTCTCCAGCTCGCGGACGTTGCCCGGCCAGTCGTAGTTCATGAGCAGGCGCTGGGCATCGGGCGTGATTCCCGCAATTTTGCGGTTGGACAGCCGGCCGTATTTCTGGACGAAGTGCGTGGCCAGCAGAAGGATGTCTTCCCGGCGCGCGGACAGAAGAGGCATTTCGATGGAAACGACTTTGAGACGATAGAACAGGTCCTGGCGGAAGCGTCCCTCCTTGATCGCCTGTTCCAGATTGCGATTGGTCGCGGCGATCACCCGCACGTCCACGCGCACCGGACGGTTGCCCCCGACCCGCTCGAACTCGCGTTGCTGCAGAACCCGTAGCAGCGCCGCCTGCATTGCTGTCGAAAGCTCTCCGACCTCGTCGAGAAACAGCGTGCCGCCGTTCGCCACCTCGATCTTCCCTTTTCGCTGCGCCACGGCGCCGGTGAACGCGCCTTTCTCATGTCCGAAGAGTTCGCTTTCGAGCAGAGTGTCCACGATCGCCGCGCAGTTCACCGCAACAAAGGGGCCGCTCGCGCGGCGGCCGTTGCGATGAATCGCCCGTGCGACGAGTTCCTTTCCGGTTCCGCTATCGCCGAGAAGGAGAACCGTGGAGTCCGCAGGCGCGACCTTGTTGATGAACTGGTAGACTTCGCGCATACGGACACCCTCGCCGACCATGTCGTGCTCGATATTGATTTCGTCCTGCAGTCGCCGGTTTTCGCCTTCCAGCCACTCGACATAACGCGCGTGTTCCAGCGCGACGGCAGCGATGCCGGCAATGGCCGTGAGAAGCTGCAGGTGATCCGGATCGAAGCCGGCTGCCGAATCCGCGCTGTCCGCGTAAATGACCCCCAGCTTCGCGGTGTACATGATCAATGGAACGCACAGCACCGAATGGATGTGCGCTGCCACAAGGCTCTCGGCCGGATTGACGGCGCCATCCGCCATCACGTCGTTGCTCAACACCGCCGTGCCTTCGCGCAGCACCTGATGCGTGATCGTCCGGCTTACACGGAAAGATTGCGTCGACTCCGCCTCGCGTTCCCGATAAGTTCCGGACACGAAATCGTCGGACCGGTGGCCCACCAGCAGAATGGCTGCGCGCTCGGCCGGTATGACCTCAAACAGGAGTTCCAGCAGACGCGCCTGCAACTGGCCGGTATTCCGGATCGCATTGACCGAAGAACTGATCCGAAGCAGAGCGCCGAGATCGCGGGCGAGACGGGAAGTCGAAGGCAGTTTCTCCAGTTTATCCGGAGCGAGATAGACCGCTTCGTCGCGATCGAGCCGGAGAGTGACCCTCGTGGTAAACCGTTCGTCGTCTCCCGCGATGAAAGCGGGAACGCCCTCGTCCTGCTCATCCGTCTCCAGATACACGAACCTGGAGCCACCGATCTTCACCCGGTCGCCGTGCTCCAGTATCCGGGTGGTCACCGGTGCGCCGTTGATCAAGGTCCCATTCATGCTCTCGAGATCGGAAAGGTGGACCCGGCCGTCATGAACCCGAAGACTGCAATGCCTCCGCGAAACGAGTTCATCCTCCAGGTAAACCTGATTTGCGGGATGGCGGCCCAGAATGAATTCCGTTTCGGGAATCTGGAAAACAGTTCCTTTCAGCGGTCCCGATATGGCAACGATTCTCGGATTCATAAGCGGGGCATAGTAATTCAAGTAATTTGGTTTTCGGGAGAATTCAGCGAAACCGATTCCACGTTTTTTGTGTTCCTGATGTGAGAAGGACCACGCGGGAATAACTTCGAACGCCTTCGGGAACGCGGTTCGCCTTGAGAAACAGGTCCAGCATCGTGGACTGGAGATTGGCCACCCATGGAACCCGGTCACCTCGAAGCCGGTCGAAGATGCGTTGAATATCCTGCCGCGGGCCCGGATGAAGTAAGGGATCCAGATCTCGGGACCGGACGTATAGCCACAGATGCAGCCATCCACTATAGGCGAGATGCGGATCGTCCGACATCAACGTCGACATCATCGCGACAAAGTTGGCATCGCCCTCGTCCGGGTATCCGCGGACATGGGCGAGTTCGTGTGAAATGACGAACGGGCGCTCGATGTCGAGAACCCGATCGTTGATGATGGGTTCGTGAATCACCGGGTTGAACAAACCATCGACGCCGGCAATTCGGAACCAGAGGTTGCCGACCACCGAAACCTTCACGCGGGCCGGAGCGGACCACGCGATGCCATCGAGTGCCTCGACGACCCGGGAGACGCGGGCGGCCGATTCGGTCCGAACCTTGTCCTCGTCGTAGGGGATGCGGGCGGGATCCTCATAGAGTGTGTTGATCTGCCCGGCCGAAATTCTGGCCAGCGTTTCGATGGCGGCCGGCGATGTGGAGTCCGGATCAAGCTGGAGTTTCGACAGGAGTGGAACCCGGCGATAGTTCAGCCCCCACGACCAGAAAAACACCAGATAGCCCAGCGCAATGGCGCCAGCGATCGCCAGCCAGCGCCGCCGCCACACGCAGACGCATATATAAAGGATGCCGGCAACGATCAGAACATCGAGCCAGGCGACCGGCATGGGATCGGCGATGAACCGGAAAGCCCCGGAAATTTTTGGAAAGGTTGTTCGGGAAAACCAACGTTCGATCAGGACTGGAGGGACGGGAAGCAGTGAAACTATGAAAGTTAATAGAGCCAGCAGCGTCAAACCCACGCCCAACGCTGCTTTGGGCCGAGGCCGGGAAACGTCAAAAAAGTGCAGTTTGCGCTTGACCGTCCGTCGAACCATCGGTTAAGATCCTGTTCTTTGATTTGACGATAATTGCCATTAAGTCCTTCTACATCAAATAAATAGTAATCGAAACTCGAAGCGACTTTGGCCCGCTCGAATAGATTTTTCGGGAGAGACCAATGCCCAAGAGATTCTACACCTTTATCATTGTTCCCAACGCCAGCTCACGGCTGCACAAGGTGCGCATACCGGTGCAGATCATGTATGTATTGGCGGCCATAGGCGTTCTTTCATTTTTGGTAGCCATCGGCCTCGGATTCAACTACGCGAGAATGGCGTTTATGGTATCCGACTACAACACGCTGCAGGCGGAGAACACCGAACTCAAAGTTGAAAAGAAGAACCTCGAAGTCACGACGGCCAAGCTCAATACGAAGATCACCAGGCTGGAAACCCTTTCCGAGAAGCTCACGGCCCTCATCGAAACCGACGGATTCCTGAAGAAGTCCGGCAAGAACGGCGTCGGCGGGTCCAAAACCGACTTCCGCACTTCCGATATATTGAATGACATCCCGAAGTCCGATCTTGAATCGCTGAAAGGCCGGACTGCGGAACTCGAGAACAACTTGTCGCTGCTGCAGCAAAAGGCGGAACGCCGCGCGCTGATCCGCCGTTTCACGCCGAACATCTGGCCGTTGAAAGGCCGTCTCGCCAGCCATTACGGCGGAAGGCTGGATCCGTTCACGGGAGATCGGGAAGTCCATCTGGGACTGGATATCTCCGGAATGTACGGCGTGCCCGTCCGTGCGCCGGCGGACGGAGTGGTGATTTTCGCGGCGCGGAAGTCCGAGTACGGCAACCTGATCATCATCGATCACGGCAACGGTGTCACGACGCGACTGGGACACCTTTCGAGGTTCCAGGTGCGTGTCGGTTCACAGATCGTGAAAGGCCAGATCGTCGGGAACGTGGGCATGACCGGGCGCACCACCGGCCCCCACCTTCACTATGAAGTGCGTCAGTACGACCGCCCTGTGAATCCGCGCAGCTACCTGCCTCCGGACGGAGAGTAAGACCTGAACAACGGCGGTGCAGAACCGCCGTGATCATCCGGCCGGTCCGATTTTGGGGGTTACCCCCCCAGTTCCTTCCTGCTAAACTCTCATATGCTCGACACGATCATCCGGCAGTTTGTAGGCTCCAAGAACGAGCGCGAACTCAAAAAAATCCAACCGGTCGTCGCGGCCGTCAACGCGCTGGAGCCGCGAATTTCTTCACTGTCCAACGAACAACTTCAGGCCAAAACAGCCGAATTCAAGCAACGCTTTGCGGAGGGAACCTCGCTGGACGACCTCCTGCCGGAAGCGTTCGCCGTGGTGCGAGAGGCCGGCAAGCGCGTCCTCGACATGCGGCACTTCGATGTGCAGTTAATCGGCGGCTATGTCCTTCATTCGGGAAAGATCTCCGAAATGAAGACCGGTGAGGGAAAGACGCTGGTCGCCACTTTGCCCGCATATCTGAATGCGATCGGCGGCGCCGGTGTCCATGTTGTGACGGTGAACGACTACCTCGCGAAACGTGACGCGGAGTGGATGGGGCGTCTTTACAAATTCCTCGGTCTGACCGTCGGCGTCGTGCGCCACGGCGTCGAGGATGAAGAAAAACAGCGAGCCTACCGCGACGATATCACCTACGGCACGAACAGCGAATTCGGTTTCGACTATCTTCGCGACAACATGAAGTTCGACGTCGCGCACTGCGTGCAGCGTGGCCATAACTTTGCGATCGTGGACGAAGTCGACTCGATCCTCATCGACGAGGCGCGCACGCCGCTGATCATTTCCGGTCCGAGCGAAGAATCCACGGACAAGTACTACCGCATCGACAAGGTCGTTCCGAAACTCCGCCGGGATATCGACTACCAGGTTGACGAAAAGCACCGGACCGTCACCCTCACCGAGGAAGGCGTCGCGCGCGCAGAGGGCTTTCTGAACGTCGGCAATCTCTACGATCCGGCCAACATGGAGTATCTGCACCACATCAACCAGGGGTTGAAGGCGCACACGCTCTTCAAGCGCGATGCGGACTACGTGGTGAAGGACGGCGAAGTCATGATCGTCGATGAGTTCACGGGCCGCCTGATGCCGGGCCGGCGGTGGAGTGACGGCCTTCACCAGGCTGTGGAAGCGAAGGAAGGACTGAAGATCCAGCAGGAAAACCAGACTCTGGCGACGATCACCTACCAGAACTACTTCCGCATGTACAAGAAACTGGCGGGCATGACCGGCACGGCGGAGACGGAAGCCGAAGAATTTCTGAAGATTTACAAGCTCGAGGTCATGACGATCCCGACCAACCGTCCGATGCGCCGCATCGAAAACCCGGACATGATTTACCGCACGGAGCGCGAGAAGTTTGAAGCGGCAGTCCAGGAGATCAAGAAGTGTAACGAGAACGGACAGCCGGCGCTGGTCGGCACCATCACGATCGAGCGCTCCGAAAAACTCAGTTCGTTGTTGAAACGCGCCGGAATCAAACACGTCGTCCTGAACGCCAAGTACCACGAAAAAGAAGCGGAAATCGTCGCGCAGGCCGGGCGAAAAGGCGCGGTCACGATCGCGACGAACATGGCCGGACGAGGGACAGACATTCTCCTCGGAGGAAATCCGGAATTCCTGGGACGCGACCTTCTGCGGCGCCAGGATATCGAACCGGCGCAGGCGACGCCGGAGCAGTGGTCGGCAGCCATCGCCAAGGTGAAGCCGGAAATCGATCGCGAACACGACGAAGTGGTCGCGCTCGGGGGCCTTCACATCATCGGTACGGAACGCCACGAAGCGCGGCGCATCGACAATCAGTTGCGAGGCCGGTCCGGACGACAGGGCGATCCGGGCTCCTCCCGTTTCTACGTTTCGCTCGAAGACGACCTGATGCGCATTTTTGCGGCGGACCGGATTTCCGGGATCATGCAGCGGCTCGGCATGGAGGAAGGGGTTCCCATCGAGTCGCGTTTCGTCTCCAAGCAGATCGAGAACGCTCAGAAGCGCGTTGAAGGGCAGAATTTTTCCTATCGCAAACACGTCCTCGAATACGACGACGTGATGAACAAGCAGCGCGAAGCGATTTACGGTCTGCGCAAACAGCTTCTCGAAGGAGAGGATCAAAAGGAATACCTGCTCAACATCGCCGACGAGATCATGCAGGGACTTGTCGCGATGCACGCGAGCAAAGACGCGCATCCCGGCGAATGGGATCTCGATGCGCTCGGCACCGCCGTCCTGCGGCAATTCGGTTTCGATTACAAGACGGAAGGCATCGACCCGGCGCGCATGAGTTCAATCGAGCTGGAAGACGCGCTGGTGGCGAAGTCTCACGAAAAGTACGAGCAGAAGGAAGCCATTATCGGCGCCACGAACATGCGTTATCACGAACGCATGCTGATGCTGCAGATTGTGGACTCGCACTGGAAAGACCACCTGCTTGCGATGGACCACCTCAAGGAAGGCATCGGCCTTCGCGGCTATGCGCAGCGCGATCCGCTCGTCGAATACAAGAAGGAATCGTACGAGTTGTTCGAAGACCTGATGAGCCGCATCGAGGAGGACACCCTGCGTTTCCTGTTCCTGCTCCAGCCGGTCGAGCAGAAGAAGCAGGAGGAAGTGATCGAGCGGAAGGCCCGGCGGCAGCAGTTCATCACGTCGAATCAGGGTGGAAATGGCTCCGACGGAGCGGCAAGCCAGGTCAAACGAGACTCCCCCAAGGTCGGGAGAAACGATCCCTGCCCGTGCGGCAGCGGAAAGAAATACAAAAAGTGTCATGGAGTGGCTGTTTGATTGAGAAAAAAATAACCGGCGACGCCTACACGTTTGACGACGTCCTGATTGTTCCGCTGAAATCGGACGTCCTGCCCACCGAAGTCCGGACCAATACCCGGCTGACCAACAAAATCGAACTCAACATCCCGATCGTCAGCGCGGCCATGGATACCGTCACCGAATCCCGCCTGGCCATCGGTCTCGCGCAACAGGGCGGCATCGGCATCATCCACAAGAACATGTCGATCGAGCAGCAGGCGTCCGAGGTGGACAAGGTCAAGCGCTCGGAAAGCGGCATGATTGTCGACCCGATTACCATGTCCCCGAATGACCGCATCGAGGACGCGGTTAAACTGATGTCGCACTACAAAATCTCAGGCGTGCCCATCACGGAAAACGGCAGGCTGGTCGGCATTCTTACCAATCGCGATCTGCGTTTCGAAAACCGCTTTCACCTGCCCATCCGCGAAGTCATGACCAAGGACAACCTCGTGACGGTTCCCGTCGGCACGACGCTCGAGGAAGCGCAGCGCATTCTCCACAAGCACCGGATCGAGAAGCTGCTCGTCGTCGACAAGGATCAGCGCCTTCGCGGTCTCATCACCGTCAAAGACATTACGAAGAAAATCAAATACCCCCTCTCCGCAAAAGACGAGCAGGGCCGCCTCCGCGTCGGCGCCGCGATCGGCGCAACGGGCGACTTTCTCGATCGGGCCGCGGAGCTGATTCGCGCGAAGGCCGACATCATCGCCGTCGATACGGCGCACGGTCACTCCACGCGCGTCATCGAGGCGGTGAAAGAAGTGCGGAGCCGTTTTCCGGAGCTTCAACTGATCGCCGGAAATATTGCGACTGAAGACGCGGCCAAAGATCTGATCCGGGCCGGCGTGGACGCCGTAAAAGTCGGAATGGGTCCGGGCTCGATCTGCACCACCCGCATCGTCAGCGGCGTGGGCATGCCGCAGATCACGGCGATCATCAATTGCGCGCGCGCGGCGCGCGACGCGAACATCCCGCTGATCGCCGACGGCGGCATCAAGTTCTCCGGAGACGTGACCAAAGCGCTGGCTGCCGGCGCGGACACGGTGATGATCGGATCCTTGTTTGCCGGAACCGACGAGAGCCCCGGCGAAACCATCCTCTATCAGGGGCGCACGTTCAAGGCGTATCGGGGCATGGGTTCACTCGGAGCGATGCAGGACGGCAGCCGCGACCGCTACGGCCAGGAATCGCAGGCTCCAGGGAAACTGGTCCCGGAAGGAATCGAGGGACGTGTACCCTACAAGGGCCCCATCTCGTCGATGGTCCTCCAACTCGTCGGTGGTTTGAAATCCGGAATGGGTTACTGCGGCGTGAAAACAATCGAAGATCTGCAGCGGAACACACGGTTCGTCAAAATCACCGAGGCCTCACTTCGCGAAAGCCACGTCCACGACGTGTTCATCACCAAGGAAGCCCCCAACTATCAGCGGGAAGACTAACGAGGCTGCGCCCAGCCGCATCCTCAGGCAAGCTGGGAGATCGAGGGCGCAGCCCTCGGCTAATTAGTCTCCGATAGTGGCTTTGCCGCTGCGGCGGAACGGCTCCTGAAGATACTTCTTCGCGTCGGCCTGGGCGCCATACGCATCGTCGCCGGTATTCACCGCTTTCTGATACTGGATCAGCGCCCTTTCGCGATCGCCTCTCATGTCGTAAATCTTGCCCAGGTTGATATAGGCCCAGACCTCGACCCATTTCGGCTGCAGGTCCGCATTCAGCGCATCGCGGAAGACGTTGGCGGCGAGCTGGAGATTGCCCAGCTCGAACAGGGCTTCGCCCATCCGAAAGAGCGCCAGCGAATTATGGGCCTGCAGATCGACGGCTTTTTGAAACTCGTCGATGGCGCGGTTGTATTCGCCGTCGTTGGCCAGTTCTTCGCCACGGTTGATTAGTACGGCCACGCGGATGTCGTTCGACATGCGGAGCACTTTCTTCCGCGGATCGATCAGAACGGCTTTCGGTTTGCGCTCGACCATCACGTCGAAGTCGCTCGCCTGGCCGGAAACGTCGATGCGTTTGAATTCGGGATCGCCGTCCGTCTGGACCTGAAGTTCGATCGGCATTCGGAAAAGGTCGAGATCCTGTTTGATCTGTCCCATGACTTTGTAGCCGTCCGCTCTTCTAAAAACCGTGTATTCATCCTGAAACTCCGGAACGCCGGACGAATTCAGCCATTGGTCGAAGAAGTAATCCAGGTTTTCGCCGGCCACCTGTGAAGCCAGTTGGGTGAACGCATCGGTCGATACCGGTGTGTTCTGGAATTTCTGCATGTACTGGCCGACGAGCGCATCGAATTTCTCGTCTCCAATGACCCAGCGAAGCATCCGGATGATGAAGGCGCCCTTGTATTCGACCAGTGACGTGTAGTCCGGGCCGCCCTTATCCAGACTTCCGGCCTGGTGCACCGATGTGTTGCCTTGATAGGAGAGCGCCTTGACCAGGGCTTTATCGACGTAATCCTGGAAGTCCGCCGGAGGCAGCGATTTTTCGAAATACAGGAGGCTGGCAAACCCCGCCATGCCGTCGTCAAGCCACGCGTCGGCCGAAGGATCTTTCACCGCGATTTTCAGTGGGAACCATTGATGAGCCAGCGTTCGAGCGAGAGACCAGGTGTCGAAGTCCTTGCGGAATTGTGATGAAGGCAGCAGCAGCGTGCCGACGGAGTATCGCGAGTTCCAGTTGGCGCCGGAAACTTCGATGATACGGAACGCCGGAACGGCCAGTGGCCCGAAGGTCGTCGAATAGAAATTCAGGATCTTGGTCGCGCTCTCGACCATGTGGGTCACGGCGTCGTCCGGCGCTTTGAGCGTCGCGACCATGACGTCGCCTTTGTCGGTTTTCACGGTCTTCGGTGTGTAGTCTCCCGCGGCGATCATTCCCCAGAATGAAGGCTGGTTGCTGCCGAAGGTGTTGGACTGGTTGGGAACCGGCGCCATGTCGCTGACGACGGTCCAGTTTGCCGGACTGCTCACCTTGACGACCATGACCGCCTTGTCCCGGCGAAGCCCGTTGGTCGGGAACCATTTCCCGTCGTAGAGCAGGAACGCGCTGTCCTCGGACACGCGGGCAAAAATCGGATCGCGGCGGCCCTCCTCAGGATTGAGGATTCCTGCATATTCCACGTGGAGGACAGGCGTGCCGGCGAACTGTTGGCCGCTCATATCGAACTCAACGGTGGAATCGAGATCAAACTGCCTGAAGCTGATTTGCTTGCCGCCGATCGACGCGTTGGAAACTCTCAGGCGGCGGTCGAGATCGAAGACCACAAAGGTCTGCCGGTCGAGTTGTTTGAACGTGATCTCGGCCGCGGCGGCAAGACGGTGCTCTTCGGGATTGAGCGTGGCGGCAACCTGGTAGCTTTCGACATCGACCTTCGGCCGGTCGTCCGTGTCGGGCGGCTGAAGTTGCCTCGGTTGCGCGAGAGCCGCGGTCGAAAAGGCGGCGCAGAGCAAGATGGACAGCAAAGTGTTTTTCATAGGATTTAAGGGATTCTGACGATCAGCTTTTGCATCCCCACGTTGTCATTCTGGTCGTATACCCGGAAAGCGACCACGTGCTCGCCGGCAGACAGTGGACCGGACAGGTAACTGAACGCCTCGGACTTCGAGTCGATGATCCCGTCTTTCGAAAAGATCGGTCGCCAGTCACCGGTATCGACCGAAACCTCCGCCTGATTCAACGTAGACGTGGAGTCCACCGCATCGATAGCAATCCGGGCGCGATCCTTGTCCACACTGTCCAGCTTCATGGTGACCGTGGGCGGCGTGTTATCGATGGAAAACGTCCGGCTCTCCGCTTCCCCGGTGAGCGCGAGGTCGCCGGGGTTGGACGGCTGATCGATGGCAACCACCCGCACCTGATAGATTCCATCGGGAAGCGTATCGGAATTGATCGTATAAAAACTGTCGTCCAGGTCCTTCTTCAGAAGCCTCCAGTTACGCTCGCCGTCCCCGCGGTAGTAAACGTCGTACGTCAGAAAATCATCGTTCTTGTCGGCCGCGGTCCACTGGAACGACTGTGCGCCCCGTTGGTTGATCCGGCGCGGCGGAATCTTCGGCGGAGCCGGCTGACCGGCGCGCAAAGCAGCCCGGGCGGCAGCGGCATCGTTACCGGCCGTCGGTGCGCCATTCGGACCGAACGTTTGAGTCCTGGCTAATGCCACTCCGGAGGGGAGCACGTCGATGGCCGCGACGTCGGGTCTGAAGTTCTGCTGAAGATACGGAACGGTCATGGACGTCAGACGGGGCGACTTCGTCCGATCGGACCTGAGGACGGCCTTCCACTGAATGAACCGCGCCCTGGGACTCGATGGAGTGCCGATCGTGTCGACTGTGGCCCATTCCGACCACGTCTTGTCCGGTGAACTTGTGTTACCGCTTCGGGTGAAGACCTGCATCAGTTCGAGGTTTTGTGCCTTCCAGGAGAGCTTTCCCCACGTCGAGATGGCATCGGTGTCCCTGACGATGGATTCATACGTTCCCGAAGTCGCAAGCGCATCGCTCATGCTGAAGAGTTTTCCGATGTTGGCCGTCGCCGCGTAGATCCGATTGCCGACGGACAACAACCGCGTCGTCTGCTCTTCCGACCCCTCAACGAGGAGGGTTGTGTCGCGCGGGCTTGAAAAGGAGTAAATGCGTCCCTTGGTCCCCGTCGAAAACAGCAACCTGTCGCGCTGTGGCAGAATCGAAAACACCATCTCGTCGCGCGAACGCCAGAGGGTGTTGACGGTGCCATCCGGCAGTATTTCCAGAATCACACTTTGCGAATTCGCGTCGCCCGCTCCACGACGGCCGGCGGTCCGCGGAGAACTGACATCCGGGCTGTCGGTCGAGGTGATGACGACCTCCGCGCCCTGCGACACAGCCGTTTTCTCCGCGGATCCAACTGTGACGCTGATACTGGCCTCGACATTCCCGGAGGACGATGACACGGGCCCGACGACCGCTGCAGCCGGGCTCAATGACGACTTGCCGCTAAGCACAGCCGCGTAGATGTTTCCATTGGCCCCCACCGCAACGGCGTGAACCTCGCGCATTCCGGAGTCGTAGAGAACGAACGCCTTCCCATCGGGAGCGATGCGGTAGATGTAACCTTTGGGGTCTCCACCCGCTATGACGTTCCCGTCTTTGTCCAACGTCATCGAGATGATGTGCGTTTCGTCGGTGTCGTAGAACGATTCGCCTTTGCCGTCGGGGGTGACGCGATAGATGACGCCTTTATCGCCGGTCGCGACCAGCAGCCGGCCCTGCCTGTCGAACGTCATCGCCCAGATGTATTTGGCGTCCGGATCGTAAAAGTCTTTCGGCGCCGCGCCATCGATCCGGTAGACCTTGCCGTCCGGAGAGGTCGCCGCGTACAGAACGTCTTTGCTGTCGATTGCCAGGGCGGTCACATCGAGTTCGGCAAGGTCGGCGATCATGGTCCCTTTGCCGGCACTGTCGATCTTGAAGATCTTGCCGTCGTGTCCGGTACCGACAAAGACGTTGCCTTTGGAATCGGTAATCGCCGACCAGATCAAGGTCTGTTCCGTATTAAAAACGCTGTCGAACCTGGGAGCCAGGACCAGTTCGTTGTCGCTCGTCAGGGAAACATCGATCAGTTTTCCGCGTCGGAACTCGTCGTAGGTGCGCACTTCCCAGAATTGCGGCGTTACCGCGAGCAGAGGAATGGCCAACAGGAGAGGAAGCAACCACAATGTCTTTTTCATCACGGTAGAACCGTCAGGGTCAGTGATCGTTGTCCCTGGATCACATACTTCGATTGGGGCATTTCGTACTCGCGAATCGTGGAGCTTCCCGTACTGGACACGCTCCGGCTGGAGGATCGATTGGGGTTCAGGACTGCAGCCATCGACGGCGGAAGCGACGGGAGTTCTTCTCCGCCGATCACCACGCCGGGCTCGTTGCTGGTCACCTTGATGTAGAGCCGGTCGTTCCGCCGAAGCTTGTTCAATTCCCTGATGATCTGCGGAAGATCCTTGGGCGCTCCCGCCGGTCCCCGTCGCAGTTCGCCGCTGGTGACGGTCGTTCCGTCGCCGACGAGCAATTGAATCGAACCTGCCGGAAGTCCGGCGGGAATCTGTACCGGATAACGCTCCACAAACGACGCCCCGGAAGTCCCGCGAAGGAACGCGGTCAGGTTGATGGTCTCGCCGGGACGGACTTCCGTCCTGTCGACGGAAATGGATTCGAGCGCCGCAGACGTTTTTCGTTCCGTCGACACGATATCGAGATCGATTTTCTGAATCACCGCGCCGTCGTATCCCGTCGTCATCAAATACTGCACCGGCGCGATCGCAGCGACCGACGCCATGGCGGGTCCGTTCATGTCCCCCGTGAAAATGTTGCCGATGTTGATGGAGTCGTTGTCCTTCAGATGAATCTTCCCGCTGACCGCGATCGTCATTTCACCGAGCGCGCGTTCGCTGGCGGTGATGGAGTTGAAAATCGAGAAGTTCATCAAGAGCGGGGTCAGAAAACGGTCATTCGCAATTTCGAAGCTGTACCGGTTGACGGAATTCGTGCTCGACTGCAACGTCAGCGTCACCGGAATCATCTTCGACTGCCCGCCGACCAGCCCGGCGATACCCGTGTTGCGATCCTGCTTGAAGGCGCCCACAACATTCAGAGGAGCCGCGAGCTTGAAAGAATTCTGAATGTTGGGCAGCACGGTGATCACGTACCCCTGCGACATCGGCAAATCGGTGGATCCGGAGCCGAGATTCGGATGACCGAACGCGTACACCTTGTCCCCGTCCACGTAGGTCACCGTTCCATTGGCCGTGTAGTTGAAATCGCCGCGTATCATCTCGACATTGACTGCGGAACCCGGCTCCAGCTTCTGATTGATCGCAGCCGCGCGCAATTCGGCCGTGGAACTTCCGCCGGCCTGAACCGGAGTCAATCCGAATGCATTGAAGAATGGAGTGAAATGCTGCACCGCCGCAGGTGTCACTCCGGAAAGCATGACCGGCGTCTGGATGTGAACGAGCGATGCCGCAGACGTCGAAACCGTGCCGTGATTCCCGGCAAACTGCGGAAGCAATAATTCGTGCAGAGGCTTTCCGGCCGCGGCCTCCTGAATCAGGCGATGGACGAATTCGGTGGGCGACACGGCGGGCACCGGCAGGGAAGCGGCTTGAGCCACGGCGTTTGCCGGAGCTGGTTTCAGGTCCAGCAGGTTGAGCATTTGCCCGATCGGCTGAATGCCCGCAATCGGTTCTTTCGAGAGTGGAAACGCGAAGGCCACAGCGCCGATCAGTCGTCCGTCGATATAGACCGGACTGCCGCTCATACCGGCGATGATCCCGGTCTTTTCCAGCGGGCCGCCGGAAAGGCGAGCCAAAATCATGTCCTGCTTGGGAGCAATGTTGTTCTTCAAAACGCCAAGAACCTCGACGTTGAACTCCTCGATCGTCGTCCCCTGGAAGACGGTTTTGCCGACGCCCTTCATCCCCGCCCGGACTTCATCCACGGGCATGAACTTCGGGTTGGTCTGGGCAAACAGAGCTGACGAAAGACTCAGGGAAAGAACAATGATAAAAAGGAAAGTGCGGCGGGTTTTCATATTCAGTGCGGATGAACCGTGACGGCTCCTAAATACAGTATTTTCAATCGAAAACGGATAACTCATCTTAAAGGACCGATCTACCCATGTCAACGCCAAGTCCGGCCGCCGGATTCGTTCTAGCCGGAGGCAAAAGCCGCCGGATGGGGACGGACAAAGCTCTCCTCGCCTGGAACGGTCAGACCCTGCTCGAACACATGACCGGACTCCTTCACGGCGTCTGCGATCCGGTGCAGGTGGTGGGGCGTGATGACCTTCCGGACTCCGTCCCGGACCTCGGCGTCATCGGAGGCATCGCCACCGCCCTCGAACACACCACAACGGAAAACAATCTCATCGTCGCCGTCGACCTCCCTCTTTTGACGCATCGACTCCTAAAGCATCTGAAAGAATCCCTCGAACGATCGGACCGGCCACTGGTCGTCTGCAATATTGGATCCGCTTACCCCTTATGTCTAGGAGTCCGCCGCGTCCTTCTCGGGCCGCTTCACGCCTATATCGCTTCGGCTCGGCGCAGTCTCCACGGATTCATCGACACCGTTACGCCGGAAATAATCGAGGGCTTCGGGCCGGATTTGTTTCGGAACATCAATACGCCGGCGGATTACGAGGCCGTCCGGAAGCGATAACCCGTGACAGTCCTTGACTTTGCCCGGTCCTTACTTTAATGTGCCGATGAGTTCACAAACGGTCGATCTCCCTAAAGAGGTCCAATATGAAGCGTTGGCTCACGGGTTCGATACTTCTTGTAGTGGTATGGCTGTCCACTCAAACCTTGCTTTCGGCTCAGGAATTCCGGAGCGTCGAGCTGAATCCATTCATTGCCGGAAGCGCACATACCAAGAATCAGTACGAAATCGGGTTTCCCCAGACCATCACACCCGTACAGAGCCAGTTCAAACTTGACGATGTTCTTCGTGGAGGGCTGCGCTTCAACATCAACACGACGGGACACTGGGGAGAAGAGTTCTTCTTCAGCTATGAACCGAACAACGCCCGCTTCATCCGCACTTCGACTCCGGCGCAGAAGCAGGAATACGACATCCGGGTTTTCAACTTCGGAATCAACGCCATGTATTACCTGAACGAGGAGGAGAGCCGCAAAACGCGGCCTTTCATCAGCGGTGGCCTCGGTGGAACGCTTTACCAGCCGACGTCCCGGTCGCGCGCCGTCGGCAGGGATCCGCTTCGAGGAAACCTGCCGGGGTTCGAATCGTCCGCGGAGTTCGCCGTGAACTACGGCGTCGGTTTCAAACGAACCATGACGGACCGGTTCGGCCTGCGGATGGACGCTCGCGGCTTTGTCGGCCGTAATCCGTCATTTGGATTGCCCCGGAGTTCACCGGATCAAAACACGGTCGTTTTCCCGGCGAACGGCGCCATTCACAATCTGGAAGTCTCCGCTGGATTCATCATCAAACTAAAGAAGTAACGGCCATTGCCAGGACACCGATTCAAGTAGAATGAGAAATCCATGTCCGCGATGAACCGAATACTTGTCATTGACGACGAATCTGAAATCGTCTCCTTCATCCGGGAACTGCTGATGCATCGCGGATACGTGGTGCTGGGACTGTCCGATGCGCGTGAAGCGTTGAACACCTTCCACTCGTTCAAGCCGGACGTTTGTATTCTCGATTTCAGGATGCCGTATATTTCAGGCTCGGTCATTCTCGATGCCGTCAAGGAGTCGGACCCCACCGTCGAAGTCATTTTCCTCACCGCCCAGGACGAAACTTCGCTTGCCGTGGACCTGATGAAACGGGGCGCCATCGACTTTCTCCTGAAGCCCGTGGAGCTGAATCAACTCTCCCTTTCGGTGGCTCGAGCTCTCGAACATCGGCGGCTAATCAAGGAAAACGAGGCCTACCGGCTTCACCTCGAGCGGCTTGTTGCGGAAAAGACCAAAGCGCTGAACGAGGCCCTGAGCAGCCTGACGCACGTTCACTCCGCCACGCTGGACGCCCTTTCCATGGCACTCGATTTTCGAGATCAGAGCACGAGCGGGCACTCCCGCCGGGTTGCCGATCTGACGGCGGGCACCGCTCAATCGATGGGAATCACCGGGCCGGTTCTGGTGCAGATCGAACATGGGGCGCTGCTGCACGATATCGGCAAACTCAAAATCCCGGACTCCATTTTGTGGAAACCATCCAGTCTCGACGAAGCGGAGTGGAAAACAATGCGGCGTCACGCCGAGTATGGATATGAATTCCTCAGCACCCTGGAATGGCTCAAGGACGCGGCCGAAATCGTTCGCTGTCATCATGAAAAATACGACGGAACGGGCTATCCACGGCGGCTGAAGCGCGACGAGATTCCCTTTGGAGCCCGGGTATTCGCCATCGTCGACACGGTTGACGCGATGATCTACAAGAGGCCGTACAACACTCCCGTCTCTTTTCAGAAAGCGAGCGAGGAGGTTCGACGCTGTACCGGCACTCAGTTTGATCCGAGCCTCGTCGAACCGACCCTCGCCTACCTGGCGGGTCAGATCCCCGCAAATCTCGCCGGTTAGACCGTTATCCGGGTTCTAACGAGCCGAAGGCTGCGCCCAACCGAATCCTCAGGCGAGCCGGGAGATCGAGGGCGCAGCCCTCGGCTGGTTAGGAGATCGTTTTTGAAGCCGGTAGTTCGACTTCTTTGTCGAGCGTGAACCGGAGCTTCGACTCGGAGCCGAACTCCAACTCCCTGCCTTTTGTGGCCAGCACCGCGCCGGTTCCCGCAGCCCCACCAATAATGGCTCCGAGTCCTGCCCCCTTCTTCCCGCCGGTTGCCGCGCCAATCGCAGCGCCAATGCCGGCGCCTCCTCCGGCAACTGCCGCATCGCGTCCTTTCGAGCTGTCGGCTTCGGCGACGAGTGGTTTGGTGACGATTGGAATGACTTTGGCCCCATCCATGATCCCCGTCAGCTCCAGGCGAATGTTCGCGAGCCCCTTGACCCGGCCGGAACTTTCCGCGTCGGCCACGCGACCCTGGACTTTCGTTCCCCGTTCAACCACGGTCTTGCCGTCAACGATGATAGGCGCGCCAAGGCTTGCCATGAACCTGTCGCCGGCCTTGTTCTTATCCGTGCTGATGGAATCGATCAGAATCACCAAAAGCTCCGTACCGGCCGGAACGATGACTGTCCTCGCTTTCGCCGCCGTCGCGGGAGCCGCAGCGCGGTCCGGCGCCGCGGCTTTCACCGGAGCGGCCGGGTGAGACGCGGGAGCGGCCGCAACCGGTGCGGCCGGTGCCGGGGTTTCCGAGGGCGCTGTGGCATCGGTCGGCGAACTGGGTGAACACGCAGAGAAAAATGCTATTGCCACAACAAACGTGAGTAACTTTGAGACCTTCATACCTTGTCCTCCTGAGCCGTTGAAAAAGCGGTTTTGCGTTGCCGCGTGTATCCCTCGGATAGATGCGTTTCGCACGAGCGCTGCCACCTTCCAAGTGACTCGAATGTCAGCGGCGCGAAGTGAATGGACTCGCGGCGCCGGTTTGCAGACGCGGAAAATTTCCCCTTTACCGGCCCATCTGTCCCGCCCTCACGATGGTGGCAACGGGAATGGCCGGCAACGGTTTGCGGAAATGGTGGGGCGCGGGCGAGGGTTGGGTATGGATGATGCGCATTCGACTCTCACATTTCACGCGGAGGAATCCGGCGCTGAAATCGTGTTGGACCGTGGGATCGCCTTCCGCACAACTGACAACCAGCGTGGCGCCCGTATTGGAAAGTTCTTTCGACTCGGCCGCGGCCGCCGGAGCCAACACGGCCGGATTCCATCCGCCGGCGGCAATGGTCCCAAACAGAAACGCCACGCCGAATATCGTGATTCTCAGAATTCTCCACACCATGACGTCTCACCTCCACAGGTGTTGGTCGCACGGGGACGGCCATCCGCGGACAACGGCCGCTAACTTGCTAAAATGGCATGGGCTATTGAGCCAGGGGGACCGCAAACACTGGAGTTAGCGGATCTCCGGCGATTACCGCAGAGGGAAAATTTCCCTTACACTAGTGGATATGAGAAAGACAAAGATCCTGATCGTTGACGACGAACCTGCAATTCGTGAAGTTCTGGAAATGATTCTCCAGGAATGGGGGTATGACGTCCGCCTCGCGTCGGACGGCGCCGAGGCGAAGGAAATGGTCGAAACATACG
Organism: Acidobacteriota bacterium; assembly: GCA_023265365.1. Taxonomy (GTDB): domain Bacteria; phylum Acidobacteriota; class Terriglobia; order 20CM-2-55-15; family 20CM-2-55-15; genus JAHFTY01. Next base: position 20,462 of record JAHFTY010000042.1, read on the forward strand.
ACCCGGATGTGGTGATCTCCGACGTCGTGATGCCGCAACTTTCCGGTCTCGACCTGCTGCGCTGCCTCAAAGCCGGGAATCCAAATCGGCCGGTCATCCTGGTCACCGCCCATGCCAGCATCGATCTCGCGGTGGAAGCCATGAAACAGGGGGCCCAGGACTTCGTGACCAAACCGATGGACTATCCCAAGCTGCGCGCCATTCTCAAAGCCGCGGAGAGCGATATTGAAATGCGCGTCACCTCCAAAAAGCTCACCACCCAGCTGGAACGGGGATCGGGCTTCGGCGAATTTGTCGGGACGAGCAAGGCGATGCGCGAGGTGTACGACCTCATTCAAAGCCTCAGTACGAGCGATGCGTCGGCGATCATCACCGGTGAAAGCGGGACCGGCAAGGAACTCGCCGCCCGCACCATTCATCGATTAAGTTCGCGCGGCAACGGCCCGTTCATCGCGATCAATTCGGCGGCCATTCCGGAAAGCCTCATCGAAAGCGAGGTCTTCGGTCACGAAAAGGGATCCTTCACCGGCGCGATCGGCATACGACAGGGCTGCTTCGAGCTGGCCAACGGCGGAACGCTCTTCCTCGATGAGATCGGCGAGATGCCGGTCGCCCTGCAACCCAAACTGTTGCGCGTTCTCGAGGACGGCAAGGTGCGGCGTCTCGGCGGAAAACAGGAATTTGCTTTCGATGTCCGCGTCATCGCGGCGACAAACCAGGAACCGCGGCAGGCGATCGCGGACAGCAAGCTCCGGGAGGATCTCTACTACCGGCTTACCGTATTTACGATCACATTGCCGCCGCTTCGAGACCGGAAGGAAGACATCCCACTTCTCGCGCAGCACTTCATTGGAGAGTTCGATCGCAAGCACAATGCCCACGTCGAAGCGCTTCGCGATGACGCGATGGAAATGCTGATGACCTACTCGTGGCCCGGCAACGTCCGGGAATTTCGAAATGTCATGGAGCGCGCGCTCATTCTGGCGAAGGGCGAATGGATCGAGACGTTTCATCTGCCTCCGTACCTCCGCAGTTCCGGAACCGAGATCTCCACAAAGATCGTCCTGCCCGTCGGTATCACTGCCGCAGAGGCGGAGCGGGAACTCATTCTCAAAACGCTCGAACGCACCAACCACAATAAGGCCGAGGCCGCGCGTCAACTGGGTCTTGACGTGAAAACAATCAGGAACAAACTCAAAGCGTACAAGATCGAAGAATGAGACCTGCCGTCCGCATCGTCACGTGGTACGCGCTCCTCGTCACGCCGGCGATCGCGGTTCTTTATAGCGACGGATCGTGGTTGTCCGGAACAATGGCCGTGATCGCTTCGACGGCGATCTCCGCCGCCGCGATCCGCAACGTTTCCGGACTTGCCCGGCGGAACGGGGAACTGACCGGCAGGATCGGTGAACTCGAACGGGTCAAGAAGGATTTCGTTTCTCACGTGTCCCACGAGTTGAAAGCGCCTCTGGCATCGATGCAGGAAACCACTCATTTGATGCTCGAGCGGATCCCGGGCCCTCTCACCGAGAAACAGGAACGGCTGCTCCAACTGAACCTGCAAAGCGGGAAAAGACTCGCCGTCATGATCGGCAACCTGCTCGATCTGTCGCGCCTCGAAGCGGGAATCGTCGACTACGAAATGCAGCTTCAGGACATCGTCGAAATCGCCCAGGGCGTCGTTGTGGAAATGAACGAAGCGGCCCGGCTCAAATCGCTTCGGCTCGTAACCGGCATTCCTCGTGAGCCGCTCATGGTGATGTGCGATCCCAACCGCATGGTCCAGATCTTTTCGAACCTGCTCGACAATGCCATTCGCTTTTCGGCGAAGGGCGGCATCGTCAGCATGCATGCCGGTTACGTGAAACACTTTCCCGTCCGGGCGCCCCGCTCCGTCCGCGGTCCGAATGGTTATGTGCTCGTCGCGATCTCGGACAGCGGGCCCGGAATCGAGGATCTTCACAAGCAGGGAGTCTTTGAGACGTTTCACCAGGCCAAACAGGGCAAGAAGACACACGGTCAAAGCCTCGGACTCGGACTCGCCATTTCGCGCGCCCTGGTCGAAGCTCACAACGGCGCGATCTGGGTCGAAGACAACCCGAACGGCGGCTGCGTGTTTTTCGTCCTGTTCGCCAGAGCCGTTCGAGAAGAAAACGAACTTCCGCGGGCTTCCTAGCGCACGTGCCACACCCAGAACGCGGTCTGGTGCTCGATCGTATGCACCACCTGCATATCCACGTTGCCCAGCTTCGCCAGTTCGTCTAACGACTTGTCCTCGGCAATGCACAAAAGCCGGGAGTCCTTTTCGAGGAGGGCCGAAAGCTCCTCCGGTGAACCGACGGCGCGGGCTTTGCTGTCGCGGTAATACTGGAGTCCATACTCCATCCATCGCGCCGGCCGGTAGAGAATCACCACCTGGCTCTCAGGAACGATCAACTCGAGCGCCTGCTGCCACGGCCTCATGGTATCCGTGCGTTCGAATCGTGGAAACACGAGCGTCGTGGCGATGAAAACCACACCGATCATCATGCTGACGTTGAAGATCGCCAGAGCGGGCGGATTCAGCCAGATCGCGATCGCGGACAAAGCGACGGCGAGCGCCAGCGCGACCGACGCAATCAGCAGCCCGCTGACATGCGGATTCACGTTGATCATCGATCCGAAGAATCCGAATGCCACACCGATAAACGCCATCGTGCCGGCTTCGACAAAGACGGCCACCTTGAAAGCGCGAGAAGACGGCCGCCAGAGTTCTTTCGCGCACAGCAGCGCAATCGGCGGAACGACGGGCAGGAGGTAACCGGGAAGCTTGGAACCGGCCAGCGAAAAAAAGACAAACGGGACGATCGCCCACCAGAGGATGAACTGTTCGTTACGCGCAAACGATCGGCGAAACGCGGGAATCAACACAAAGGTCCACGGAAAGGTCAGCAGCAACAGCACCGGAACATAAAAATAAAATGGGCGCTGGTGGCCATGAACCGTGGTCGTAAACCGCTCGAAGTTGTGGTTGATGATGAAGACCTGGATGAAATCCCAGCCGTTCCTCCACGTGCAGACCACATACCACGGCAGCGCGATGGCGAGCGCGATTCCCAGTCCTTCCAGGTGCCATGTCCGCCATTCGTCGTACGCGCCTCGAACGATGATGAAACAAAGCAGCGAAACGGCGGGCAGCAGGACGGCGACCGGACCCTTCGCGAGACTTCCGAAGCCGATCGAAGCGTAGAACAGATAGAACCACCAGCGGCGGTTTTCGGTACCGTCGTTGATACCCGCGAGAAAGAAAACCAGCGCGGACGTGAGACAGGCGGTCAGCGCCATATCCATCGAGGCCGCGCGCGCGAACGCAAAGAATCCGACCGAGGACGCGATGGTCAGCGCCGCCAGGATTCCCGCCCTCCGGTCCCAGAGCCGCCTGGCACACCAGTACACCAGGAAGACGCAGAACGTCGCCGCCACTGCGGACGGAAAGCGGGCGCCCCACTCGTTGAACCCGAAAATTTTGTAACCGGCAGCCGCTCCCCAGTACACCAGCACCGGCTTCTCGAACCACGGCACGCCGTTCAGCCGCGGCGTCACATAGTCGCCGCTCATGAACATCTCGCGCGCCACCGCGGCGTAGCGCGGTTC
>JAHFTY010000188.1 GCA_023265365.1 Acidobacteriota bacterium
TGCGCATCGATCTGAGTGGAAGACGTCGTCAGCAGAGGGATGGCGATTTCGTTGGCCGTCACACAGACGCCGCCCAGGTTCGTCGGCAGCGGAGTTGCGACGGCAGAGGCGGGATCCGCAAGATTTGAACCGAAGATTGAAACGAGCGATCCGCCGGCGACCGGAGCTGTCCGGCTTGCGCTGTTCACCACCTGGTTTGCGGAGAACACCGGAGTACGTCCGGTTGAAGCGGCGAGTGAAACGACGCTCAATCCTGAAAGCGTCAACGCATAAACATTGTTCGCGCTGTCGGTCGCCAGCCCTCGAGCCAGCAGTTGCGCCTGGTTGTTCTGGCCCAACTCCAGAGCGACCGCGCGAGGCGGCCATTGTCTGGTTCCGACGCCCGAAGCGGCCGGAGCAATGTCCATGATGGCTTCGGGCAGACCGACGGAAAGATCCGACTGCAGTGTATTCAGATTGAAGCGCTGCAGATTCTGCTGCGTTGCGGTGACGAACTGAACACGCACCACGCTGCTTCCGGAGACGACCACGCCATAGGCCTGTGCCGCCTGTGGGGGCTGTCCGGCCGTCACCTGGCTGATCGACCCGAGCGGCACCAGCGCGGAATTGAAGACAATGTTATCGACGACGTAATAGTTCCCGTCGGCCGAGGCCGAGACCGTCCCGCGAAAAGGCTGCGGGAATGAACCCGTCCTCGGGAGGGTGAACGTATCGGCCAGAGGATCGTAGAAGCGGAGCTGGCCGTTGGTTTCCACGACCGCAATCCCGCTGCCTGCGGCTGCGGCGGCCATGACGTTGCGTCCCTGAATGTTGTTCGGCGTGCCGAATCCCAGATTCAAACGGGGGAATGCGCTGTGGGTCAGCAGACTCAACTGCCAAACCGGCCCGTTTGCCGGCGGCGTCACACCGATGTTGGCGGGAAGCGGCACGACCGAAAACAGGATGGCATTCGACGAGGCCGCAACGCTCCGCGGGAAAAACGGCGTCGCGTTCAGCGGAATGGGACCCATGTTGATCTGCTCGATTTCCTGCATGGCGTCCAGGTCGATCACGGAGATCCCTTCGGCGCCCGCGTTTGCGACGACAAGCGTGTTCGAATTCGCAAGGGCCATCGACAACGGGCGGTTGCCGACACGGATCGGAGGAAGAAACGCCTGGCTCTCGAGTGAGAACACTTCGATCTGATCCTGCGTGTAATTCGCGATGTACAGCCGCTGGCGTGGCGTGTCCATCAATAGGTCGACCCCGACTCCGTTGACCGGAACGATCGTTCCGCGCTGGCTCACATCGCGGTAATTCAGGTTCACCAGGATCGCCGGCTCGACGTTCACCGCTTCGGGCGACAACAGCACGACCGCGAATTGCTGCGTGCCGAGCGTCGTTATTGTCCGGGGGTCGAACGTGATCGTCAGGTTCGTCGGCGCCACACCGGTTCCCCGATTCAACGCGACGGGCGCGGCCAGGTTGTTCATCGTTGCCGAGAATGTCAGACGCCCGCCGCCCGCATTACGCACCTGGACGTTGGCCGAAACGATCGTGCGGTTGCAGGGGTCGACGGACAGCATGACGTTCGTCGTGCTCACGTCCAGAATGGGAAGGCTGGTCAACTGGCCGATCGGAATGACGAGCAGTCCCGAGGTGGAGTTTGCGAAAAGATTCTGGCCGTCTGCGGAAGCGATGATCTTGGAATTGATCGTCTCGGGAATCCGCAGACCGAGTTGCGGCGTCAGACTCGAGGAACGCAGCACTTGCAGGACGCCCCCGGTCGGCGTGCCGGCGACCTGGCCCGGCACGCCTCCGGGAATCACGGGTCCGCCCTGGTTCTGCGGATTGTTTGTATTCAGCGGGTTGATGGCGGTCTGCGTCGAAAACGTGGCGTACACGGAGTTGCCGTCGAACGAGAATACGCTTCCTCCGGTGAGATTCGGCGCAACGGTGCCGGTGCGGCCCAGGATCGTCAGAGTTTGAGTGTCGAACAGGAACGGTCCGGCCATGAACCTCGAGCCGTCCGGCGAAGCGGACAGGATCGCCCGGAGACCGCTGACATTGCGGCTTCGAAGGACGCTTTGTGAGGCCACCTCGTAAATGAAGATGCGGTTTTGCGTATTGGCCGCTCCGGCCACCTGGCCGGACAAACCGATGATCAGGTTGCCGTTCGCCGCCGTCACCAGTCCCGCCAGAAACTGTCCGGGCGTGGGGCTCTGAGGCGTGATGGGCTGTCCGGCCGGCGTGGTCGGCGGAGGCGAAATCGGGATCGGAAAGATCCGGCCGCCAAATGGATCGAGCCGCTGAAGTCCCGCCGTACCCAGGATCAGCACATTGCCGTCACTTCCGACGGCGATGGCATCCGGCCGGGACCCCACCGCGAAGTCGGCGGTCACGCGCTGCGAGTTGAGATTGACGACGCTGATGGAGTTCGATCCCACGTTGGCCACATACAAGGTGCTGTTGTCCAGGCTGAGCGCGAGGCTGGCCGGTTGTGTTCCGGTCGGAATGCTTCCGGTCAGGCGGCGGGAATCGACGGAGTAAATTTCGATCTGATTGCGTGGCGTGTTCGCCAGGTAAACGAGATTGCGGGCCGGATCATGAATCAGGTCCGCGACCTGACCCACGATCGGAACCGCCGTTCCGATGTTTGCCGCGGAAAGCGCCGGCACGAAAAGAAAAAACGAAAGTGCGGACAGAAAAATCCGCCGCTTCGCGAAGAACGACATATTTGGAAACCGCCCCCGGTCGGCGGCACTATATGTCAGGCGCGATGTTGCTGCAAAGTCCGTCTGGAGTTTTTTGCATTTTTTTACATTGCCCCGAGCCTGTTTGGCTTAAGATGCCGCGCATCCATGAATACAGGACCTTATGTTGTTCATAACCGTACCCGAGACGCCAGGTTGGCGCTCCAGGTGCGTGTGGCGGACACGCCCCGGACAAGGCGGATCGGGTTGTTGAAGCACGAGTCGCTGGAACGGGGTGAAGGGCTCTGGATTTACCCGACCCAGGCGATCCACACGTTCGGCATGCGCTTTCCGATCGACGTGGCCTTTCTCGACCGGCGGCTGCGAGTGAAGCGCGTCTACCACGGACTCGCGCCTTTCCGTTTGACGACATTGGTTTGGGGGGCGCAAAGCGTTCTGGAACTCGCTTCGGGATCGCTGGCCGAAACGGGAACCGCCATCGGTGACGAGTTGCAGTTCTCGCTTTGCGAAGAGCAGACCGGATGAAAAGGATCGCCGCGCTTCTGATCAGCTTCACATTGGCTGCCGGATGTGTCCATCGCACGCCGTCGAATCCGCTGCTGAAACAATATCTGGAGGCGGTGCGTGTTTCGCCGTCCGCGCACGCCTGGAATGAGCTTGGCCTGTTCCATGTCGACGCCGGAAACGCGGCCTCTGCCGAGAACGCGTTTCGGAAGGCGCTCGAACTCGACCCGAAATCCGCAACGATTCGCAATAATCTCGGCGCCTGTCTCGCCCGCCGCGGCGACCTGGACGGCGCCCTCCAGGAGTTTCAAACGACCGCCGACGCCGTGACCGCCCACAACAACCTCGCCGTCATCCTGTTCGAGACAGGGCAATACGAACGGAGCCGCGAGGAACTGGTAAAGGCCCTTGCCATTCAGCCGGACTTCGGGCCCGCGCTGGCGAATTTGAAGCTGGTGCAACAAAGGATTGAAAAAAGACCTGAGGGACAACGATGAAACAATTTCTAATTCGTTTTTGGAAAGAAACTGATGGCCAGGACCTGGTCGAATACGCGTTGATTGTTGCCGCCATCGCGCTGGGGCTGATCGCCGCCGTCCGGGGCGTGACCACCGCACTCAACAGCCTGTACGAAAGCATCACAGCCGCGCTGGCGCTTACCGGCCAGTGAACTCGAACCCGCAGGCGATTGCCTTCAATCCGCTTTCTCGAAGCGGAACCGAAGTGCACCCGCTCGCTTCTTTGTTATTGCCGAGCTTTGGAGTCGCCGTCTTCGCCGTGACCCTCCTTCAGGTGTTGTTCCTGTCGCAGGGACCTGCAGGACTGCTTCGCGACAGCGACACCGGCTGGCACATTCGAAATGGAGAAGCGATCCTCGATTCGTCCGTTCTGCCGGTGGCCGACACGTTTTCCTATACCCGTCCGGGTCAGCCCTGGTTTGCATGGGAATGGCTTTCCGACGTCGGGCTCGCGATGGCTCATCGCTGGGCAGGCCTTCCCGGCGTCGCCTTGCTTGCCGCTCTCGTCATCGCGTCCTGCATCTGGGGGGCGGCGCGCCTCTCCGTTTCGCTCGGAGGGAATATCCTGTTGACCGCGGGTGCTACCGCTTTGCTGCTTGGGGTAACCAGCATCCACTGGCTGGCGCGTCCGCATGTGTTTTCCTGGGGAATGGCGCTTCTCGTCCTCGCGATTGTCGAACATCGCCGGGGCCTGTTCTGGCTGCCCATCGTTGCATGCCTGTGGGCCAATCTTCACGGCAGCTTCCTCCTCGGCCCATCCATCGTTCTTATATATGCGGCCGGTGAAACGATCCGGCGCCGTCCGTCCGGTCCACTATGGATCGCGGGCACGGCGTCAATGCTCGCCACGTTCGTGAATCCGTACGGGTGGCGGCTGCACCGCCACGTTCTGTCTTACCTGCAGAACGACTACCTGATGGATCACGTTTCGGAGTTCCGCAGCTTCAGCTTCCATTCCTCCGGCGCGTACTATGTCGAGGCCTTTCTGTTGATGGCCGTTCTGGGCGCCGTCATCCTGTTCAAACAGCGCGCTTTCGGACCCGGGCTTCTGTGTCTGGCGCTGCTCCACATTTCCTTGTACTCTGCCCGGCATCTCGCGTCGTCTGCCGTGCTGTTGTTGCCGTTGTGCGTGGCCGCTCTTTCCCGGGAAGCCTGGCAGTTGCGGCAACTGCGCCGTGTGCTGGAGTACTCGGAGCGGTTGCTGAACATCGATCGCCGGATCTGGGGCATTGTTCCGCTGGCCGCTGTACTTGCCCTCGCTGTTGGCTTGGCGGGCCGGCCGCTGAATTTCAGTCCCGGGAAGTTTCCCGTGCGTGCGGCCGACTTTCTCCAACAGCGGAAGACCGGCGAGCGCGTTTTTGCGAAGGATCAGTGGGGCGGCTACTTGATTTATCGTTTTGCGGGGAGGGTGAAGGTTTTCGTCGACGGTCGCAGCGACTTCTATGGAAGAGACTTCCTGGAAGAGTACGCGCTGGTAAACGAAGCAAAGCCCCACTGGAACGACGTGCTGAAGCGTTACGGCGTGAGGTTCGCATTAGTCGCGCCGGATACGGCGTTGTCGACGGTCCTGATGGCGAGCCCGCATTGGAAACAGGTGTACGCGGATTCCGTGGCGATGGTCTTCGAAGCCGCGGACGATCCGGTGTCCGGAGAAAAGTCTTGAGCGGCGCGGCGGAAGTCACTCTTATCGCAGTCGTGGCTGTTGCGGCGTGGAGCGATCTGCGGACCCGGAAGATACCGAACTGGGTCACCGTACCGGGTGTGATTGCCGGTATCGCCCTTCAAACGTTTTATGGCGGCATCGACGGCGCTTTCGCTTCGTTGGAAGGCGCCGTTCTCGGGTTTGGAATTTTCATCGCGTTTTATATCGCAGGAGGAATGGGCGCAGGAGACGTGAAGTTGTTCAGCGCAGTAGGCGCGCTTGTGGGACCGCAGTCGCTGATTCTGGTGTTTGTGCTCACCGGAATCCTCGGTGGACTTTCGGCTGCTGCGGCAATCGCGGCTCACAGGAAAGCAATCCCCTACGGCGCCGTGATCGCGGCCGGCACGCTGATGTCTCTGATCGCCATTCACTGATCATCAAATGCAGCGTCATCGCGTTCTCATCGTTTTCGGTATCGCCTGGCTCTCGGCACTGTTGCTGAGTTGGTGGGTCTTTCAGAGGAGCACCGCGCCTGAAGCGCGCGACGTGGTGCCGGTCGTCGCGGCTGTACAGGACATGCCGCTGGGCCGGCGCCTCCAGGCGTCCGACCTGAAGCTCATCGGCATCGACCGGAAGAACCTGCCCAGGGGTTTTATTTCAAAAATCGCGGACGCCGCGGACCGGTCCCTTGCCGTGCCGGTTGCCGTGAATGAGCCGGTGCTGACCGGCAAACTCAACGCGAAAGGCAGCGGCGAAGGACTGACATCGCTGATCGAGCCGGGAACGCGCGCCGTTTCCGTGCAGGTGAACGAGATTTCGGGCGTGTCCGGGTTCATTCAGCCGGGAACCCGCGTGGACATCCTGTTTACGCGCGTCTTCTCAAACGGAGACGCCGCGACGACCACCATCCTGCAGAACGTGAAAGTCCTCGCTTATGGACGGCAGATCGATCCCGCGACGAAAGTCGATCCCCGCGATACGACCCGTCCCACGGTGGCGACCCTGCTGGTCACCCAGGACGAAGCCGAACGCCTCGTTCTCGCCGGGCAGCGCGGCCGCATCCATTTCTCGTTGCGGAACGGACTGGACGATCAGGTTGCGGATCCATCGGAACCCGTGAAATCGGCGGACCTCGGAATTCCGGAACCGGTGAAACCCAAACCTCCGGAACCTCAACCGACGCCGGCCCAGATCGCGAAAGCCGTCGCCGCCGCGGCGCCTCCGCCGAAGCCTCCGCGCATCGTCCGCATTTACAGGGGCGACAAACTCACCGAAGTGACGTTGAAATGACGAGACGTTTCGTTTTCTTCATCGGCATTCTTCTGAGCGCAGCCGGTCTCATGACCGCGCAGGAACAGCCCGGCAAACCTTCGGCCCCCGCAAGGCCGCTTCCCGCACGCAGCATCACGCTCGTGGCCGGCCGCGGCGAACTGCTGCAGTTTTCCGAAGAGACGTCGCGGGTTTCCGTTTCCGATCCGCTCATCGCGGACGCGGTCGTGGTTTCCGAACACGACGTGGTGCTGAACGGCAAGTCGCCGGGAAACACGACGATCATGATCTGGCACGGAGACAGCGTGTCGCCGTACCAAGTCACCGTCGAGCCGGATTTGGGCGAAGTTCAGAAACAATTTCGCGCCACCTTTCCGAACGAACGCATCGACATCTCGAGCAGCCGGGACGCCATCGTCCTGACCGGCGCGGTCAGCGATCCCGATATCTCCACGAAGGCCGCGGCGCTCGCGGCGGTCCACGCGAAGTCGGTGGTGAATCTCCTGCAGACCCCCGCCCCCGTCAGCCGGCAGGTGATGCTGCAGGTGAAGTTCGCAACGATCGACCGCACGACGCTCAGCCAGATCGGCGCCAACATTTTCAGTGTGAACAACAAACTGCTCGGCACCGCCACGACCCAGCAGTTCCAGTTTCCGCGTATCGGCCAGCTTCAGTTGTCGCAGGGACCCGACGGGCAGCCTCAACTCGGCAACCAGCAAGTCAGCGTGAGCGATCTGCTGAACCTTTTCGCATTTCGCCCGGACTTGAATCTCGGCGCGACGCTTCGCCTGTTGCAGAACAACAACGCGCTGGAGATTCTGGCCGAGCCCAACCTGATTACCGTCAGCGGCCACGAGGCGAGTTTCCTGGCCGGCGGCGAATTCCCGTTCCCGGTGATTACCAGCAGCGGCGCCGGCGGCAACGCCGCTCCCGTGGTGACGGTCCAGTTCCGCGAATTTGGCGTTCGCCTGTTCTTCACGCCGACGGTCGAATCGAACGGCCTGATCCATCTGAAGGTCCGGCCGGAGGTGAGTTCGCTGGATTTTGCGAACGCGTTGACGATTCAGGGATTCCTGATCCCCGCCATCAGCACCCGCAAGGCGGAAACGCAGGTGGAGTTGCGGGAAGGCGAAAGTTTCGCGATCGCCGGCCTCATCGACAATCGAACGATTCAGGTCGTCAGCAAGATCCCGGGCATCGGCGATCTTCCGATTCTCGGACACATCTTCCGGAGCAGAAGCACGCAGAAAACAAACACGGAGCTTCTCGTTCTGGTGACACCGACGTTCGTGAAACCGTACTCGCCCGGCGATGCCCCGCAGCTTCCGGCGTTTGTGGGGCCTCGCGGACACGTCACGCCTCCGGGAGAGCAACGGTGAGCGGACGCCGCTTTTCAAATCCGGGCCATGCCGTTGCCGGCGCGAAAGGCGCCGCGACCGTTTATGTCCTGCTGTTCACTTTGCTGATCGTCGGGTTCCTGGTGCTGGCCACGGATGTCGGCCGGATGTACGTGATCCAGGGCGAGATCCAAACCGCCGCGGACGCGGCCGCTCTGGCCGCGGCCACGCAGTTGGCCGGGACGACGAACGCCGGCATTCACGCGACCACCCAGATCGACTCCCTGTTCGACACTGCGACGGGCAACGACAACCGTTTCAACTTCCGGCTGAACCAGATTGGGGCCGGAGCCACGAATCTGGCGACGACCACGACCGTCGACTACTTTGCCGCGCTCGCCGACGCGCTGGCCAATGTGAACGGTGGTCAGAACGGCTCCATCGACTGGACAACCGGCGTCTATCCTAAATATGTGCGGCTGCAAATCACCGCCCAGGCGCCCGTGATGTTCGTGCCCCTGTTGAATCGAAGCGTGAATCTTCCCACGGTGGCCGCCTCCGCGGTCGCCGGGGTGAGCGCCCCCGTTTGCTCGGCAACCGGCATCGACGGCCTGGCGGTTATCGATCCGAGTGCGGGAGACGATCCGCTGAACTTCGGTCTCGTTCCAGGCGGGTTCTATACCTTGTTCCTGACGCCCTCGCAGCAAACGCCCAACGCACCCGTCACTCCGGCGCCTCTGCTGGGCACGGTGTCATCCGTTCAATATGCGTTGCTCGATCACCTGCCCGCCGGTCCTCAGAACCTGGACACGGACGCATCGCTTTTCGACATCGGAGCCGCGGGGCTTCTGGGCGCGCCGAATCTGACTCCTCCCGCGAACATCACCATCGACGCCGCGGAAACGGCCTATCAGAATCTTGTGGGCAAGATCAGCGCGGGAACGTCCGTTGGACGCAACCTTCTTTGCGGACTCAACACCCGTTTCGGCGTCGACCCGGCGATCAACGTCTGCGGAACGGTGGTGAACGGCGAATTCCTGACGCTCGCT
>JAHFTY010000043.1 GCA_023265365.1 Acidobacteriota bacterium
GTTCGATCAGCATGGTTTTCCGCAGATGGTGATTGACCGCGCGAAACCCTTCCAGTTCCGTGAGCTTGTAGACGTCCTCGGCAGTGAGACGCATTCAGGTTTATCGCATCCTCGTCGCGATCACGAGTTGCCGGCCCATAAAGTTTACGGTTTCGCGGCGTACTTCCTTCCATTGCCGGGCGTACGGATGTCCATCGAAGTTTTCCACTTCCTCGACCAGTACTGTTGTTTTCGCACGCGACTCCGAGGGGATATCCGCCCACAACGCCACTTCAGCGCCCCACGACCCTGCAAAATCCGAATCGGGGAAATGACTTCTCAAGTCCATCGCGATCGCCTTCAACTGAAAGCTCTTCTCCTTTTCGCCAAACCACCACTGGGGAGCCGCCACGAGAACAGCCGCAACCGCGATCAGCGCTGCGAGAGTCCTGGGCGGGAATCGCTCGAAAATATACCCGGCCCCCAATGCCAGGATCATGAAGAGCAGGCCGCGCGCGGGAATCCCCAGAGTCCGTTGTCCGCGAAGCCCGTGCGTTTCGAGGGCGTAGGTCAGGATTTCCAGCAGGACCCAGCCCGCAATGGAGTAACGGACCACGAGAGACGCCGCCGTCATGCGCGATTGCCGCGGCTTCGAGAATTCGAACCAGGCCAGACTGCCGAGGACGGCGATCGGCGGCAGAAACAACAGGCGATACCGCGTGGGCTGGTACGGCATCGCGCCGATTGCGGCGAAACCCGCCAGCAGCCAGACCGTGCAGAAGAAAGAGGCCCAGGTCCAGTGACGAACGAAGAACAGACGGCCAATCATCAAGGCGGCGAGAAGCGTTTCCACCGGTTGACGGTAAAACACGTTGGATTGCAGGAATCGATGAATCGAAAACGTCGCTTCGGATCCCGACACCGAGTGGACCGTCGACGTTGTGTACGAAGACATGCCCGCTAATATTCCAAGCGACTGCAACCACACCAGCCACGACGCCCATACCAGCGCACCGGCAACGCATCCCGCCACAATCCACGGACTGAGCGTTCGCCATCGCGGTCTCCACTTCGCGTCCAGACAAAAGGGGCTGAGGATCCAGGCGCCCGCGCAGGCCGCCGAAAAAAGAACGCCGTAGAACTTCACAAATGGCGTGACGACCATTCCGGCGCCCGCCAGAATCGCCAGTCCGATATCCAAACGCGAAACGTTTCCGCCGGCTCGAGCGCCCAGCGCGATAAACACGGCCGCCGTCACCGCGCTGAACGCGAGAGTTTCCATGTCGCCCTTTGGGACGCGCTGGAAGCAAAAGAATGTGTATGACGACAGGAGGATGAAACTGCAGACCGACACGATTGGCCATCGTGTCCCCGGTTGAACGGTGCAGTGACTCGCGACATAAGCGGTCGCCGCGATGGCGGCAAAGCCGGAGACGACGGACAATGCGGCGAAGGAAACATAATGAGCGCCAAAGACGAATCCCCACAACGTGGCCAGGAAAGCGAAGCCTGGCGCGACGAACAGCGCATGCGTCTGGAGATGTTCGCCCCATTCTCCCGAATGGACCATGGTTCGGGCGTTGGCCAGGTAGGCTCCCGGATCGGTCCACTCGGCGGCCGAACCCGAAATCAAAGGAGGGTCCCGATCCAGTTCAACGAAACGCCACGACGCCAGCGCCAGGACGAGCGCCAGAAACAGGATCGCGAACAAAGCGCTCGACCTCATACAACGTCTTTGGCGGTGTGACTCATGCGACGATAATATAGGACTCCATGGACAACGCCAACACACAACCCCCCACGGCATGACCCCTGAAGGCCGCGCTCCGGCGTTGAGAATCCTCCACGTCCACACCGTGCCGGTGGTCAGCGGATCCGGAATCAACACCCTGCTCACCATGCTTGGCTCTCTCAGTCGCGGCCACAAGGTCGCGCTCGCATGTCAGAACTCGGGCCGGTTGACCGAGGAGGCGAGCCGGGCCGGCATCGACATCTATGAGGTCCCGTCGATGGGCCGCGAAGTGCGGCCCCTTCAGGACGTCATTTCCGTGTTTGCGCTCCGGCGATTGATGCGCGACCGGCAATTTGACGTCGTTCATACGCACAATTCGAAAGCCGGCTTTGTCGGCAGGCTGGCCGCGCGCCTCGCCGGAGTGCCTGTCGTCGTTCACACGATCCACGGATTTGCGTTCCACGACGCCGAGTCGTCCGGCCGCCGATGGCTGTTTCGCGTTTTCGAACACGTGGCGGCCGGCTGGTCCGACGGGATGATTTTCATTTCCCACGCACTCGAACAGTGGGCCGGCAAGGAAGGGATCGGTAAAGGGATACCCAGACGCGTCATTTACAGCGGTATCGATGTCGGCGCGTTTGGTTCTGCGGACGGTTCCGCGGTGCGGGAGGAGTTCAAGATCGATTCCGGCAGAACCGTCGTCGGAATCGTGTCCAAGCTTTGGGAAGGGAAAGGCCACCACGTGCTGTTTCGGGCGTGGCGCACGATTCAGAAGAACTGGAAAGGAAGCGATTCCCCTCTGCTTCTGGTTGTTGGAGAAGGTCCGCTGGACCTGGAGTTGAAGAAGCTGGCCGGCGAGTTGGGAATCCGGAGCAATGTCGTTTTTACGGGTTTCCGGCGCGACATTCCCGCGATCACGTCGGCGATGGATATCTCGGTGCTTCCCAGCGCCTTCGAAGGGATGGGAAGAGTCATCCTGGAAGCCATGGCTGCGGGAAAGCCGGTGGTCGCAAGCCGCGTCGGTGGAATTCCGGACCTGGTCCGCGAAGGGGTGAATGGCCTTCTTGTGCCTCCCAACGACGAGGAAGCGCTGTGCGGGGCTCTGGTCCGGCTGCTGACGGATGAACGTCAAAGGCAGGATCTTGGCAGTGGCGCGCGGAGGTCCATCGAGCAAAAGCACTCGTCCGAAGCCATGGTGAACGAGATCCACGACTTTTACGCCGTTCTGATGAGCGGGAAATTCCCGGGAAGGCAGCTATAATGCGCAAGTCGTTTCGAGAAGGAGTCGAAGAAGCGTGCGACATCCTGAACTGATCATCTATCTCATCCTGTTCGTTTCGTCGTTCCTTCTCGTCATCGTCCTGACTCCTTTCACCGTCACGCTCGCCAGAAAAATCGGCGCAATGGATTATCCCGAAGCCCGCAAGGTCCACGTCACGCCGATTCCTCGCCTCGGCGGTCTGGCGATCGCGGTATCGATCATCCTGACGATGGTCCTCGGATACGTCGTCAACCAATACCTGAGGAACGGGCTCGGCCCCGTCATCGGGATACTGCCGGGAGCGCTGCTGATTCTTGGAATGGGGGTGTATGACGATGTCCGCAACGCTCCCGCTCCGCTGAAACTTCTCGTCCAGTTTGCCGCGGCGGGGCTGGCAGTGATGCTCGGCGTCCATTTCCAACTGGCGTCGAATCCTCTCGCCGTCCAGATGCGCGACTATTTCGATCTCGGCCTGCTCTCAATGCCTCTGACCATCCTGTGGATTGTCGGACTGACGAATGCGATGAATCTGATCGACGGCCTCGATGGCCTGGCGACAGGCATCGCGATGTTCGCGTCGATTGCGCTTTTCCTGATCTCGCTTCAGCAGGGCGCGGGCGTCGTGACGTACTTCTACGCGGCCATTGCGGGTTCGACGCTGGCCTTTCTCCGGTTCGCAAGACATCCCGCCTCGGTGTTCATGGGCGATTGCGGAGCGACGTTCCTCGGATTCCTGCTGGCCTGCCTGTCCGTGGTCGGCACCCAGAAGAGCTATACGATGGCGGCTCTTTTCATACCTGCCATCGTGTTCGGCGTCCCCATCTTCGATGCGATCGTCACATTGATTCGCAGATACCTCAGTCGGGACGGCGTGCTTCATGCGGACCGCGGACACATCCATCACCGGCTCCTGTCGTGGGGCCTCGACCAGCGCCAGGCGGTGTTCATTCTCTATGGAATCAGCATCACCCTGGGGATTATTGCGTTCGGCTTCACCCTGATGCTCGATGAGTACGCTGCCGTGATTCTCGGCATCATCGGAGTCCTGGGCGGCTTCACGGCGCGAGAACTCAACATCTTCGGAACGTCCCGCACACGAATGGAGAGAGCGTTCCGTTATGAAAAACCGAACGCGGAAGAGGAACCGCACACCACGGGTGAGCCGCGCAAATGACGCTGCCTGGGGTCTTCGCGATCTCGGCGCTTCTCGCCTTTCAACCGCAAGCTCCAACACCGGCCGCGCCGGCGGAAGCGCAGAAGGGGTTCCGTCCGGTCACCGCGGCGTTTCATATTCATACCCGCTTCAGTAACGGCGCCTACGACATCTCGGAGTTGGCGGCCTTCGCCCGGCAGCGCAGGATTGACGTGCTTGGCGTTTCGGATTCGTTTCTGACGCGGGTCCGCTTCGGCATCGGGCCGCTGAAAAAACTCGTCTCCCAAACGATGAAACGTCCAGGTGTCCTGGATCGCGGGGTGGACGAATACTTCGACTCGTTCGAAAGGGTTCAGCAGGCATACCCCGATCTGGTTCTCCTGCCGGGACTCGAAGTGGCTCCCTACTACTATTGGCGGGGAGATTGGCGAACCCGTCTGGAACTCCACGACTTCGACCGCCACATTCTGGTCTTCGGGATGCGGGATCGCGAGGCCGTCCGGAACCTGCCGGTCATTGAGAATGAACGGTGGGCCAACACTTCTCACGACCTGTTGCGGGCGGCCGGACCGCTGATCGCGTTTCTTGTCGCCCTGCTGATTGGCGCGGTCGGAGCCGCCGCGCGCAACAGGAAGATGTATTTAGCCGCCTTTGCAATCGCGTTGCCGGCGCTGCTCTGGTCTTATGACGCGTATCCTTTCGGCCGGTTCGCCGATCCTTACTCCGGCAAACCCGACATCGAACCGTTTCAAAAAGTCATCGACTACGTCGCAAAACATGGCGGGCTGACATTCTGGAGTTACCCGGAGGCCCGGTTTCCAGACGTTCTTTCCGGCCGGGCGCGCATGATCAGTATTCCGCACCCCGAGACGCTTTCACGAACCAAAGGCTACCGGGGCTTTGAAGGTCTCTACGGCGACAAGATCACGATTACGAATCCGGGGAACCTGTGGGATCAGCTCTTGATGGAACATCTTCGTGGCGCACACAATCCCTGGCCCTCCGTCGTCACCGGCCTCGACTTTCATTTTTTCAAACCGGCGGCAGGATGGTACGAACTCGACCATGGATTGACCGTGCTCTTTTCGGCAGCGAAGACCGAAGCGGCGGTCACCGATGCGCTGCGGAATGGCAGAGGCTATGCCACCTTCCAGGAAAACCCGGACCGGCGCCTGGGGATCGAAGACTTCGCGTTGCGTTCGAATGGAAATGTCGCCATCTCGGGAGAAACGCTGAAGGCCGGCCCCGAAGTGGAGTTCGGCGTCAGCGTGCGCTGGATGACCGGCGCCGCCGAAGGCGAGGGCGCGGCGGCAGCCATTCAGATCATCCGTGACGGAAGCCTGATCGAGCGCTACGAGAACAAAACGCCGGCAGTCCTGCGAAGGCGGGAGACGCTGGCGCCGGGCAGGCATTACTACCGGATCATCGTCGACGCCGGGGTCACGAGGATCCTTTCCAATCCGATATTCTGTGACGTGTCGTTGCCGAATTAACGGCGGGCCGGCTGGGGGGGGATCTGACCGGCCTTCTTGCCCGCTTCCTCGAGCTTCTTCATCAACATTTCCCGTTCGAAATCCTTGGGTTCATAAGCCTTCGGTACAAACTGGCTGAAGTTGAGGAAGAAGTTCAGCGCGTAGGTTGCCGCAATGATCACCGCAAGAAACAAAATGCCGCGCCGGAGTCGTCTTTTGAAACGCCGTTTCGCCGCATGTTTATGGGTGTTCCGCTTAACGTAGGGCAACGCTGGATCCTCCTTGATCGCTTTGGTGGCGTATTCTAGCGAATGCTCGTTTTTCGTTCACGCGTTTTTCTCCGCCATGCGCTGAACAAGATGATGGCCCAAAGGACGTGGGTTGCGTTGACCTTACCTGAAACGTGCTGATTCCACAAGTCCAGCACGCCCTTTCGATCGACCATATCCGACAAGTCGCTGCCCCTCAGGTGGGAGTCCACGTAGTCTCTGAGGTCCTGCCTGAACCAGCGGCCGATCGGGATCATGAAGCCCTGCTTCCTTCGATTGAGAATCTCCGGCGGCAGGAAGTCACGGCCGATATCCCGCAATATGGATTTTAATCGGTAACCCGGAAACCGAACGGCAGCCGGCGTCCGGGCCATTTCGGACACCAGGTCCACGTCGCAGAAGGGCACCCGGGCTTCAACAGAATGGGCCATGGTCATGTTGTCGCAGAGCGGCAAGAGATCGTAGGCGATATAACGGCCGACGTCGTAGCGGAAGATGCGGTCCAGCAATCGGCCCTGACCTTTCCGAAGCGCGCCGAGCATCTCGTTCTCGAAAACACCCTCAGCATTCTTCCCCGGCAGCAGGCCGGTACGGGCCGCTCGATCCAGAAAAGTGGTCCACAGGATGTACCGGGCGTTGCTGTCGAATTCCAATCCCTTCCCAAACCTCCGGATACGGCCTCCCGTGTCGATTCCGGAGGGCTGGCTCGACCACATCGACGTGAGGCGCGACACGGACCCGCGCATCGGTCCCGGAATCCATTCGCCCAGCTTTGCGCCGAGATATCGGGGGTAGCCGAAAAACATCTCATCGCCGCCAATGCCGGAAAGGGCCACCTTCACGTGCCGCCGCGTTTCGCGCGCGATCAGAAAAGTCGGAATGGCCGAGGAATCGGCGATGGGTTCGTCGACCGCATCGATGACGTCTTCGATCAGGTCCTCGGCGCGCGCCTCGATCACAAATTCGTGATGCGTGGTTCCGTATCGTTCGCTGACCGTCCGCGCGAAGGGAAGTTCATCGAAATCGGCGTCCGCATATCCGATGGAAAAGGTGTGGAGCCCCGGCGAGAATTCGCTGGCAAGCGCGACGATCAGACTGGAGTCCAGTCCGCCGCTGAGAAAGGCGCCCACGGGGACGTCCGCGATCAGCCGCCTCCGCACTGCGGTTTTCAGTAACTCGCGAGCTTTCTCGCGTACCTCGATTGACGACGTGCGTCCCGGCTCCAGCTCGGGAATGGTCCAGTACCGCCAGGTCCGGGTGGTTCCCGCCTTGAATAACAGCGACTCGCCCGGCTGGAGTTTGTGAACGTTCTTCAGCATCGTTCGTGGAGCGGCCACATACAGGCACGTCATGTATTCGGCGAGTGCATCGGCGTCCACGGTGTCATCGGCGTCGGGATGATCGAGAATCGTCCGGATCTCCGAACTGAAGAGCAATTCGCCGGATCTCGTGATCGCATAGAAAAGAGGCTTGACCCCAAGGGGATCGCGGCTCAGAAAGCAGGACTGGTCGCGCGCGTCCCAGATACAGAATGCGAAATCGCCTTTGAGGTACGTGGGTGTATCGAGCCCCCGTTCCTCGTAAAGGTGAAGAATGACCTCCGTATCGCTTTCGGTCGCGAAAACGTGACGTTGCTTTAATTGCTCCCGAAGCTCGCGGTAGTTATAAATCTCCCCGTTAAAAACAATGGTGCACGTGCGGTCCTCGTTGAACATCGGCTGGCGTCCGCCCGCCAGGTCGATGATCGACAGCCGGTCGTGGGCCAACGCAATTCGTCCATCGCTGAATTCGCCGCGGCCGTCAGGCCCGCGATGATGGAGTGACCGTTGGAAACGGCTGAGCTGCCCGGAGGTGGCAAGTCCGGTGATTCCAGCGAAACCGCACATCAGGCGTGCTGTTCGGTTTCGGGCGCCGTGACGATTGGCAGAAGGTAAACCAACGCACACACAAGCCAGAAAGGCTCCATGATGCGGACGATGATGAACGTGTTGGAACCGATGGCATGCACCATCAGTCCCACGGTACCGGCAACAAACCCGGTGACCAGGGCCACGTTGAACGGATCCTTGTCCTTCATCAGGTGAAAGGAACGCAATGCGACCTGGATGATGCGGAAGAGGAGAAACACCAGGGTGCTGAAGCCAAACAACCCTGTTTCCGAAAGCGACCGGAAATACTGGGAATCGAGAAAGTGCCAGCCGGTCACACCCCAGCCGAAAATCGGCTTCTCGAAAAACGCGTCGATGGCGGCCTGCATGTACAACAGCCTCGCGGACGTGGACGTGTCGACACGGGTTCCCAGCACCTTCACCTGCGACGACTGCGCCTGTTGATTGAAGGTAAAGGAAATACGCTCGTAGACCGCGGTCGGCAGCACCACCTCCGCGTACATGACGATCACGAGACTGAGAATCAAGACCGCGATCAGAAGCATGTAGCGTCGCGTGAGGACCGGCAGCACGAAGGCGACCGCGATGAAACCCAGGTACGACGCGCGAGACAGCGTGTAGATGAAAGCCGTGAACAGCAGCGAAAACAGGATGGCGGCGGGCCACCGGTAACTGTTATCCACAAGCACAAACGCCGCCAGAATGGTCATCATGAAAAGGAGGTAGCCTCCAAACGTATTCGGCTCTCCGCGTTCGCCCTCGAACGGAGCGCTCACGCGCACGCCTTGAGGGATCTGAGCGATGGCGATGACGGTCACGATCAGAGCCACCACAATGGCCACCAGAAGGAAACGCCGGATCTGGGCTTCTTCCCTGGCCGTGTTCACCACCATCCAGAAGATCAGGAAGTACTCGATGTACTTCAGGACGAACAGTGTTCCTGTTTTCGGATCGACGTTTCCGGAAAGCATCCCCAACATCGTCGAAAACAGCGCCGCAAACGAATAGAGATACATGGCGCCGTTCAATGGCGTGTGTTTAAGAAGACCTATTTCCTTATAAAGAACGCTTTTGAGAAACCACGTCAGGCAGATGACCAGCAGCACCAGGTCATCGACTCGAAGCGTCACCGAACGCCCGAGCGACGCGCCCGAGGTTTTTCCGACATCCACCTCCGGAGACAGCAGCATCGCGATAATCAGAAAGTGGATCGCGAGTTCTTCGTTGAGAAAGGCGAGGACGGCCGCGATCGTTCCGATAACGTACATGAGGGTCCGCTCGGTCGATGCGGACGCAAGCATCTGCGCGGTGGCGAACAACATTCCCGTCAGCAGGATCAGAAATCCGAACTGCTGCTTTTGTTGCGCAACGACTCTCATAGGCTAATCGTCATCGTCCGTCAGGGTCATGATGTCTCTGGCCCGTCCCGACTCCGAAGTCCCCGCAGCGGGCGGACCGGCGGCCGGCGGCGGCGACGGCGGCGGCGATGGCGGGCGGGCCGGCTAGTCGTCATCGGGGGGCGTGGGCGGGCGGATTTCCTTCTTGCTTCCGGAGAACGTCAGAGCGGATTTCAGCTTCTCGGCAAAACTCTTCGGCGCATCCATATGCACGTCGTAACGGTAGTGGTAGTACGAGAAGTCTCCGGACCGGTAATCGATCTCGGACTGAATATCATTCAGGATGACGCCCCAGACCTTACCACCGACGCTTTCCACCCGGAGTTTCGTGCGCTTCAGCACGTCGCGGGCAACACGGCCGATCTGATAGGCGAGAATAATGCCATCGACTTTGGGAGCGAGGACGAATGCGTCCGCGACCGGCAGAATCGGCGAAACGTCGATAAGGATGACATCGAACTTCTCGCGGACTTCCATCAGCAGCCGGTCCAGGGCAGGCGCAGTCAGCAATTCGGTCGGCTTGTCCACGATCCGGCCCGCCGGCAGGATCGTCAGATATTCCAGGCCCGGCGTGGCCTGGGCGAGTTTCAGGCCGAACTTACCGAGCATGATGTCGTCCACGGTGCGATAGCATTCCCGAGGATCCCGGGTGTCGAGGAGAAGGTCCGTGAGTCCGGGAACGCGAATGACGCCGAAAGTCTTGTCCACGTTTGGACGCCGCAGGTCGGCATCGATGATGAGGGTCCGCTTGCCGCCCTGGGCAAATGCGGTGGCCAGGTTGGTGCACGAGGTCGTCTTGCCCTCCTGGATCATCGAACTGCTGACGAGAATGACCTTGTCGTTGCCCTTCGCCATGATACTGGCGACGTTCGTCCGCAACGTCCGGTAGGCTTCCGAACCGATCGATTTGGGATCGAAGTGCGTGACGAGCCGGGAGAACCGCTCCAGTTGATCGTTCGACAGGACAGCGCCCCGGTCCAGCTTCATGCGATCTTTGACGTCTTCCTTTTCGAGGTGGGGAATGATGCCGAGCACGACCGAATTGATGTGCTGCTCCACATCCTCGATCGTCCCAAGCGACGTGTCCATCGCCTCCAGAATGAACGAGAACACACCGCCGACCAGAATTCCGATCAGGGCGCCGATCAGCGACTTGTAAGTCTTGCTCGGATTGGGAATGGTTGTGGCCGCATGGGCCTTCTCCACGATCGTGATGTCTTCCAGCTTCTCTCTCTGCTGAACCTCGACATCCTGAAGCTGCTTGCGAAGCAAAACGGCCTGTTCCTGCTTCTCCTTGGCGGTCAACGTGAGGTCGTCCAGCTGCGCCGCCAGTTCCGGTTGCCGATTGACGCTGTTTTCTTCACGGCGCAGGAGATCGAGGCTGTTCTTCGTCGTGTTGATCACGATGTTCAGGCGGCCTTCAAGATTCACCAGACGGCCGATCACGCGCGTCTCTTCGGCTTTCACTTGAGCATCGAGGTTCACAACCTGACGCGCGCTCTCGGTCTGATATCGAAGCATCTCCGACCGCTTGTTCCTCAAGTCGGTCCACGCGGCGGCGCTCTTGTTGGCCTCGTCCAGCATCGAGCGGGCGACGCCGTCATCCAGCGTCAGGTAGCTCTGGAGTAGCGTGTCATATTCCTTGCTCTGCCGGATCCGCGCCACGGTATCCAGGGCAGTGGTGTAGTCGTCAATTCTCTGCTGATACTGTGTCGCCTTTTCCCTGAGGTCGACCGCGCGATTCGGATCGCGGGCGAGCGCGTAGCTTTCCTGGCGTTTGAAATCGAAGAGGTCCTTCTGGGCCCGGTTCAGTTCCTCGGTGATCTGGGCGTTCTTCCGGCGAAGGTATTCGACCGTGTCGTTGATCTTCTGATCGCGGGTGGACCGGTATTTCTCGATGTAAGCGTCCACGACCGTGTTCGCCAGGTTGATGGCGGCTTCGGCGCTGCCCGCGGTCGCCTTGATCGCGAGAATATCGCTGGCGCCCCGCTGCTCTGCAGTGACGCGGCTGCGCAGGTCGTCGAAGGCGGCCTGAGTATCCTCGCCGGGTTTGACAAGGGTGAGCCGGGTGGCCACGTTTTCCAGGACCGGACGGCTGGTGATGATGGTTACCTGAGTGGCCATGTTGTCGTAGCCGCTGTACTGCACCATGTCGGTCATCATTCCGGCCAATGTCGAAGAACGGGTGATCTGGACGAGCGCCTCGGAGTTGTACACGGGGGGAGGGACTTCGGTAAGCGTGTACGTCGTGATCGCCATCAGGAACGGAGCAAAAATGATGATCCATTTTCTCTTCCGGACGACGCGATAGATATCTCTGAGGTTAACGTCGATCTGGGCCATCTAACCGCCAGACCCGCGGAACAAGCTGCGGAACAGCACCGTATTCGAAATGAAGCTCGTGATCGGGTTTACGGCCGCAAGAATTTCTCCAATACGGGGCATCCGGGCACGCGGAATAAAAACAATATCGCCGTTATCCAGCAGAAAATTCACAGACAGGTCGGCCTTTGCAATCCGGTTGAATTGGATTTCGTGCACTTCCGTCACTTTCTTGTCGAAGTTGTAGCGAACGACGCCGACCTTATCAATCCGGGAACCCGTCAGGGTGATGCTCGAGCGGCTGAAGGCGTCCAGGAGCGTGATTCTCTCGGGAACCTGGAGCACCGAAATGCTCCTGCCTTCCGAATACATGAAAATCTTGGTGCTGACGCTCTGCAGCGAGGGAACGTAGACCTGGTCATTGGGCTGCAGCACAATGTTCTGGCTCGGATCGATTCCCATCAGCGCGTTGAACAGGTTCTGGTGAAACTGTTCGACCTTGCCGTCCGTCTCCCGGGTAATCAGAACGTCCGCCAGATTGGACCCGAGCGAATAGGCGCTGTTCCCAATCACAAACTGCAGCACTTTTGTTTCGCCGCTGATCGGGAAATAACCGGAACGGGAAGCGCTGTCGGAGATCAGCAGCACCCTCTTGCTGACGGCGCTGGTCTGGATAACCTGCACCACCGGATTGCGATAATTCCTGCGCAGATCTTCGGCCAGGAGATCTCTGACCCCGAGCGCGGTGAGACCGCTGACGGGAATGATCCTGTTGAGGCCGAAAGGAACGAAGATTGTTCCGTCCGCAGCAACCGTCACCTGTTTGCCGTCGACTTCGTTCCCTGTCCATATATCGATCGAGATGATGTCTCCCGGCCCCAGCTGGGACGATTCGTTGATGATGGTCGGATTGAGCGGACTTGTCGTCTGTTGAGCCGGGGGCGCCGGCGGAGCGGGAACCTGGGGAGGCGGAGCGGGAGTTTGACCTCTCAACAAAAACAAGAAGAGAAACGGAAACAGCGTATTCATCATCGCTTTGACTCTCCCTCGTTTTCCGGCAGCTCATCCGGCGTGATGGCAGCCGTGATCCAAAGTTGCGAATTCCGGGCGAGGTCGACAATCCGGGGAGGGTCGAGTAGAAACCGTTCGACGGAAAACATGATCCGCACGACGGGGCGCAGCGGGTTTTCCGAGTTGATGTCGATCACCTTTCCGATCTCGCCGGTGTTCAATACGACGAGTTCGTTAAACGGATAGACGGAAAAACTGCGGATCATCGCCTTTGTTGTCCGGTCGCCAAAACTGTCGAATTCGGACGTAATGACTTCGAGGGCGCGGTAGCCCGTCATTGCCGCTCGTTGAGGGCGCCGGTGAATGCAGGCCTCGAACACATCGGCGACACCGAGAATCTTGGACTCTTCGCAAATGTCTTTGCTTCGGACCCCATGGGGATACCCCGTGCCGTTCTCCCGCTCGTAAATCTGAAGAACGATATTGGGCAGCCATTCAAAGCCGGGATACCCCCTGACCAGTTCCGAAGAATAGATCGGACGCCGCTGCATCTCCACGCGTTCTGCGGGAGTAAAGCCGGTGTGTTTCGATATGAGTTTTTTCGGAAGTTTCACGCTTCCCAGGTCGTGCAGCATTCCCGCCAGACAGAGCCGGACCTGACGCTCGGGAGTCAAACGCAGTGTCTGGGAGATCCGGGTGCCGATGATGGCGACATTCACGGAATGCTGGCGGAACGAAAAGGGAGATGTCCGATCGGTGGAAAGCATCATCAGACTCTTGTCCGACTGGAGCGAATGGACCATTCGTTTTGCGATGTCGAAGCCGGCATCCAGCGCCAGTTTTGAACCGCTTTCCGCCGCGCGGATCGCACTGCTGATGAAAATGAAAGCCTCCCGGTAAAGAATGGCTCCTTCGCGTTTGACATCGTGCTCCGCGAGATACGTCGCGGTCAGCAGCGTATCGATCAGTTCGGTATCCGCCGACTCAATCGGAGGTACGGCGAGGTTGTAGTCCTTGACGTCCGCAATAATGCGCTCGTTTGGCGGAGGCGGCGGAATCGGTGCGCTTCGCTGCGAGGTGACCCACTGAGGACGGCTCGTCGTCGCAATTCCGGGAGGAGCCTGAGGCGCAACCGGAGCGGGCGGAGGAGCAGGGGCAGGAGCAACCGGACGGTTGTCCAACCCGGTGGCATGCCTGCGAAGCACGCCCTGCAGCCGGGTTTCAAATTCCTCCAGGTTCAGGGGCCGCTGGGCGTAATCGCTGGCGAAGGTCTCGTGTCCCGCAAATTTGTCGGGCAGGGCCTCCTTCGGACTGATCAGGATGAAGGGGGTGTTCGTCCCGTTATGGTCGCGAACCTTCTGGCACAACAACGACCCTTCGATGCGCGGCATATCCACCGAGGCCACAACGAGTTTTGCCGGATACCGTTGTGCAAGTTCCAGCGCCGAAGCGCCATCGCGGGCTTCCAACACGTGGAAACCAAACTTGTTGAGGAGAGGAACAAGAATCCCCGACTCGGCCTCATACGGATCCGCAAGTATGGCGATTGGACGAGTGTCCTCACCCTCGCCGGGATTCTTAACCTGATTCGATCGTCGAAGAAGCTGGCTATTTCTAAACATCAAACGCAGTCATGCGGCGGGAAGACGCGTCCCTATTGTTAAACAACTCACCCGAAACGAGCAACCGCAAAGACGTCGCAACGCCTTTTTTTAGAAGTGGTTGATACACCAGTCGACGACGTGCCTTGCCTCGCCACGGGCACTCGACACGACCGGCGCTGAACTCACAATGTGCTTCGCCAGAGCGAGGAGCTTATCGGGATGGCGGCGGACCGCCAGGCTGTTCGACATGATTTTCAGGATGGCCTTGCCGCCCGCCACGGTGCGGGGGTTCCATGCGGCATGGCGGCGGTAAGCGGAAAACAGGACCAGACCGGTGGGCAGCGGCCTGGTTCCGACGACGGCGCCAATCTCTTCCGGCCGGACCCGCCGGCTCCGGCCGCGAGAATCGCGGATGTTCAGTAGCCGGGGATATGGCCGTACCCGCCCATGCCTGTCGATCACGGCGAATTCATCGGAATAGAGAACCGCTCCCGCCTTGATGAACTCTCTGACAAGCGTGGACTTGCCACTGTGGCTGCGGCCC
The DNA here is from genome assembly GCA_023265365.1 of Acidobacteriota bacterium. Lineage (GTDB taxonomy): Bacteria > Acidobacteriota > Terriglobia > 20CM-2-55-15 > 20CM-2-55-15 > JAHFTY01. The sequence continues at coordinate 14,634 of JAHFTY010000043.1, forward strand.
GGAATCACGATCGCCCGATCCTTCCAGCCCACCACCCCCGCATGGATGAAGAACTGAGCAGACGCCATTTCACCGACGCAAATCTCAATGTCGTCCCGGAGCACATCGAGAAGCATCTCCACTTCACCAACGGCTCGAGCAATCCTGTCATTATTGCGAAATACGATATTGAACCGTTGGATCGAGCGCTCCCGCGGTTCCCCGCCATAGAGAAATGAAAATATGGTCTCCACCTTACGCGGTTTGACTTCCCTGGTCCCCGGCGGCAGAAGGGAAACGATCCGTTCCATGATCTCCAATGAGTTTGAACGCACGCCGAAATAAAGTCCGTACGCGACGAAGACTTTGCCTACCGTCCAGCCCAGACGGTCCACTTTCTTCGTTCAAGTCGATTCGTACTTGAACCGTGGCAGGTCCGGGTAGCGGCCAACGCTCATTGGATTTTCTTGACGATCATTTCATCGATGATCTGCACCTGGGCCGACGAACCATCCAGCAGACACAGGTCACAGACATTGTTAATCCGCCGGGGGACGCCATGACTGGCGCGGGTGATGGCGACGTACGCCTCTGGAGTGAAGATCTCCTGGTTTGCTCCCGCGATGCGGAGACGATGTCGAACGTAAGCAATGACATCGTCATGACCGAAATAGTGAATGTGATAGCGAACGCCGATCCGCTGGTCCAGTTGCGGATAGGTCATCACGCGCTCACGCAGTTCCGGCTGCCCGACCAGGAATACGGAGATCAGACCTTTGTCTTCGAGTTGCAGATTGAGGAGAAGGCGGATCTGCTCAAAGATTTCCGAATCCTCAATCAACTGCGCTTCGTCGATAACGAGAACATTCTGTTTGCCTTTCTTCAGATTCTCGTAACCAAAGGCCGATACCCGGTGAAACAACTCCAGCTTGGTCCCGGCCGCCGTATCGGCGCCATATTGGAACAGAACCTCTCGAAGAAACTCGTTGGATGAAAAAATGGGATAGTTGATGAGGGCGAGTTCGTATAGATCCGGATCCAGCGCCTCAATGACTTTACGGACCAGGGCGGTCTTTCCGCAACCGTACTCTCCAGTCAGGAGGACGCAACCCTTATTGTTTGTAAGGGCATACAGAATACGGCTCAGAGCTTCCGTATGCATCTTGGACGAGTAGAAGAATTTGGGATCTGGGGTATTCTCGAACGGCTTTTCCTTCAATCCCCAGTATTCAAGATACAAGCTGCACGGCCCTCCGTGGCCACGAGACTATATCAAACGCCCGCAAATCCCCGAAAAATTCTTCATTTCAATGGTCGGACCGGATGGTCTGCCGGAACGACAGGTTGTTGATATCTCTGAACCTCGGCGTGCCCGGAGGCAACTGCGAAGGAACCAGGAAGTTGGTGTCAAACGAGTAGGCACGGGCCGGTGGACTGTATACGATGGAACAGCATTTATAGGCGCCAATCGATTGACGGGCAAAATAGAGCGATACGATGGAACCTTTATAGTTGAGCGTCTGACCGCCCCAGTTTTCCAGATACCTCAGGAAGTTGTGGACGCCGCCATCCGTCCCGAAATCATTCGGAGTCGTGGTCCCTGGTCTCGGGAAAGTGCGTCCTTTGCCGGCGGCAATGGCGACCCGGTACCACTCGGTCGTCGCCTTGCGGCTTCCCACGGCGTACGGAATTTCAAAGGACCGCTCGTCGGTCCAGTTCGACGACAGGAACGTGACCATGTCCGCGATGATTGCCGCAGCCGACGTGGAAGACGTCCAGTTTCCGTTCGCGTTGTAACTGCCCTGCACATACACGGGATTCTCAGCCGCAACGGTGAATCCCGGCGCCGGCAGGTTCGGAGCAACGCCGTTGACCAAACGGAGGGCCCGCCGAAAATAGTGTTGGCGATTCTTCATCGCTTTCTGTCGGATCGAGATGGTGGCGCCATTCGAGTGGGTTGCCGCGGTCGTGTTGTAAGCCCCGCGCACGCAGCCGGTAAACCGGAATGGCGACACCGTCGTTCGCCCGGTATAGCTGATCATTTCACTGTCGACAGCGAAGTATCCGCTGGCCGGCCAGGCCGACGGATTGGCGGCAACATCAATCGTAGTGTCTGTGGCCGTCAGTGTTTCGTTCAACACGATGGTGCGGCTTGGCCCGACAACCGTGCTGTAGAGATCGGCGCCGGCGACGAATGGCGAGTACGGCAGATTGGCTCCATAGGTCTGAAGCGCGCTGTTGCCGTTCAAGTCTTCGCCGGTCTGCAGCACGCCGTCGGGAAGCCCATTCGTGACGTCGCCCGGATTGACGACGTCCTCGAAACCAAGCTCACCCGTTTCCCAACCGGACGGGTCGCGGTTCCCCCTTCGGTCGGAGTAGTAGAAGATGTATCCGTTATTGCTCAACGCCTGGTTGCCGGTTGTGCCGATGGCGCCGGCAAACCACTTTCTGAGGTTGTCCACGTTGAGTTCAACGATGTTCATGATCCCGATCTTCGGAACTCCGCCCGCAACCGCGGAATCACGGAAGCGTCCCTCGCGAACGTCGAACATGTTGATGGGCCAATAGTCCGTCGCCACGGTGCTGCCGGCTCCGGCCAGAGGTTTCAAACGCTGAAACCGCAGAATCGCGTCCGGCTGGTTCTGGGCGATGCCGAGGTTGAGGACTTCCATCGTCACGTCGGACCAGGAATTGTCGGCGGACTTCTGCATCTCGATTTTGATGAAGCCATCGATCAGTTCGCCATTTGCCGTCTCGTCGGTGTTATCCGCTTTCAGAAAGTCAGGATCCGCCGGATCCGCTTGCGCAAAATCCGGCCGGAAGGGAATTGCGCCCGGTGTGTAGTTGTACGGAGCCGTCTTGAGGGCGGCGCTTAATGGATAGCCGGTTCCTGCGGGGAATCCCGCAACGGAGTCGGACAGGAACACTCGGAGACTCGCCTGGTTAACAAGCCGCGACTGGCCGAGAATGGAATTGGGATCTTCGATGACGATGCATGGGCCGGTCACGACAAAGCAAGGCCTCTTGATGATTTCAATTGGCGACGCGCTTCCACCGGCAAACGGCAGCGTGAGCGGCTTTCCGCCCGTCCTCCGGCTGAGAATGTTTCCGTTGTAAGTCGTCAGCGAGAGCGTGGGCCAGTTGGAGTTGGCCGAGGAACCCGGCGCCCCCGTCAGGCTGCCTTCGTTTGACGCGAGCGCCCGGTACGTGCCTGGCGTCTTCATCATGTTGACGGTTCCGTTGTGCGCGACCGTGATGGCTTGGCCGTTCGACAGGTTCGTGCGGATGACTTCGGAGGCTGTGGTGACTTTCTGCGCGAGCGTCAGCGTGTTTCCGTCACCTTCTGCCAGATACAGAGTGGAGTTGCTGTGAACACGGCCGCCGAAATCGAAGTTCGGACCCGCGAAGAACGAGAGGTCGGAATCCGAAAAGACGCCGAACTGAAAAACGGGAATCAGCGCGACCTGCACTTCGCGGGTCAGTTTCGCTTCGGCGCCGGCGCCCGCGCGCGCAACGATTTCCAAAGTGAAAGGAATGGTCTGTGCCGTCAGTCCGGCTTGCGGCCCCTCGGCGATGGTGAGGGTTTTCGAACGGGAAACCGTCGCATTGACGTTGTGTGCCGCGGCAATGGATCCGGTCTGCGCCCGGGAAACCCCGGTAAAGGAAGTCGCGGTCGTTCCGGCGTAGGTGAATTCCTCGCCGTCTATCATGAAGAACCCGGTGGTTGGCCAATCGGCGGCGGACGTCACGAGCACCGTCGAAACCGACCCCGCCGCGGCGATCGATCCGGTCAGCCGGGTCGACTGCCCTCCGATAATGCTATAGGTCGTGTAAGACGCGCCTGCAAGGCCGGGCCGGTAAGCCGCGCCTTGAATCGAAGCCAGCATGGATGCCGTTGGAAAAACGGACTGCTGAAATTCCTTTGAAAGATCGGAGTTCAATTTTTCCAGCCCCGCTTCCGCCGCATAGAATGCCGCCGCGTAGTCGAGGTCGTTCCGGCCGATCTTCTGTTCCGTGTTGACCTGTTGAATGAAACCGATCACCAGCGCCGAAATCACCGCCAATACAATCATTGACGTGACGAAAGCGTACCCTTGGCTGGGCGTTCTCCGATTCATGGGTTTCTCCTCTTCACCGGATGCGTCTACGTTCCTTCGTACCTGTTCCGGAAAGTCGCATTCCGGATATTCACTTTCGAAACGAGGCCGAAGCGGTAAAAGTCCTTCGTGTTCGACAAAATCGCCGGTGAGCGGCCGTTAAGCTGGATGTTGACCGATCGAATCTGGTTCGGTGACGTGGTGGAGGGCTGATTGGAGGTGCTCACATTGGTGTCAAAGTCGAACAAGTCATAGGAAAACTGCAGATTATCGACGTCTTCAACCGTCACTTGCGGCGTCTGCGCATTGACGGCCCGCATCAGCCTGGGATGCGCCGGATTCGAGTTGTTGAGGTAATACGTGATCAGGTTCACCCGGGTCGCCGACATCGGCGGGTAGGTGCCGTCGGCGTTCTTCAACGACTTGATGTTGCCGGCCGCAGCCGCCGGCTGATTCAGGTTCAAAACGTCGGCCGCGGCGAAGTTTGCCTGACTCGCCGTCGCCGACACCGACGTGACGACTCCAAAACACGCTCCGTTTGGACTGCTGAAGACCAGAACGGTGGTGTCTGCGGCCATTTGCCACGTGCCCACGGCCCGTATGTCCTGAGCGAAAGAAACCTGAGTCCCCGCCGGATCGACCGCAGTCACCGTCCAGGCCGGCGATTCCTGATCGATGGAAACGACCGTTATGACGTCTGTCGCTGTCCCGGCAACCGTCACCACGGAGTTGCCGGGCGAGAGGATGGGAATGACGTTGTCGCCGGTCGGCAAAGTTCCGCCGGCGCCCGGACGCGTCAAAGCTACAGCGCCAGCGCCGTTGGGGATCGCAATGCCTCCATCGGGAAGCCCGGTGCCCGCCATGGTGATGTCGCGGGCGATCGTGTTCATGGCCACCCGAATGTTCTGCTGAGTCGACATCACTTCGCCAATGCTCGAATTCACCTTGAACGCCATGTTCAGAAGCTGGAAAGTGCCTGCCAGCACAACCATCGTGATCGCATTCGCGACGGTAAACTCGAGCAGCGTAAAACCGGCATTGTCCCCGGCGACCCTTCTCACTAGCTGAACCTCGATATGTAGCTGTTGATGGAGACCGTCCGCCACACGCTCCGGACCTGGAATCTCACGTCGATCGTGATCTGACGAATGTCGCTGTCAACCGACCCTGTCTGCGTCAACAGATTCGCGATGGTGACTTTGCGTTCGAAAATGCCCAGCGATCGAATTTCGTCGTCCGTTGTGCCCAACAGGCCATCCTTGCCCGCCAGCGCAACCGTTTCGATTGAGCCATCGTCGGCCGTGTTCACGATCCCGTCGTTACCCATCGTCTTGACCGGCTGGAAGCCGTCAAGAAAGATCCCGCCATTCGATGCGTTCCTGATCTGATCGAATGTGATGTTCTGCGTGTTGCGCGCGGTAAAGACGCTCTCCAGCCCTTCACGCGCCTTCTGCTTGGCGATCAACTCTTCCTGCGCGATGAACATCGCTGAAACACCGGCGCCGAGCGTCGCCGCGACAGCCAGCAGCGCAACCGTCAAAATGAAGCTCGAAATCAAGACTTCAATTAATGTGCCGCCTTCTTCGGAAGCCGCGCTCAGGCCGCTCCACGTGCGAACGGTGGAGGCCTTTATCCCCGGATGACCCATGTATTCCCCTGCAAGTAGTACTGCTTCAGGCGGCCCGCCGCCGCGCTGAGTGCCACCGCGCGGGCGCTGCCGTTGGTTCCGCCTTTGGTGAAAACGGTGCCGTTGATCAACGATCCCGCCGCATTAACAAAAGTCCCGTCACCGAGAAACGTTCCGCTGGTGTCACCGGCCCCGAAGTACACCGGCGCGGCATTGCCATAGCCTTCAGGTGTATCGCCGGGTCCGGAGGGGAGTGAGAACGTAAAACCGGAAGGAAGATAAACGTCGGACATGACGGTTGTTCCACCGCCGGGATCCGAACGCGTGACCTTGATCTCCGTCAGACCGACGAATTCAATCAGCACATTGCGCCGCTGATCGACCGCGATTTCACGCGCGTAGCGAAGCTGGCCCATGACGAGGTTCGAGGCTTTGTCGGCATCCAGGATCGCCATCGACGTTCTCATTTGGATAAGCGCGATGGCCGAACCGATCGAAACCAAAGCCACGACCATCAATGCCTCGACCAGAGTCATGCCGGCGGCTTTTCGTTTCATGATGACGCTACTGTAGGGTGGCGTCCTCGCTCTGTAAATCGGCCACACGTGGATATTGAAGGCGACGGATTCCTACGAACCAATCTGAGTATTTCGAGGCAGAACGGTCCAATTGCGGTTTTCTGCCGGAAGGTGTGGTTTTGATATGAAACCGTAGAGTCGCGGGACGAGAACTTTTCCCCGCCTTGGCCAAGGCGGGGTGCCGCGAAGCGGCGGGGCGGTTCGTTCAACAAAACCAATTTATTGAAAGCACCACCCCGGCGCTTCGCGCCACCCCTCCTCGTCGAAGAGGGGAAACCACCAACCATCAACCATCAACCATAATTTCTTGTGCAGGAGAAAAATTAGTTTTTAGGACGGGCGAGGTACAAGAGACCGCCGACGACACTGGCGCCGACGAACGCGATTTTGGAATCCGCCGGCGCCTGCGCAAAAAGCCAAATACAAAGGACGATCCCGGCGCCCGGGATAACGAAACCGAGAGGAATGCGAAATTTCGGCCCTTCCGCCGACTTCCTGCGCATGATGGGAACCGCCGCGCAGGTGACGATGTAGTTCGCCAGACGCGAGAGAACGCTGACGATCACCAGCCATTGAAACGTCCCATAAATCGCGAGAACCGAACCGATCGCCGTAAAGAAAAGGATCGAAACCACGGGCGTGCCGTACTGCGGATGCAGCCTGGCGAAAATGGCGGGAAAATCGCGCCTCTCGGCGAATGCAAGCGTCAGCCTCGGCGAAACCAGGACCAGAGCGCTCAGGTTCCCAATAATCGACACGCACGCCAGCAGCGCAACCGCCGCGCCGGCAACCGGGCCCAGGAAGCTGCGGCCGGCGTCGGCAAGCGGTCTTGCCGACTGGGTGAGTTCGGCAAGCGGCAGAGTGCCCAGCGCCACGATCTGGACGCCCAGATAGATAACGGTGCATATCCCCAGAGCGAGGATCAACGCCCAGCCCAGATCGCGTTGTGGATCCTTCGCTTCGGCCGCAGGAATGACGGCATATTCAAAACCCGTGAATGTGTAAATCAACGCAAGGATCGCGACTCCCCAGTTCGCATCGACGGGCGGCGTCATGCTCGAAAATCGCGTCCAGTCCACATAAGCCATGCCAATCGCCGCAAACAGAACCAGCGCCACCACCTTGATCACCGCAAAAACACCGCCGAACTTCGCGCCTCCGCTCACGCCCCGGATATTGATGGCGGCCAGAATTCCGGGAACCAGGATCAGGACGGCCGTGCGTCCGATGCCCGACGTGACCTGGGGAAAGAAGAGGGCGAGGTAAGAAACGAATATGGTCGAATTCGTCGCGAATGCGCTGACACGCGCGAGCCAAACGGACCAGCCAACCTCGAAGCCGACAAACGAACCGAAGATCGTCCTGCCGTACAAATAAGGGCCGCCGGAATCCTTGAAATAACTGGCCACCTCGGCAAAACAGAGAACGAAGGTATAGACGACCATCGCCACCAGAACGAATGCGATCGGACTGGCCATCCCCAACAGCTTTGCAGCCGTCGCCGACAAACCGAAAATCCCCGAGCCGATGATTCCGTTCAACGCCAGCGCCGTCAGGTCCCAACGCGTCATTGCGCGCACGAGCGAAGGAGTATGCGGTTGTGCCTCAGGCGAAACGGGATTGCTCATGCAAGTGGCGAATGATAACAGACCGATGGTCAGGACGAGTGGTATTCCTGAAGCGATTTGACGCCCAGACTCTCAGTCTGCAGCGCACGAATACCCGCAACCGCTGCGGTCGCTCCGGGAATGGTGGTGATGCAGGGAATGCGATAGTGGATGGCGGCCCGCCGGATGGACCGTTCATCGAAAAAGGACTCGCGGCCAAGCGGCGTGTTGATGATCAGACCGACATTGCCGTTCTTGATATGGTCGACGACGTGAGGACGGCCCTCATTCACCTTGTACACGGTTTCCGCCTCCACCCCGGCGTTCCTGAGAATCTGGGCGGTGCCCCTCGTCGCCACGATCCGGAATCCGAGTTCCCTCAGTTCCACGGCAATCTTCGCGATCAGCTTCTTGTCATGCTGATTCACGCTGATGAAGGCGACGCCGGTCTTCGGCAGCACGGAACCCGCGCTGAGTTGCGCCTTCACATACGCTTTCCCAAACGAATCGTCCACGCCCATCACTTCGCCGGTCGACTTCATCTCCGGACCGAGAATCGTGTCGACGCCGGGAAAGCGAGCGAAGGGAAAAACAGGAGACTTCACGCAGTACTGCTTCACCTTGAGTTCCGCCGGAAGGTTGAACTCGCTCAGCTTCTTTCCCACCATCAGCTTCGCCGCGATCTTTGCGAGAGGAATCCCGGTCGCCTTGCTCACGAAAGGCACGGTTCGGGAAGCGCGGGGATTCACTTCAAGCACGTAGACCTTGCCGTTGTGAACGGCGAACTGGATATTCATCAGCCCCACGACATTCAACGCCCGTCCAAGCAGAATGGTGTACCGCCGGATGGTTTCGCGAAGCGATTCGCTTAGCTGGTAGGTCGGCAGCACGCAGGAACTGTCCCCGGAGTGAATCCCCGCTTCCTCGATATGCTCCATGATGCCCGCAATCACCACACGCTCATTGTCGGCCAGCGCGTCGACGTCGATCTCATAGGCGTCTTCGAGGAACTTATCGATCAGGATCGGCCGCTCGCGGGAAACCTGGACGGCCGCGCTCATGTAGTTATCGAGCATCGACTCGTCGTAAACGATCACCATGGCACGCCCGCCGAGCACGTAGGACGGCCGCACCAGAACCGGATAACCGATCCGGCGGGCCACCTGGCGGGCCTCATCGAGGGTGACGGCCGTTCCGTTCTGAGGCTGCGGAACATCGAGCCTCCTGAGCAATTCGCCGAAGCGCTTGCGGTCTTCGGCGAGGTCGATCGACTCCGGCGATGTCCCGACGATCGGAACCCCGGCGGCCTGAAGCTCGAGCGCCAGATTCAGCGGCGTCTGACCGCCGAACTGGACGATGACGCCTTCCGGTTTTTCCAGCCGGACGATGTGCAGAACGTCCTCCAGGGTGAGCGGCTCGAAGTACAGGCGATCCGACGTGTCGTAATCGGTGGAGACCGTTTCCGGATTGCAGTTCACCATGATCGTCTCGAAGCCTTCCTCCTTCAACGCAAAGGACGCGTGGCAGCAGCAGTAG
>JAHFTY010000044.1:0-19888 GCA_023265365.1 Acidobacteriota bacterium
CCGGACATCAGCCGGTTCAGAACGAGGACGGAACCGTATGGGTCGTGTTCAACGGGGAAATCTACAACTTCCGGCAGTTGCGGCCCGAACTGGAACGTCAGGGCCACGTGTTCCGGACGGAAACCGACACCGAGGTCATTGTCCACCTTTACGAGCAATACGGCGAAGCCTGTGTCGACAGGATGCGTGGGATGTTCGCCTTCGCAGTCTGGGACCGGCGTCACCGGAAACTGCTGATCGCCCGCGACAGGCTCGGCAAGAAGCCCCTGTATTACGCGGTCGCCGGCGGCCGGCTGATCTTCGGTTCCGAACTGAAAGTGGCGCTCGACAGGCCCGAGGTCGAGAGGCGACTGAGCTGGACGTCGCTCGGTCATTACCTCAGCACGCTCTGCACGCCCCTCGATGAAAGCATTGTGGACGGAGTTCACAAGCTGCCTCCCGGCCACATTCTGACGGCGAGCCGATGGAAGGGTGTCGAAACGAAGCCGTACTGGGATCTGCGTTTCGATCCGGACGAGCGCAAGTCCGAAGAATACTTCACCGGACGCCTTCGCGATCTTCTGGACGAATCGGTCCGCCTCCGCATGATCAGCGACGTTCCGCTTGGCGCATTCCTGAGCGGCGGCGTGGACTCCAGCGCCGTCGTGGCCTCGATGGCGCGGATGAGTTCGAGGCCGGTGAAGACGTTCTCGATCGGCTTCCAAGAAAAAGAGTTCAACGAACTCGCCTATGCGCGCCAGGTCGCCAGCCGGTTCGGCACGGACCACCATGAACTGGTCATCGAGCCGGACGTTCTGGCCGTGATGGACGATCTGGCGTGGTATCTCGACGAGCCTTTCGGCGATCCCTCCGCCATCCCCACCTACATGGTTTCGAAGCTCGCCGCCGAACATGTCAAAGTCGTGCTCTCCGGCGACGGTGGCGACGAGCTGTTCGCCGGTTACGACCGATACGTCGTCGAGAAGAAAGAACGTCGATACGGGTGGATCCCATCGCCTCTGCGCAAGACCGCCGGACTGGCCGGCCGGCTCATGCCGGAAGGAATGAAGGGCCGCAACTTTCTCCGCCACCTCGCATACGACGGCATCGACCGCTACCTCGACGCGAACGTGCTGTTCAAACCCTCTCAGGCGGGCTCGCTTCTCAATCCGGACGTGCGGTCGAAAGTCCAGGCGTTCGATCATGCGAGGAGCCGGCGTGAGTTCATGCAGCGCGAAAAGGGACACTGGCTGTCTTCGCTGCAATACATGGATACGAAGCTCTACCTTCCGAACGACATCCTGACCAAGGTGGACCGGATGAGCATGGCGCACTCGATCGAAGCGCGGACGCCTCTGCTCGATCACAAGTTTGTGGAGTTTGCGGCGACGATTCCGCCGGACCTCAAGCTGCGCGGCAATACGACGAAGTACATTTTCAAGAAAGCGCTCGAAGGAATCCTCCCGGACGAGATTCTTTACCGGCCGAAGCGCGGGTTCGCCGTTCCGCTGAGCCGATGGTTCCGCGGACGGCTGAACGGCTTCGCGCGTGACCTTCTGCTGGATTCGACGAGCCGGCAGCGCGGCATTTTCAATCCGAAATACATCGAGCGCCTTCTCGAACTCAACGCCCGGGGGCGTGACCTGGATCTCCAACTGTGGACGCTGATCACGTTTGAGCTGTGGTGCCGCCGGTTCATGCGTGCTCCGCTTCGAACGTCGTTCGGCCGCGCCGGCTAGCAGCCCGTGGCAGAAGCGAAGCCTGGCGCCTCGGCCACGGGCGGCCAGTGCCGGCGCCGGGCGCTTGTGAGCAAAATGGAAGACAGAATCCGAGTCCTCAAATTTCTCAATCTCTTCGCGATCGGCGGAACCGAGCGGCAGTTTGTGAACATCGTCAAACGGCTGGATCCCGCGCGATTCGATCTTCACATCGGATGTTTCCGGAAGTGGGGCGCCTTTCTGCCCGAGGTCGAGGAGACGGGCCTGCCCGTGACCTCGTTCCAGATTCACGGAATGGTGAGCCATCGCACGATGGCGCGTCAGTTTCAGCTCGCGCGGTATCTGCGAAAGCACCGGATTCAGATCCTGCACACGTATGGCTGGTACGCGAACGTCTTCGGCATTCCCGCGGCAAGGCTGGCGGGAGTGCCGGTGACGATCGCTTCGATTCGCGACACCGGCGCCTATTTGACCGGGAACCAGGTGAAGGTGCAGCGCGCGGTCTGCCGGCTGGCCAGTTGTGTTCTCGGGAACTCGGACGCGGTGCGCGACTGGCTGGTATCCGAAGGTTATCGTCCGGGCAAGATCCGCGTCATCCGCAACGGCATCATCGTGCCTCCTTCGATGCGGCTGGCGCCGAAGCAAACCATCCGCGAGCGATATGGGATTCCGGCGGCTGCGCCTTTGATCGGAATGGTCTGCCGGCTCAGCCCCGTCAAAGCCGCGAATGACTTCATCGCGGCTGCCGCGCAGGTCGCGTTGGAATATCCGCAGGCCCGGTTCATCGTGATCGGTGATGGAGAGGAAAAGGCAAAGCTCGTCGCGCAGGCGCAGCAGATGGGTCTTGCCGGCCGTGTGGTGTTTGCCGGTTTTCGTACGGATACCGCGCAGGTTCTGCCGCAACTGACTTTGTCGGTGTTGACGTCGCTGACGGAAGGCTTGTCCAACACACTTCTCGAATCCATGGCGGCCGGCGTTCCCGTTGTGGCGACGCGGGTGGGCGGAAATCCGGAGATCGTGGCGGAAGGAGATACCGGACTCCTGGTTCCTCCTCGAAGTCCGGAGGCGTTGAAAGGTGCAATATGTCAACTGCTGTCGAATCCCCAACTCGCATCGAGGATGGGAGCCGCGGGCAAGGAACGGGTCCAGCAGCGCTTCTCCGTCGAGAACGCGGTGCGGCAGACGGAAGCGCTCTACACGGAACTGCTCGCGGCCTGAAGGTCCTTCAGGTCGGTCCGTTTCCGCCGCCGCACGGCGGCATCTCGGTTCATGTCTGGAGCGCCCGGTCCATCCTGCGGCAGCGAGGGGTGAGTTGCGAGGTTCTCAATGTCGATCCGCGGGCGGCTCCGAGCGCCGAGTACATCAGAATCTCCGGCGGCCTCGGGCTTGCCGGCCGGCTGGTCCGCCATGCGATGGACGGCTGGGTGCTTCACGTCCACATCAACGGTCACAATCCGAAAGGCTGGGCGATCGCTCTGGCAGGCGGCCTTGCAGCGCAGGCGGGCGAGGGTGGCGTCCTGACGATTCACTCGGGCATCGCGCCGCAGTACCTCCGCGAATGTTCCTCCGGCGAAAGGGCCTTGGCGCAGATGGCGTGTATGCAATTTGAACGCGTGGTTTGCGTCAATGACGAGATTGCCCGGACGGTTGCGCGGACCGGAGTGCCACCGCAGCGCCTCGAGATTTTTCCAGCGTTCCTTCCACTTGAGGCGCCGCGCGGGAGCATTCCGATGGAACTTCAGGGGTGGTTGTCCGCGCATCGTCCGGTTCTCGCGACCGCGGTGTTTTTCAGGCCGGAGTATGGCGTTGACCTGCTTGTCCGTGCGGTTCAACGCCTCGCGGGACGCTATCCCCGGCTCGGCTGTCTTGTCATGGGAAGCGGTGAAGAACGGGTGGCCGCTGAAATGCACATCGAACGTGCGGGCTTGAAGGATTCCGTTCGACTGGTTGGCGACGTCGATCACGAGACGTGTCTGGCACTGATGTCGCGCTCGGACGTTTTTGTCCGGGCGACCTGGCGCGACGGGGATTCCATCTCCGTGCGCGAAGCCGTGTCTCTGGGCGTTCCGGTGGTCGCCAGCAACGCCGGCACGCGACCCGCGGAGGCGTTGCTGTTTGAAGCGGGAGACATCGAGGGTCTTGCCGCCCAGATCGGGCGCGCACTGAACAACGAATCACAACAGGTCCGTGCGGGAATTCCGTCAGACCCGGCGGACCGGCTATTCGGTCTCTACTCGATATGAACAAGTTCGATCGGTTTCGTACGATGTCCGGCGAAGAGGTTTCCTATCGCATTGCCGAAGCGTGGCGGCTGCACGGAGACCGGCTTCGCTTCCGGCTGCGGATCGGGCTGGAACGCGACGAGGAATTCCGGAAACTGCTTTCGGTCTACCGGGGCTCGTTCAAGAGTTACCTCGAAAGCAGGCCGGCCTCGCGTTTCTATGCGTCGGTCGCTCCGCAATACCGTCAGTCCACCCTCGATCTGGTGACGCATGCCATGCCGTCCGTGGTGGAGCAAGCGGTCGGCGAGGCGGACCGGCTGTGCAACCATCGCGTGAATCTGCTGGGATACCGGGATATTCGTCTCGGGAAGGAAATGGACTGGCATCGCGATCCGGTATCGGGCCACCGATGGCCGAGGCGGTTCCGCGCTGCTTATGATCTGGTTCACGATCGTTCGGCCGATCCCAAGATCATCCATGAACTCAATCGTCATCAGCACCTGCCGCGGCTCGCCAAAGCGTATTTGCTGACGGGCGACGAACGGTATGCGCGTGAAGCCGTCCGGCAGATGGAGTCCTGGATCGATCAGAACGCCGTGTGGAACGGCGTCAACTGGCAGTCCAGCCTTGAAATCGCGATTCGTTCGATCAGCTGGATGTGGACCATCTTCATGCTCCTTCCATCGTCTGCCTTCGACGAACGGGCGGCTCGCCGGATCGCGAAATCGCTTTTTCTGCAGATCGATCACGTTCATCGTTACCCATCCCTGTACAGCAGTCCGAATACGCACCTGATTGGAGAGGCCGCGGCTTTGTTCATCGCGGGACTTTTGTTTCCGGAACTGCCCCGGGCGTCGGGATGGCGGGACCGGGGGCTTTCGATTCTGATCAAGGCGATGGAACAACAGGTCCTGAACGACGGCGTCTACTTCGAACTGTCGTCCTATTACCACTGTTACGCCGCGGACTTCTTTCTGCAGGCGATGGTCCTGGCAAAGTTGAATCGCGTGGCGATTCCGGAACGGGTGTGGAACCGGCTCTCGCTGATGTTCGACTTTGTGATGCACCTGACGCGTTCCGACGGATCCCTTCCGCGTCTGGGCGACGACGACGGCGGCCGGGCGCTGGCGCTGGCTTCGGAACATTACGGTTCTTATGGCGACGGTCTTTGTTCCGCGGCCGTTTTGTTCGGCCGTCCGGATTTCAAACAGGCCTCGGGTGGTTTTCGAGAAGAGACATTGTGGCTCCTCGGTGTCGATGCGGAATCCATCTACAACTCGCTGCCTGCCCGGGCATCGAACCGTCTCCGGTATTCGTGCACAGACTCGGGGTACTTCATTCAACGTTCGGGATGGGAAGCGTCGGATTCACACGTGGTGTTCGATTGCGGCGGCCACGGCAGCCCCAGCGGAGGGCATGCGCACGCCGATGCGCTTTCGCTGACGCTGTTCAGCGGTGGCGTGGAACTGCTGGTCGATCCGGGAACATCGGTTTACAACTGCGCGCCGGACTGGCGGCGTTACTTCAGGTCGACGAGCGCGCACAACACCGTGGTGGTCGACGGTTCCGACCAGTCGGTGCAGGGCGGCACTTTCGGCTGGGAAACGAAGGCCCGCACGAAGGTGCGAAGGCATTTCTCGATTGCGAGTCTCGACTATGTCGACGCCGAGCACGACGGTTATGCGCGGCTGCGTTCCCCGGTGCTTCACCGCCGCCGTCTTATCCATGTCCGCCCGAACTACTGGATCGTGCTCGATGACCTTCGCGGGCGTGGTGAGCACACCTTCGACTTCATGTATCACTTCGCACCCGGTACCGGGCTGTTCATCGCCGGCGAAGAGCAGAACGGGGAAGTCGAGTGCCGGGCAAGGTTGAATCAGGCAGGTTTGCACATGGCCCTGTTTGCGTCGGCGCCCGTGCATGCCGAGGCGCTCTGCGGAGGAATTGCGCCCATGCAGGGATGGATCTCCACGCGGTACGGCGACCGGCGTCCCGCTCCCGTCTTCAAGGGCAGCTTGCGGACCGGCGCTCCCGCCGGCGCCATGACGTTCCTCATGCCGGGAGGGGCGGCCGGCTTTCGAACGCGTCGGCTTTCGGTTTCCGGCGGAAATGCACTGGCCGCGGCGATCCGGGATGAAGTTTATGAAGATATTTGTGTGTCGGCCATCGACCCATCGGCTGAACTGCGCCTGATGGGTTTCTCGATGCGCGGCGAGTTCTTCTGGTTACGGACCGAGAACGGAACGCTGCGGCAGTTGCTCGCGGTCAACGCGCATTCGTTCTCGGCGGCGGACGAAGTGGTGTTTCGGGAGAGCGCCCCGCTTTCTCATGTGAGTGTGCATTTGTGGGAGAACGGGATGGTCATTGAACGCGGAGAAGAGGAAGGAAAAGTCTATGTGCGGGATCTCCGGGATCGTCAACTTCAAAGTAACTGAACCCATCGACCGGTCCGTTCTCGAACGGATGACGTCGGCCGAGGCCCATCGGGGTCCGGACGATCATGGATACTTCGTCGACGGAAATGCGGGATTGGGCCACCGCCGCCTGAGCATCATCGACCTCAGCGGCGGCGGCCAGCCAATCTACAACGAGGACCGGTCGGCCGCGATTGTTTTCAATGGCGAGGTGTACAACTACGCCGAACTCACACGTCAGCTCACGGCCCAGGGCCACCAGTTCAAGACCCGGTCCGATACCGAGGCGATCGTGCATGCGTATGAGCAATACGGCGACAAATGCGTGACCCGCTTCAGAGGGATGTTCGCCTTCGCCATCTGGGACCGCCGGCGCAAGCGCATGCTGCTGGCCCGGGACCGCATGGGAATCAAGCCGGTTTATTACTATGCGGGATCGGACTTCTTCGTCTTCGCTTCGGAAATCAAGTCGCTGTTCGAGCATCCGGAGGTTCCGCGGGAAATCGACGTTCACGCGCTCGACCTGTTCCTCGCGCTGAGGTATGTGCCTGGGCCGCGAACCATCTTCAGGAACATTTTCAAGCTGCAGCCCGCTCACGTCCTGGTGGTGGACGAGTTCGGCGTGCGGACGCGCCGTTACTGGGATGTCGACTATACGGAAAACGCGCTCACGGACGAGGAGTGCGTCGAGAAGTTCGAGGCGCTGTTCGAGGAGAGCGTGCGCCTGCGGCTGATCTCCGAAGTACCGCTCGGGGTCTTTCTCAGCGGCGGCCTGGATTCCACTGCGACGCTCGCCATGATGAGCCGCATCACGGGGCGCCAGCGCATCAAAACATTCAGCGTCGGATACGACACGTCGGGCGCGTCGCGCAGGGAAGCGGAAGAGTCGGACGAACTCGCTTTTGCGCGCCAGGCCGCGGCGCACTATGGCGCGGAGCACCACGAGTTCAAACTCAGCGCGGCGCAGTTTCGAGATGCGATTCCGTTGATGGCCTGGCATCTGGACGAGCCGCTCGGCGACCCGACATGCATTCCGCTGTATTTCATTTCGAAAATGGCCCGCCGTTACGCCACGGTCGTCCTGTCCGGCGAAGGCGCCGACGAGACGATGGGCGGTTATTCGCTCTATCAACGGGTTGTCATGCTCGACAGGATGCGCCGGCGTCTCGGGCCGTTGACCATGCTGGCGACCGCTGGCGCGTGGCTGCCCTTCAGCGAACGCGTCAAGGGTTACTTCAATCGCCTTGCGGTTCCCCTCGAAGGACACTATCGCGGAATCGTGAAGGGCATTGGCCCGCGAACGCGCGAACAGTTGATCGGCGAGTCGCGTTTCCGGCAATCCGAGCAGCGGCTGGACGAAATCTTCATGCCTCATTTCCAGCGGACCGGGAACGCGTCGGTTCTGAACCGGATGCTGAACGCCGACACCAAGGTGTGGCTGCCGGAAAACCTTCTCTTGAAGGCGGACAAAATGACCATGGCCACCGGAGTGGAGCTGCGAGTGCCCTTTCTCGATCACAAACTCGTGGAGTTCACCGCCACGCTCAGAGATTCGTTGAAGATCCGGGACGGACAGGGAAAGTGGATACTTCGGCGCGCCATGGGTACCGATCTGCCACCTGCCATTTTGAACCGCCCAAAGAAAGGGTTTGCGATTCCAACGGCGTCCTGGCTGCGGTTCGAAATGCGGGATTTCATCCGCGACACCTTGCTTGGCGGCAACGCTGCGTGTCCGGCCTACTTCGATCGAAAGGCCGTTTCCGACGTTGTCGCACGAAATGAGGAGGGGAAGTTCCCGGGTTTTCAAGAGGTTTGGTCGCTGGTGGTGTTCGAGCACTGGCATCGCGAGTTTATGAAGCCTTCGCCGCGGCCGTGGAGTTCAAGTTGCATGCCAATTGGGGCAGCCCACTGACAACGTAACCGTTCCGCGAACAGGAGGAATTTGAAAATGAGTATCTTCGAAACGATCGGCATGGCCTGGGTCATTTTTACGTCGGCGCTCGCGTCCTTCGCGATCATCTTTCTGTCCTATGTCGGATTGAAAGTGGTGATCGACAAAGACGCCAGGGAGACCGAAACCGTCAACGTCCCGGTCGAAGTAAAAGAGATGTTCAAGATGGCCCGATAAACCGGAGCGGTGGCGGCGGGCAAAGGATGAATACCGTGCTCAGAGGCGTTCTGCACGTTCATAGCGTGTTTTCCGATGGTGAAGAGTCCCTCGAAAAACTCGTGGATGTGTTCAAGCGCCTGCGAATGGATTTCGTCG
This sequence comes from Acidobacteriota bacterium, assembly GCA_023265365.1. Lineage (GTDB taxonomy): Bacteria > Acidobacteriota > Terriglobia > 20CM-2-55-15 > 20CM-2-55-15 > JAHFTY01. The sequence continues at coordinate 8,600 of JAHFTY010000044.1, forward strand.
CGGTGAGCGATCACGCCGAGGTGTTCGACGAGGCCCGGATGCAGCATTACGTCGAACTCTGCGACTCGCTCTCCGGCGACGGGTTCGTCGTCATTCCGGGACTCGAGTTCGCCCTCCACGGCGGGGCGCTTCACATCCTCGGTTATGGCGTGAAGCGGCGGATCCGCACCAGCGATATGGAGAAGCTGGTCGACGGCATTCACGAGGCGGGAGGCATCGCCGTTCTCGCTCATCCACCTTCCGGAAGCACCAACATGATTGGACCGATCAAGGCGAAACTGGACGGCATCGAGGTCTGGAACACGCGGTACGACGGCGTCTACGCGCCTCGCGCGGACTCGCTTCAACTGCTTCGCCGGATCCGTGCCATCAACCTGAAGGCCTCGGCATTCGGGGGCATCGACCTTCACAACGTCAACCAGGCCCAGCGCCCGGTCTATGTCGAAGTGGATTGCGGCGAATTGCGCCGCGAATCGATCATGAATGCGCTGGCCGCCGGAAAGTTTTCGGTGCGCGGCGCCAACACCACCATCCCTTCATCCGGCGATCTGTCCTTCGTCCAGGAGTTGTCCATCGCCGTGAAACAGCCGCTATGCCGGCCGTGGGCGGGGTGATTGCGCAACATGCATCGCTGGCTTCTTTTTTCGGTTGCGGCCGCGCCCTTGCTCCTGCTTTCCTTCCGAGCCGCGCCGCCCGGCCTGGTGTGGTGGACCACCCACGCTCTCGAAAAGGTACGGCCCGGCGATTCTCCGCCGTCCCATCCGCAAAAATCGGTATCGATTTCGGCCGCACGAAATGAGTTCGAGCCTTTTCAGATCGTGTTCCACGCGGTCTCTCAAAACATCGACGGCGTGGATGTCGAGATCGCCGATCTGCTCGGGCCGAAGGGCGCCGTCATCGGCAGGCAGAACGCAGCCATATATTTTGAAGCCGCCCTGGACTTGAAGACGCCTTCGACGATTCAGGACCGCACCGGGGAGTGGCCCGATCCGCTCATCCCGCGGATCGATCGTTACTATGGAGAACGGCGAAATGCGTTTCCGTTCAAGTTGTCCGACGGCCGCAACCAGGCGATCTGGATCGAAATATACGTGCCGCCGTCCGCGCCGGACGGAGACTACGCCGGCGACGTTCAGGTGAGCTTTCAGGGAAGACGGCAGTTCAGTATTCCGGTGAAGCTTCGGGTCTGGAACTTCACGCTTCCCTCGACGTCCAGTCTGCCGAATTCGTTCGGCCTCAACGGCATTTCCGCGCTTCACCAGCACCTGGGCAAATACACGAGCGACCGGGATGCGTTCGCCTTCACCCATCTTTATCAGAAGGCCGCGCTCTGGCACCGCATCAGCGCTCACGGCGCATCGATGACGCCTCCGCCGTTCACCCGTCATGGCGACGAAGTCTCGATCGACTGGACGCGATACGACGAGGAGGCCGGTCCATTCCTCGATGGAAAAGTGTTCAAGGATAGCGAACCGTTGTTCGGCGCGAAGGCGACTTCCGTCGATCTACGGACGAACAACAGCGCCGGCACGGACGATCTGAAAGTGCTCTACTGGCGCGAGTTCGCGCGTCATTTTCGAGAGAAAGGCTGGATCGATCGCCTGTTTTTCTACGTCTGGGATGAGCCGTCGGCGGAGGAAACCGGCGACGTCCTCCGAAAGGCAAAGCTGGCGCACGAAGCGGACCGCTCGATTCCAAATCTCGTTACGGCGTCTCTGAACCCCAGATGGGCCGATGCGATCGACATCTGGGCGCCGCTGATCAACTGCTTTGAACCCCGCGATGGATTCCCGGCGTACTGCAGGACCCTGGCGGACCGCGGTGAATACGAAACCGAGATCCGGAAGGGTAAACGCCTCTGGTGGTACCAGTCCTGCGCAAGTCACGGATGCAACACGGTCGGCGGCGACTACTTCAGCGGATGGCCCAGCTACATGATCGACGCAAGCCCGGTGGCGAATCGAATCATGGAATGGATGAGCTTCAAGTACGGCATCCAGGGCGAGTTGTACTTCAACATGACGGAGGGGTTCCGCAAGAAAACCCAGCCCTGGGAAAACGTCAACCTCTTCGGCGGCAACGGCGACGGCACCCTGTTCTATCCGGGCCTCCCCGGCCGCATCGGTGGAAAGTCGGACATTCCCGTCGAAAGCATCCGGCTGAAACTTATTCGTGAAGGGCTCGAGGACTACGAGTACCTCCACCTTCTCAACAATGAACTGGCCGCCGGGACTGTGAATTCCCTCGTTCGCAAGACCTACGATTTCGAGCACGATCCCGTGAAGCTGTATGCGGCCCGGCAAAAAATGGGTGAGGCCCTGAGTTCGTTCTTGAAGTGAAGAGGAAGCCGGAGCGGCGGCCGGCGGCTATTGCGCGAATCGCGGAGGAGATCGAACGCCATGACAAAACGGATCGGCAGCGGGGTCTCCGGGCTCGACGAAATCCTTCACGGCGGTTTTCTGTCCGGCCGCGCATATCTTGTCAGCGGCGCTCCGGGCACGGGAAAGACGATCTTCGGACTGCATTTCCTGACGCCGGAGCAAACCGAGGGGGCCGGTCTCTTTGTGAGTTTTACCGAGACGGAGGACCATCTCCGGCACGATGCCGGCACCTTGGGAATCGACATGTCCGGCACGGCATTCCTCGACCTGACGGCCGAAGCGGACGTCTTTTCGGAAATTCAGTCCTACGACATTTTCTCGCCGGTCGAGGTGGAACGCGAGCCGGTCGCGAAAGCCATGCGCGCGAAGATCGAGCAGATCCGGCCGTCGCGCATCTTCGTGGACGGGTTTCCGGACCTGCGGATGATATCCGCCGACATGTTTCATTTTCTGCGGATGGTCCAGTCGTTTTTCCGCTTCGCGGCCAGTCGCGGATCGACCGTGCTGGTCAGTGCGGCCGAAGGCCTGACCGGCATGGACGTCGCGCTGCAGTCCACGGCCGACGGCGTGATCCGGCTGGCGGGCCGGCGGCCGGCGCGTTCGCTGGAGGTGCTGAAGATGCGAGGCGGAGACTTTCGGGCGGGCCGGCATCCGATGCGAATCACGTCGTCGGGCATCGAGATTCTTTCGGAGGCCGCTTGATTTGGCGCGAATACTTCTGATCGTCGATCGGCACGAAAACCGTCAGATGCTGAACGCGTGGCTGTCCGCGTATCACCTCGTCCACGAACACACGCCGGGAGGATCAATCGAGGAGGCATTCGATCTTTGCATTCTCGACGGGCCGAGCCTGAGCCGGTATCTCGAGGAACTGCAGAACCGCCGTGAACAGGAACGGCCGGGCATCCTGCCGGTCCTTCTTATTACGCCGCGCCGCGACGCATGGGCCACGACGCCACATCTCTGGCAGTCCGTCGACGACGCGATCGCCATTCCGGTTTCGAAACTCGAACTGCAGGCCCGCGTCGAGATCCTGTTGCGGACGCGCCGGATGTCGCAGGATCTGAGAATCCGGAACGAGGACATGCAGGCCTTCATGCAGGCGATGTCGCACGACCTCAAAGCGTCCGTGCGTGCGGTGACCATGTTCACGGAGATTCTGGAGGACTCGCAGTCGAAGAACCTCGACGGGGAAGGCCGCGCCGACCTCCGGCGGATTCGGGGAGCGGCCCAGGAAATGCGGGAACTGATCGACTCGCTCCTGAACTTTTCGCGCCTCGGCCGTGGAGAAGTCCGTTACGAGCCGATCGATCTCAAGAGCTACGTCGAAACATGCCTGCGCAGCCTGGAGGCCGACGTCCGCAACCGTCATGCCAGCGTCCAGATCAAGGGACGATCCCGCACAGTTCAGGCGGATCCGACGTTGATGAAAATCGCGCTGACGAATCTCCTGTCCAACGCGATCAAGTTCGTTCCGGAGGGGAAGCAGCCGGAGATCACGGTGTCCACGTTGCTGCGCAAAGACATCTGCCGTATTCAGGTGGACGACAACGGCGTTGGAATTTCGAAAGAGGACCAGCAGCGGATTTTCATGCCGTTCGTGCGCCTGTTTTCCGAGGAAGAGTTTCCCGGCGTGGGTCTCGGATTGCCGTCTGTCCGTAAAGCGGTTGAATTGATGGGGGGAAGAGTCGGCGTGGAGTCCGCGCCGGGACAGGGAAGCCGGTTCTGGATCGAGTTCACCATTTAAAACACTAGCGTGGCGGGAACGTCCAATTACCGAGATGCCAATCAAAGTTCTGATCTGCGACGACCATAAACTCTTCGCCGAAGGTATCAAGGCGATCCTGAAGACCGAAGCGTCCATCGAAGTTGTGGGTGAAGCGCGCGACGGCCGGCAGGCCATCGAAAAGGTGAAGGAACTCCATCCCGACCTCGTCTTGATGGACGTCCAGATGCCCGATCTCAGCGGCTTCGAAGCCACCCGCCGCCTCCACGAGGCGGACCCATCCGTTAAAGTGCTGATGCTCACCATGCACGATGAAGAAGAACTTGTTGCGCGCTGCCTTGAGGCCGGGGCTGCCGGATACATTATTAAGGATGCACCCGCTTCGCAGCTGATCTACGCGATTGAGATGGTGATGAAAGGCGAGCGCTACCTCAGTCCCGTGGTCTTGAAAAAGGTGATGGAAGGGTACGTCAGGAATACGAAGCGGCCTCAGACCAGCTACGACCGCCTCTCCCGCCGCGAACGCGAGATCCTGAAACTTCTCGCCGAAGGACTCACGGTCAAGGAGATCGCCACACGCCTCAATCTCAGCGTCAAGACGGTGGACGTTCACAAGTACAACCTCATGCGCAAAATCGACGTCCACGACCGCGCCGGACTCATCCGCTATGCGATTCAAAAGCGCCTGATCGAAGTCCCCATCACCGACCTGTTTTGGTAATATCCGGCAACGAAGGAGAAATCTCATGACGCGTGCGCTTCAACTTCTGCTCATCGCGACGCTGGCCGTTGCGCAGGTTCCGGTTCAGGATCGTCAGCCGGCGGGGTCCGCCTTGCGTCCCGCGGTCGAAGGGCCGAACGGCGGCGTGTCGGCCGGCCATCCCCTCACAACGGCCGCCGGTTTCCAGGTCCTGCTGAAGGGTGGCAATGCCTTTGACGCGGGTGCGGCATCGTTGCTGGCCGGTGGAGTTCTCGAACAGGATCTCTACAGCCTTGGAGGCGAAGCGCTCGTTCTGGCGTACCCGAAGAAGGAAGGCAAGGTGACTTCGGTTGTGGGACAGGGCTGGGCGCCGGCTGCCGTGAGCGTGGACTGGTACAGGTCGCGCAACAAGAATCTGGATGGATCGGGGCTGGATCCGGCTGTCGTTCCGGGTGCGATTCATGCGGCGCTCACCGTTCTCGAGAAATGGGGAACGATGAGTTTTGAAGATGTGGCGGCTCCCGCCATCGATTACGCCGAAAAAGGTTTTCCGATGCGATCCAGCACGGCGCAGGCGATCCGGAACCAGGCGAAGCTTTTCGAGAAATGGCCGGACAACCGGAAGTACTGGTACAAGGCCGACGGTTCCCAATACAAGCCCGGCGAGACCATCAAGCTTCCGGCTCTGGCGCGAACGTTGAAGCGCATGGTGGACGCCGAGCGCGCGGCGAAGTCGAAAGGCCGCGCCGCCGGAATCGTTGCGGCGCGCGATATTTTCTACAAGGGAGACATCGGCCGGGAGATGGTGGCGTTTCTCAGGAAGGGCGGCGCGCCGTTCGAGAATGCGGACTTCGCGGATTTCTTCGCGCGTATCGAGGAGCCGGCGAAGACGACCTATCGGGGCTACACCGTTTACAAGCACGGATTCGGCAGCCAGGGTCCCGTGCTTCTTCAGACGCTCAACATCCTCGAAAACTACGACCTGCGCGCCATGGGATATGCGAGCTCGGACTACCTCCACACCGTCACCGAGGCGATGAAACTGGCGTACGCCGATCGCGACACGTACTACGCGGATCCGGCTTTCGTGACGGTTCCCGCAGAAGGACTGCTGTCGAAAGACTATGCGAAGGAGCGCGCAAAGCTGATCGATCCCCGGCGCGCGTCGCGGTCGTTCATTGCGGGAAACCCGCTGCCGTTCGATTCGAAAGTCAAGAAGTGGGATTACTGGAAGGCGGACATCAAGGACGCCACGCTCGACCGGGTCCAAATGGACAACGCGTCGCTCGGGCTCGATTCCGCCGGCGTCTCGAAAGACACGACGCACATTTCCGTGATCGATAAAGAAGGCAACATTTTCGACGTGACGCCCAGCGGAGGATGGATCAACGGCGCCGTGATCCTCGGGGATACGGGAATCGGCATGAGCGTCCGCGGCGAGCAGTTCTGGCTCGACCCCGCTCGCGCCGCCCAGATCCGGCCAAGAGCGCGGCCGCGCTACACGCTGACGCCGAGCCTCGTGTTCAAGGGTGATATCCCGATGATGGGGATCGGCACCCCCGGCGGCGACAATCAGGATCAGACGATCCTGCAGGCACTGCTGAGCGTCATCGACTTCTGGAACGACTGGTATCCGAACCTGCACGCCGCCTTCGAGCGTCCGCGAGTGCAAACCCTGCACTTCTACGGATCGTTCTGGCCGCATACCGCCGGCTTCAACAAACTCAACGTCGAGGCGGCGATTCCCGAACCGGTTTACAACGAACTCAAGGCTCGCGGCCACGACGTCAGCCGGCTTCGGACGTTTGGAATGTCGGGTTGCGCCACCGCCGTCATGATCGATCCCGCCACGCAAAACCGCATTGCCGGCGCCGACCCGCGCCGGGATTGTTATGCGATCGCTTACTAGATCGATCGCCGGGGTTTCCAAAACGAGGCGCTCTGGCGCGATCTCCACATTTCCCCGCCTTGGCCAAGGCGGGGTGCCGCGAAGCGGCGGGGCGGTTGGTCCAACAAAATCCATTTTTTGAACGACACCACCCCGGCGCTTCGCGCCACCCCTCCTCGCCGAGGAGGGGAAAAACGCTTTTCCCCGATTTCATCTTACTGGGGACAGCAGTGCCTCGTTGGCACGATAGTCTTGGCGCGGAGCGGCGGGGTGGTGCCGCAGTTCATTCGCTAATCCCGTCACCCGACCTGCCGATAAATCAAAGTAAGACTCCAGGGAAGGAGGGAATTCACATGATCGGTGCAAGGATTGGGGAAAGAGTGCGCATCATCGCAGGCATACCGGCGTTCCAGAACCAGCGGGGAACGGTCCTGAAGATCAGCGAGCCGGTTGTTGCGGCCAAAACCGTGAGGGTGGAAGCGCTGCTTGAAATGCCGCTTCATGTCGTGGCCCTCGACGATGGCCGGCATTTCCGCTTCCGTGGCCGCGATCTGGAGCCGGAGCAGTAGCCGGTCCGGCCGGCTACTTTTTCGTGATTCTCTGGATGTGCATGGCGCGGACGTCCGCCATGTAGAGGGCGCCGGCCGGATCCATGGCGATCCAGTGGGGGCGGCCGAGTTCCTTGATCACGTCGACGGGTTTCCCATTCCTGGCGATGGTGATGGTGCCGCCATCGGCGTCGCCGACGTACAGGGTGTCGTCCTTGGCGATGTAGAGCCCATAGGGTTTGCCGAGGCCGGACCACATCTCGATGAACTTGCCGTCGAGGTCGAAAATCTGGATGCGCGCGTTTTCGCGGTCGCCGACGATGAGACGGTTTTTCGAGTCGATCACCACGGAGTGGGGAAGATTGAATTCGCCCCGGCCGGTCCCTTTCGTGCCGCCAATGATCTTGACGAACTTTCCGTCCTTCGAGAATTTCACCACGCGCGAGTTGCCGTAGCCGTCGCTGACAAAGAAGTCTCCGTTGGGTGCGACCGCGACGTCGGTTGGCCGGTTGAACGTCTCTCGGGACTGGTTATCGCCGGCCACGCCTTTCCGGCCGAGTTTCAGGAGCTGTTTGCCGTCCATGGTGAACTTGTAAATAAGGTTATCCTGCCCGTCCGTTGCCCAGATGAACCCATCCTTGTCGACGCGGATGCCGTGCGCCCACTTGAACAAACCTTCGCCCCAGGACTTTACGAACTTTCCGTCCGTCGTGAAAACGAAGAATGACGGGTCGGCTCGCCGAAGAACGAGGATCTGGTTCTTGCCGTCCGACGTGACGGACGAGGTTTCGCCCCACTGCGTGTTGAGGGGCAGGGTGGCCCAGGTTCTGGACGTGGTGTACTTCGGATTCGGGTCCGGTTTCGCCTGTCCCCAAAGTCCCGCGGCGAGGGCCGCGGCCAATGAAATTGCGATGGCGTATCGTTTCATCGTAGGTTTCCAGGATTACGGACGAACTTCGGCCAACTGGTCTCGAGAAGTGTAAAAGCGGGCGTAGATGATCTTTCCGTCCTTGATGTGGAAGAACGCGGCTCCAGGAAACATGAATCGCTTCTTGGATTCGCGCACGGTGTAGGCGCCCACAAACTGGACGCCCACCGCCGGACCGCCCCACGGACCGTCGGCAACATAAAAAAGTTGCTGGGAACGTTCATTGGCGGTGACGGTTTCGAACCGGTAGGCGAGTTCCGTGTTGGCCTTTCCAAAGTCGTCGGCCATTTTCCGGATGCCATCGGCGGCCTCAAAGAAAACGGGTCCGATCTGTTTGGCGTTTGGCCCAGTCTCGTGGATCGCATTGGGCTGGTACAACTCCACGAACTTCTGTACCGAGGCCGGGGAGCCATCGAGGGCGTTCCAACGCTGAAACCATTCCTGTACCACGGCCTCCGGTTTGGGGCCGGCCGGGGGCTTTTGCTGGGCGGAAATCAATAAAGGAAGCAGGCATCCAAGGGCGATTGCAATTCTTATCGTGGTTTTCATGCCGCGAAAGGTATGGTTTCCGGGCGGGCCGGTCAAGAACAATCGTTTTATTTTCAGAGGCTTGACTCTTGAATTCAACACTCATATGATCGGCCGCACTTGAATCATTGACCCCTAAAACCAGGAGGTTCGTTCATGAAGCTGGTTCTGAAACTGGCTCTGTTCACCAGTGTCATGCTCAGTCTGATCATGGTGTTGACGGCACAGAAACCGCCGCAGGCTCCGCCAAAGGCCCCCAACATGGAAGAGGTCGACCGGATTCACGAATCCGTCTTTTCCAGGACCAGTAAGGCGGAAGAGGCCACCAAGTTGACGGAAGAGGCCTCGCGGGCTTTGCCCGGCAAGGCCCTCGGCAGCGGACCGATTCCCCGGAAGAACTACATCGACGAGTTCATTTTCAGCCGCATCGAAAAGGACAAGATCCCGCATGCCGGGCTGAGTACGGACGAAGAATTCATCCGCCGCGTTTATGTGGATGCAACCGGACTGCTGCCGGCGTCGGACCAGGTTCGGGAGTTTGTGGCGGACAGGAATGCCGGGAAGCGTGACCGCCTGATCGACAAACTTGTCGGGAGCAGAGAGTTTGCCGAACAGTGGGCGTGGCACTGGGCCGACATGCTTCGCGCCAACGACAACGCTTACCAGTACTGGCTCAAAGAGTGGCTTCGCATCGATCGCCCTTACAACGAAGTCGTTTACGACATGCTGACGGGAGGCGCGAAGACTCACACGCTGGTTCCGGGCCTCAATCTGTTTGGAGACGCTTATGTCGGGACGAACCAACTTCCCGTCAGCAACGACGACTACGCCCAGTTGAATCGGCTCGACACGCTGGATTACTTCAGCATCGACGTCTCGCGCATTTTCATGGGCGTCAACACGGCGTGCATTTCCTGCCACGACGGCGCGGGACACCTCGAGCCGATCAACAGCTACCTGGCCAACCGCACGCGCGATGAGTTCTACGGTCAGGCCGCGTTCTTCGGGAAAGTTCGGATGATTGCGAAGTGGGACGATCGTGGAAAGAACAACACGAGTTCCGATCTGGTCATCGATGAAAACGGCAACGGCTACAACACCGGCAACGATGCTCCGTATCCGACGATGGCGATGAACCAGTACCCGCGCGACGGCAAGGCGCACAATCCGGTTTTCCTGTTCACGGGGGAAAAGCCGGGCCCGGACAAGAATCCCAGAGCGGAACTGGCCCGGATGATTGTCAGCCATCCCCAATTCCGGCGCGCCGCGGTGAACATCATGTGGGGCAAGCTGATGACCGTTGCGTTCGTGGAGCCGTACGACGGTTTCGATCTCGATCGCGTCGATCCCAGGAAACCGTCGCCGAAAGGCTGGACGCTTCAGCCCACGAATCCGGAGCTGCTGGATGCGATGCAGGAAGACTTCGGCAAAAACAACTTCAGCATGCAGCACATGATCAAGACCATCATGAAGTCGAACGCCTACCAGCTTTCCACTCAGTTCCCCGGTGAATGGAAACCGGCGTACACGAACTACTACGCCCGCAAATTCGTTCGCGTCATGACGGGACCCGAAGTGATTGACGCGTTAACCCAGGCGACCGGCCGGCCTGCCGAATTCAACAACTCGGGTTTGACCGTCAGCCGGGTCAAACAGTTGTCCAGTCCCGGCGGCGTCGGCGGACGGCGTGGAGCGGGAAGCGGCGAAGGCAACGAGCTGAAGAACATCCTCCAGAGCTTCTTCCAGTCGAACCGCGCAACGCCGGCGCCCATCGGCAACAAGGCGTCCACCCTGCAGGCGCTGCTGCTGATGAGCAGCAAGGCGATCAACGATCGCGTTCTTGCCGAGAACGGCAGCCGCGTTCAGAAACTCCTGGAATCCAACAAAACCGACGAGCAGATCATCGACGAACTCTTCCTGTCGAGCCTTTCGCGATGGCCGTTGCGGGCGGAGAAAGACGTCGCGCTGCAGTACATGGCAAAAGACCGGAAAACCGGCGCGGAGAATCTCCAGTGGGTTCTGCTGAACGGCGCCGAATTCGTTTTGAATCATTAAAGGGAAAACGCGAAATGGAAAAACGACTGAGAGACATGAAGCCAACCCGGCGCGACGTGCTGAAGTATGGTGGTGTCGCCCTGGCCGGAAGCTGGATCGGACGAATCACCTGGCCGATGCAGGTCCGGGCCGCCGGCAAGACCAACCCTCGAGGGACGGCGCGCAACGTCATTTTTGTGGAAATGGGCGGCTGCATCAGCCCGATGGAATGCTGGGACCTGAAGCAGACGGACCAGACCCCGAAGGACCTCGACCCACAGAAGATTTCGTCCGACCTGTACATTTCAAAAACGCTGTTTCCCTCGATGATCAATCACATGAAGGACGTTTCGCTGGTCCGCTCCATGCGCGCGTCCGAATTGATCCACTTCCAGGGCCAGTACCACACGCAGACCGGCCGCGCATTGAATCCGGCTGTCGCGAAAGAGATTCCGGGCTTCGGATCCGTCATCTCGGCGGAGTTGGATTCGAGCCGCCGGGATACGGACCGCTTCCCGGCCTACGTGAGCGCCAGCCTGACTCGAGCGCGCGCCGG
>JAHFTY010000044.1:19898-24054 GCA_023265365.1 Acidobacteriota bacterium
CGGATCGATCGGCGCGGGTCTTTTCCCGGCGAAATTCAGCGGCCTCGATCTGGATCCGCTCACGGTGTTTGAAGCGTTCAGCGGCAACCATGAAGGCGTCAACAAGGTTCTCGAAGAGCGCTGGAACATGTTGTCCGACATCGCCGAGGCTTCGGCCGCGGAACGCGCGGCGATCGGCGCGGTGACGACGGATTATCGGGCGTACTATCGCGAAGCCTATGGGCTGCTGAACGATCCACGCTGGACGAAGGTTTTCAGCGCCAGCGAAGAAGACAAGAAACGGTACGGATCCGACGAATACGGACTGGGCCTGATCCTGGCGAAAAATCTCGTCGCGGCGGACGCGGGGACGCGATTCATCTACGTGTACGACGGCGACCGCTGGGATCACCACAGCTACATTTTCGATCACAGCAAAGCCAACAACCACTACGTCACCTGCGCCCGATGGGACAAAGGCATGAGCGCCCTGTTCGAAGACCTGAAGAAGACGCCCGGCAAAGAACCGGGGAAGACCCTGTTCGATGAAACCATGATCGTTTGCACCAGCGAATTCGGCCGCACCCCCTACTTCAATCCGGTGGCCGGCCGCGACCATCATCGTCTGACGTATACGTCGTTTTTCGCAGGCGGCGGCGTCAAGGGCGGACGGATCATCGGCAGGACCGATCCATACGGCAAGGAGTGCATCGATACGGGCTGGAAACACAAAGAACAACCGAAGCACGATAACACCGTGGCCACCATCTACTCGGCGCTCGGCATCGACTGGCGGAAGGTCATTACGAACACGCCGTCGCAGCGCGCCTACGAATACACCCAGACGGCTCCTCTCAGCGGAGGCGAGTTCATCAGCGACGACGAGATCGCGGAATTGTTCGACTGATGAAAAGGACTTTTTTTGCAGCCGCCGCACTCTGTTTTTCGCTGTGTACGATGGTGGCGGGGACTGCGCAGGATCCGCCGCAAGACATGGCGCTCGTTCCTGCCGGAGAATTCTGGCAGGGACGGGTCTACATGACGCTGATCGACGAACTGGGAATGCTCGCCCGCGCCCGAATGGACGATATTCCCGCTCATGTCGTTCAACTCGACGCGTTCTACCTCGATAAATACGAAGTCACGAACGCGGACTACCTGAAATTCACGGAAGCGACCAAACATCGCAAGCCGTATCACTGGGCCGGCGGCCACGTTCCGGCCGGTGAGGAGAAGTTTCCTGTTTATAACGTCAGCTGGGACGACTCCGTTGCCTATTGCACCTGGGCCGGAAAGCGCCTTCCGACGGAATCCGAATGGGAAAAAGCTGCGCGCGGCGGGACGGACCGTCTGCGCTATCCCTGGGGCGATGTTCTCGCCCAGGGCGGAAAAAAAGCGGCTCATTATGGTTGGCCTGAAGGGCCTCTGGCTGCCGGTTCGTTCCCCCCTAACGGATACGGCATCTACGATGTCGTCGGCAACATTGCCGAATGGGTCAACGACTGGTACGCGCAGAATTATTACAGCATCAGCGCGGACAAGAATCCGAAAGGTCCTTCGACCGGCGTGTATCGCGTTGTTCGCGGCAACGCCTGGAACGGTGACGACGAACGCCACCTGGCCGTGAATTACCGGAATTTCGCCGAGCCCGCGACCCGTACCGTGACCATCGGTTTCCGCTGCGCCAGGTAGCCGATCGGGTTTGTCGTGTGCCTTGGTCCGGAGGCTTTCGCCTCCGGATTTGTTTGATTGAGATGGGAGGGAAACCGAATGTGTTCCAAGACATTGAGAATATTTGCAGTGATGCTGCTCATCGCCGCCGTGCCGTCTCTCGTGCTGGCACAACGCACGACGGCCACGTTTGCCGGCATCGTGACGGATGCGTCCGGCGCCGTTCTGCCCGGCGCCGAAGTCGAGATGATCAACGAAGGTACCAGCGCCACGACCCAGCAGATCACGAACGAGACCGGGGAGTTCATCTTTAACTTCGTTCCGGTCGGGACCTACACGCTCAAGCTCGTGATGCCCGGATTCAAGAGTTACGAGAGCAAGGGGGTTCCGCTCGGCGCCGCGCAAAACGTCCGAAAAACGTACGTTCTGCAAGTGGGCGCGGTCGACGAAAGCGTGACCGTTACGGGCGACGCGCCCCTGGTAAATACGCTGTCGCCGGAACAGCGGATCAGTCTCGACACCATCGAGGTGAAATCCCTTCCCATGTTCAATCGCAATATCACCAACGTTCTCGACGTGGCCATCGGCGTCGTGCGCGACCAGGACGGTTCGGGCGGCGGGCGCGGCGCTCAGCGGTTGCGGCTCAACGGTCTTGGCGGGAGCGCGATGACCATCACGGCGGACGGAACGAACGGAAGCATGAACGGCGGATCGGCCGCGTCGGTGTCCGGCTACGGCGGATACAACAAGATCGACGTGATGAGTTCCGAGGCCATCGGCGAAGTGCAGATTGTGAAGGGCGTTTTCGGCGCGGAGTATGCCTCGACGATGGGCGGCAACCTCAGCCTGATCACGAAGTCGGGCACGAACGACACGCATGGAAGCCTGTTCTACCGGTACGAAGGATCCGCTCTGTCCGCCCGCAACGCGTTTCTCGTGACGGAACCCAACTCCGTATGGAACCAGTTCGGCGGTTCGATCGGCGGCCCCATTCACCGGGACAAGGCGTTTTTCTTTTTCGCTTATGAAGGCTACAGGCAGCGCACCGCGGACGCGATCGTGGCGACGGTGCCCACTCCCTACTTCCGGGACATCATCCTCAAAGGGCTCGCCGTTCCGGAGACGCCGCTTGTATTGAACTACTACCCGCTGCCCAACACTTCCTACGGTCCGGCCGATCTTCTCGCGCAGTGGATCGGTCCGGCTCCGAAAGCGAATGCCGACGACCACATCGATTTCAAAATCGACTACAACCTTTTCGGCGGCAACCTCTCGCTGTCCGGTTCCGCCGGCCATCCCTACGCGTCACGGCCGTCAGGACTGCCCACCAATCCGGACGTGTTCCACGCGCAAAACGAACGGGGCAGCCTGAATTACGTCCTCGGGCGGGCGCGCTGGACCGCCGCAACCCGCATCGGTTACAACCGCAACTTCGAACCGCGCGACGCCACTTTCAACGTCGCGACAAAGGTTCCCGGCAATCGGGTGGAACGGACTCCGGGCGGACTTCGCGTCCCGGCAATCGGTTTCACGGGCATGACGGGAGTCGGCGGACGGGTGCAGCATCGCGGGCTTTCACCGGGTTATTCGTTCGAACAGCAGTTCGCGTTGTTCCGCGGAAAACATTCCTGGAAATTTGGAGGATTGCTCAACCTGCGTTCCGGCGGAAAAACCACCATCGATCCGGAAGGCGTCAGTTTCCAGACCCTCGCCGACATTCAGAACAACACGCCGAGCAGCGTCGCATACATGCCCGGCATCTACCCGTACCGGTTCCGGGCTCACGATTTCGGTTTCTTTCTTCAGGACGACTGGCGCATCAGCCAGCGGCTGGTGGTGAATCTGGGATTGAGGTACGAGCGTTACGAAAAGGTCTTCGTGAAACCGTTCCATGCCGACCTGCCGGCCTGTGTCTGCAATCAGGGCCGGCTCATCGACGCCGTCAAGATGACCTGGGAGCCGCCGCTGGATCCCAGGAATCCGTTCAAAAACGACAACCTCTCGCTCGCTCCCCGCGTTGGATTCGCGTACACCCTGAACCAGAAGGGCGACTTCGTGGTCCGCGGCGGCTTCGGCGTCGGGTTCCAGGGATTCGACGAACAAACCTTCACCACCAACATCGCCGTCTCCCCGTTCATTCCCAGCAGCCGTTCGTTCACCCGAGCGGAAGCGGCCCAGTACGGTTTGAAGTACCCGGCCTACCGCGACGACCTGACTGCGCTGATTCTGGCGCAGACCGGCACGACTCCGATTATCGGAACGCGGTTCAGCACCAGCTTCCATCCTCCGTACGCGATGAACTACACACTCGGCTTTCAACGCGCGATCACGTCGAGCACGTCGATTGACGCCTCTTACGTCGGAACGCGAGGCGTGAAGTTCACGATGAACCGTCCTTACAACACCCCGGACCGGATTACCGCCATTCGGCCGAACCCGAATGACATCAACGGAACCTACATCGATCCTTCGCAACAAACGAACTACAACAGCCTTCAAACGGCGT
>JAHFTY010000045.1:0-20814 GCA_023265365.1 Acidobacteriota bacterium
GTTGTGCTTGGACAACACCTTCGTGATGCAAGCGGTCAGCGTCGTCTTGCCGTGGTCGATGTGTCCGATCGTTCCCACGTTGACGTGCGGTTTTGCTCTATCAAACTTCTCTTTCGCCATGAACGCTTCTCCGAAATGAGTTCAACACCAAGGAGCGGGAGACGGGATTCGAACCCGCGACCAACGGCTTGGAAGGCCGTGACTCTAGCCACTGAGTTACTCCCGCCCAGCGAACGCCTTCTAAATCTGATTCTGGAGCCCACGACCAGAATTGAACTGGTGACCTCGTCCTTACCAAGGACGCGCTCTGCCAACTGAGCTACGTGGGCCGTTAACTGTCAATCCAGTGGACAGGGGAGGATTCGAACCTCCGTAGCCCGCAAGGGGCGGCAGATTTACAGTCTGCTGCCATTAGCCGCTCGGCCACCTGTCCGTCTTGGGCCGGTCCGTCCGCCCCACGCTTTCCAAGGAGCTGGCGAAGGGACTTGAACCCCCGACCTGCTGATTACAAATCAGCTGCTCTACCAACTGAGCTACGCCAGCGTCGACAAATATCCGACTCTAGCATATGCATTCAAACGGTTTCAACAGGTTGAACCGAAAAAGTTTAAGTTTGGAGGGTCCGCTGCCTCACAACCTCATATAAGACAACCGCAGCGGCCACTGAAATGTTCAGTGATTCTATCTTACCCAGCATCGGAAGTCGCACAAGAATGTCGCAACGCTCCCGAACCAGACGCCGTAAGCCGCGATGTTCACCACCCAGGACGAGAGCGACCGGCCCCCTGTAATCGTAGCCCGTCCATGGCTGCTTTCCCTCCGGATCGACGCCGATAATCCAAAGTCCCCTCTCCTTCATCTGATCGATGGCACGAACCAGGTTCGTCACCCGAACCGTTGGAATGTGCGCCGACGCGCCGGCGGACGCCTTGATCACCGTGGGACTCAGCGGCGCCGAGTGTCTTTCCGGAACAACGATTCCGGACGCGCCGGCCGCCTCGGCCGTACGAATGACGGCGCCGAGGTTATGCGGGTCCTCGACTCCGTCCAGAACGACAATCAGCGGCCGGTCCTTCCGGAACAGATCGTCGAACGAGCCGTATTTGGCCTCTCCGGCAATTGCGATAACGCCCTGATGCACCGTGCCCTGCGCCAGTCGGTCGATCGTGGTCCGGTCCTCGCGCCGGACCGGCACGTCCTGCCGGCGGGCAAGAGCCAAAATGTCTTTCAGCTTTCCTGCATGCGCATCGCGCGAAAGATGGATGCGTTCGATGATCTGCCCCGATGAGAGCGCCTCGAAGACCGCATGAACGCCGCAGATACGCTTGTCCATGGATCTACTCGAAATAGACCAGCGCGATCGCTTCGGCGGCAATCGCTTCCCCGGTCCCGATCACGCCGGTCCGCTCCATCGTCTTCGCCTTGACGGAAATGTCGCCGGCCGGTATTCCCAACGCTTCGGCAATCCTGATCTGCATCTGCGGGAAGTACGGAAAAAGCTTCGGACGCTCGGCCAGGATATTCGAATCGATGTTCCCGATCTCGTAACCTCTGCTCCGAAGCAACTCGGCGGTGCGTCTGAGAAAGTGAACGCTCGATATGCCCTTGAACTGCGGATCGGTGTCCGGAAAGATCTGCCCGATATTGCCAAGTCCGCACGCGCCCAGCAGCGCGTCGGTGACGGCGTGGATCAGAACGTCTCCATCGGAGTGTCCGATGAGCGACTTGTCATGCGGGATCGCAACGCCGCCAATAATCAGTTGATCGCCGGGGCCGAGACGGTGCAGGTCAAAACCGAGACCGACCCGGAACTTCACTGAGGCGATCTTTCTTCTTCGAGGAAAACCCGGGCCAGTGTGAGATCGGAAGGTCGCGTGATCTTGATGTTGCGTTCCGAACCGCGCACGATCGCAACGGGAAGCCCGATGCGCTCGACCAGGCTGGACTCGTCGGTGCCGTAGTATTCGTCCTTCTGCGCGCGTTGGAACGCCTCGCGGAGGATTTCGGTTCGGAACACCTGCGGCGTCTGCGCCAGGACGAGGTGCTCGCGCGTGACCGTCAATTCGACCAGATCGCGTTCGACCTGTTTCACGGTGTCGACGATGGGAATGGCGAGGATCGCGGCTCCGCGATGTTCGGCCTCGTTGACGACGGCCTCGATTTCCGCGTGTCCGACGAACGGCCGAACCGCATCATGAACCGCGACCAGAGTGGTATCCGGCTGAAGATGCTGCATGCCGAGCCATACCGAATCCTGGCGCCGCTCGCCGCCTTCGACGACGGTGACCGGCTTCCGGAACCCCGCCTGCGCCACAAGGTCCCGGATTTCGTCCGCGGACTCGTGAGGAACCGGAACCACAATGTGATCCACAAGCCGGCAGCGTTCGAACTTGCGCAGCGTGTAAATCAGGATGGACGTTCCGTCCAGCACGAGAAGCTGCTTGGGCCGGTCCGCTTTCATACGGCGTCCAACGCCGGCCGCAGCAATGATGGCGCCAACTTTCATGAACGTGTGTTAGTGCGAAACCTCGGTGTGGGCCTGCTGACGTTCGGTTCGTTCCGGACGCGCGTCGTGACCGGCCGAACGATCGTCCCTGGAGGGCGCATGGTGGTCGCGTTTCTCTTCATACCGGCCGAAAATCATCTTTCCGGCCGTCGTCTGCAGCACGCTGGTGACGGAAGACTCGACCGTCTTGCCGATCATCTTGCGGGCATTGTCCACCACGACCATCGTTCCGTCATCAAGGTACGCAATACCTTGATTGAACTCCTTGCCTTCCTTCAGGATGAAGACCTTCATGGTTTCGCCGGGCAGATAAACCGGCTTGAGCGCATTCGCCAGTTCGTTGATGTTGAGCACTTCCACGCCGCGCAATTGCGCAACCTTGTTCAGGTTGAAGTCGTTGGTCACGATCTTCGCATCGAACTCCTTGGCCAGTTCGATGAGCTTCATGTCGACTTCGCGAATCGCGGGATAGTCGTTTTCCACGAGCTGGACGGTGATCCCCGCCATCTTCTGGATCCGCTGGAGAATATCCAGGCCGCGACGGCCTCGATTGCGCTTGAGCGTATCGGCGGAGTCTGCGACCTGCTGGAGTTCTCGCAGAACGAAGTGCGGAGCCACCAGAATGCCGTCCAGAAAACCCGTTTCACAAATGTCGGCGATACGCCCGTCGATGATCACGCTGGTATCCAGGATCTTGTATGACTTCCTCTGCGGACGCTCACCGCCGAAAATGCCTCCGAGCGCGGAGAGATTCAACAAATCGCCCTTGTTGGCGCCAACCACCAGCCCGACGTACGTCATCAGAAAAAGAACAAAGAGCTTGATGAATGATAGCGAGTTCGCGTCAAAGACCGTGGCGGTCAACATATGACTGATCAGGAATGCGCCCGTGATCCCCATGATCGAGCCGGTCGCGGCGCCGATGAGACGTTTCAGCGTGGCACGCTTCAGACGATGTTCGAAATAAATGATACCGAGTGCACTGACCAACCCGAGAATAACGGTATAAATCCCGGTAAAACCGAACGGGCGGCTGAAATAGGCGGCAATGGTTAACGTGACCGCAAATATCGACCGCACCACCATGATGTCCAGGAAATAACCTTGTTCGGGTCCCGGAGCATCCAATGAGATCTTCGGAGGAGACGAGTTACTTTTGTTTTCTTTTCCTCTCATCGGAACACCTTAATTGTTATGAATTTCTGAGATTAAATTTGTAAGTCGCCTTAGCAGCCCGTGGCAGAAGTGGGTCAGATACCTCGGCGCCGATTTTCACAATTCGGGGTCAAGACCCAAAGAACTGATAAAGCAAGGGTCTGACCCCACCGAAAATGGGCGCCGGGGTGTCTGACCCAGAATTACCGTCTTCTGCCACGGGCGGTTAGGCGGCGATTAACGGGCCCGATTATAAATAACTGATATCAATTAAAATAGCGAAAATCACTGGTCGGCCACCAGGGGGCCCAACTGACGCACCACGGCCTCGGCGCGCTCCCGGCCTCTATCGGTCAATTGGTAACGGCGGCTCCGTCCCGCCCCTTTTGAACGTCATATTTCCAGCGACTCGGGATGCACGCAAGACCGGTCAAGGCGGATTGAGGACGGGTTGGAGGACTACGAAAAAAGGGCTTCCTGGGCTTCCTGAAGATTACGCACCGCGGTGACCTGCATCTCGGTCATCGAGCCGGTAACGGCGTGATCCGGCACGACTGCCGCCTTAAAGCCGAGAAGACTCGCTTCCTTGAGCCGCATTTCCGAATGCATCGCCGGCCGCACTTCTCCGCCGAGGCCGATTTCACCGAAAATCAGTGTAAACGGCGACAGTGAACGGTTGAACAAACTCGAAAGGATCGCCGCGACGATCGCGAGGTCCGCCGCGGGCTCGTCCACTTGCAAACCGCCGACAACGTTCAGATAGATGTCCTGATCCCACAGATTCACGCCAAGACGTTTTTCAAGAACCGCACAGATCAGCGCCAGCCGCTGGGTGTCCACTCCTGTCGCCAGCCGGCGTGGATTGCCGAAGTGCGTTCGCGAAACAAGAGCCTGGATTTCGGCGAGCAGCGGCCGCGAACCTTCGACACAGCACACGACGGCGGATCCCGGCCGCGCCTCTGCGCTTTCAGACAGGAACAGCGCCGACGGTTTGTCGACCGCGATCAGGCCGGTCGACGCCATTTCGAAGATGCCGAGTTCATTCGTGGGGCCGAAGCGGTTTTTGATGGTCCGGACAATCCGGTGCGGACTTTGGCGCGGCCCCTCGAAATACAACACCGTATCGACGATGTGTTCGAGGGACTTCGGTCCGGCGAGCGATCCATCCTTCGTGATGTGGCCGATGAGGAAAACGGGAATCTGATGCTTCTTGGTCCAGAACAAGAGTTGCGACGCCACTTCCCGCACCTGACCGATGCTCCCCGGCGCCATTTCGAGTTTTTCGCTGAACGTCGTCTGCACCGAGTCGATCACGACCACGAACGCTTCGAGCTGTTCGGCGGCGGCCAGAATCTTTTCGATGCTCATTTCCGCATAGATCTGCAGCCGGCTCCCCTGAATCCTCATCCGCTCGCCGCGCAGCTTGATCTGCTGCGCCGACTCTTCACCGGACGCGTAAAGCACCGTCCCTTCCCGGGAGAGGCGTGCGGAAACATCCAGCATCAGCGTCGACTTGCCGACGCCCGGATCGCCCCCCAGCAAGGTCAGCGCGCCCGCGACGACGCCGCCGCCCAGAACGCGGTCGAACTCCGCAATGCCTGTCGCGAGGCGGGGCGTTTCGACGCCGGTGATCGAATCGAACGGGATCGGAGACGAATCCCAGGATGGAGGCGAGTCGACGGGGGGGCCGATTTTTTCTTCAACGAAAGTGTTCCACTGCTGGCAGGACGGACAGCGGCCGATCCATTTCGGCGACATGTGTCCGCACTGCTGGCAGGCGAACTGCGTCTTCGCCTTCAATTCGGACTCTCGAAAAGACTTTCAAACTTGGTGAACTGGCGCAGAAACGCCATTCTCACCACGCCTGTCGGACCATTGCGCTGTTTGGCGATGATGAGTTCCGCCTTGCCCTGATTCTCGTCGTCGGGCCGGTAGACCTCTTCCCGGAAAATGAACGTCACCAGGTCCGCGTCCTGCTCGATCGAACCGGACTCCCGCAAGTCCGACAACTGCGGACGATGATCGCCCTGTCGCTGTTCGGGCGCGCGGCTCAACTGGGAGAGCGCGATGACCGGCACGTCCAGTTCCTTGGCGAGAGCCTTCAGCCCTCGGGAGATTCCCGAGATCTCCTGAACCCGGTTCTCCACCTTTCCGTATCCGGACATCAACTGCAGGTAATCGACAATGATCAGATCCAAACCATGCTCGGCCTTCAGGCGCCGGCACTTCGCCCGCATTTCCATCACGGTGAGCGAAGACGAATCGTCGATGTGAAGCGGCGCCCGGGTGACCGCGCCGAGCGACTCGATGAGCTTCATGAAATCGTCGCGGCCGATGTATCCGGTTCGGACCTTATGCGCGTCGACCATCGCATGCGCGCAAAGAAAGCGCATCAGGAGCTGCTCTTTCGACATTTCCAGGCTGAAGATGCCGACCTTGCCCTGATCTTTCACCGCGACATGCTGCGCAATGTTCAAACAGAGGGCGGTCTTTCCCATGGAAGGGCGGGCGGCCAGGATGATGAGGTCGCCTTTCTGAAGGCCTGAAGTCATGCGGTCGAAGTCGACGAACCCCGTCGCCACTCCGGTGATCATTTCGCGCTCGTTGTAGAGCTTTTCGAGCAATTTGGTGGCGGGCGCCTCCAGATCCCGGACCGAGATGAAGCCGGTCTTGATGCGCTTCTCGGAGAGATCGAACAGCGACTTCTCCGCACGATCGAGAATTTCTTCGGCAGGCGCCGACTGATCGAAGCACTCCGCCATGATCTTGTTGGCGGAATTGACCATCTGCCGGAGCAGGGCCTTTTCGCGGATGATCTCGATGTAGTGCTCGATGTTGATCAGGTGCGGGATGCCGTCCAGCAGAGACGCCAGATAGCTCATGCCGCCCGCGCTCTCGAGCTGCGCGGCGCGCAGCAGCTCTTCCTGAAGGGTCACCAGATCGATCGCGCGCGAACGTTCCACGAGCGCGATCATCTGGCGCAGGATGGTGCGGTGCGCATCGAGGTAGAAATCCTCGGGCCGCAGGAGTTCGATGACTCGATAGTAGTTTTCGTTGTTAACGAGGACAGCGCCGAGAAGGGATTTTTCGGCGTCGATGCTGTGGGGGAGTGCGCGTTCCAGTGTTGATCGTGACATAAAGGAATTTCGGATTTCGAGTTTCGGAGTGCGGATTTTAAAGCATGGTTCTTTTCAAAATCCGAAATCCGAATTCAGAAATCCGAAATGGCCTTTACTGCTCTTCGGTTTCAGCTTCGACTTTGAGCTTGACGCTGGCAGTCACGTCTTTGAAGAGCCGGATCGGAATGGAATACTCGCCCAGCGCCTTGATGTGATCGTCCATGTGGATCTTGCGCTTTTCGACCTGGAAGCCCTTCTTCTCGAGCTCGTCGGCCACGTCCGCGTTCGTCACCGAGCCGTACAGAGCGTTGTGTTCGCCCGCCTTGCGCCGGATGACGATTTCGACGGGGTCCAGCATCGTCTTGAGTTTCTCGGCGTCTTCCTTCTGCCTGGTTTCTTTGCGGAGCAGAGACTGCCGTTCGAACTCGATGACTTTCATGTTGCCGGCAGTGGCCGGATAGGCAAGCTTGCGGGGCAGCAGATAATTTCGTGCGTATCCGTCGGCAACCTTGACGATCTGCCCGGCGCGGCCGAGATTGTCGATGGTCTCGCGCAGAATGATTTCCATGATGTTCTCCGTGGTTCCGCAGGCGTACGCCCGGCGGACTTCAAATTTATTCGCTCGTGAACGGCAGCAGCGCGATGTTGCGCGCCATCTTGATGGCTTCGTTCAAGCGCCGCTGATGCGGAGAGCACACGCCGGAAATGCGCCGGGGCATGATCTTCGCGCGCTCGGGAACGAACTGCGAAAGCAGCTTCACGTCCTTGTAATTGATCGTATCGATTCTCTCGACGCAGAATTTGCAGACCTTCTTGCGCCGGTAATATTGCTTCTGTTGCGCCACGTTGTCTCCTATCTACATTCCGTCTTCGACTGACTGATCGAGCGGCTCTGCGGCCGCAGACCGCGCGCCGGACCCGCGCCGGGCGGCGCGCCGCTGGCGGAATCCCTTGATCTTATCGAATCGGCGCTCGTCCTCGTCGGTGCGAACCGTGATGTACTTGATGACCGCGTCCATCACGCGCAGCCGTCGTTCGGCTTCCTTGACGATCTCGCCGTTTGCGCTGATCACGAAAAGGACATAGTGCCCTTCACGATTCCGGTTGATTTCATAGGCGAGTCTGCGCTTTCCCATTTTTTCGATCTTGGTAATCTGTCCGCCGCCCGCGGTAACGACGCCTTCGATCTGTGTGTTGATCTTGTCGAGTTCCTCGTCGGTCGTATTCGGACCGGCGATGAACATGATTTCGTAATTTCTCATCTGGTGTCCTCTGTCTTCCTCAAATCGATTCCGTTGAAGGCCGCCATGGCCTTCTCGATTCCGTCGGCCAGGAGGCTTTCCACTGCCCTGGCCGCGATCGCTTCCGTTTCATCCAGGAATTCACGATCGCCCTTTGAAACCCGCGACAAAACAAAGTCTCTGACATTGCCGAGCGGATGATCCGGCATAATGCCGATCCGGACCCGCATGAACTCGTCCGAACCGGCGGTCGAAATCAGCGATTTTATCCCATTGTGCCCGCCCGCCGAACCTTTTTGCCGGACTCGCAGTTTCCCCAGCGGCAGGGCCAGTTCGTCATACACCGCCACGACATTCAGAATCGTGGCTCCGAACCTCTCGAAAAGCTTCGGCAGCGCGAGCCCGCTCCGATTCATGAAAGTCTGCGGCTTGACGAGAACCGCAGGCTGTCCGGCGAGGACGATCTTGTCCGTGATCAATGCCGGACCGACCTCCTGGCGAAACCGGACGCTGTGATCTGCCGCCATCCGGTCCACAACGCGAAACCCGGCGTTGTGGTACGTGTTCTCGTATTCCGCACCCGGATTGCCGAGCCCCAGAACGAGCCACGGAGAATTCGGATTTCGGATTTCGGAATTCGGATTTGTACTTTCAGGCTGCATAGCGTGTCCCTAAATCCGCAATCCGAATTCCGAATTCCGCAATTACTTCTCGGGAACTTCTTCTTCCTTCTTGCCCTTCTTGACCACTTCCGGTTCCGCTGGAGCCGCAACCGCTTCGCCTTCGGCCGGAACAGCGCCGGCGACAGGAGCCACGACCTCTTCCTTCACCGAAACCACGTGGACCACCACCTGATCGGGGTTCTGAAGAACCTTGACCTTGTTGGAAACCAGGAGGTCGGACACGTGAATCGCGCCATTCAGTTCGAGGTCGCTGACGTCAATATCGATACGCTCCGGAATGTCGCCCGGCAGGCACTCGACT
This sequence comes from Acidobacteriota bacterium, assembly GCA_023265365.1. Taxonomy (GTDB): domain Bacteria; phylum Acidobacteriota; class Terriglobia; order 20CM-2-55-15; family 20CM-2-55-15; genus JAHFTY01. The sequence continues at coordinate 9,006 of JAHFTY010000045.1, forward strand.
TCGATCTGGCGCAGGACCATTTCGAGGATCCCCCCTTCGGTCTTGACGCCGCGCGCTTCGCCTTTGACGGCGATCGGCACGGTGACGCGCAGCGCGACGTCCATGGCGATCCGGTAAAAGTCCGCGTGAAGAAAATTCTCCTTGATCGGATCGACCTGCCAACCCTTCAGGATCGCGTTCGTCAGCCCGTGACCGGCGATGTCGAGCTTCAAAATCGAATTGCGGCCGGACTCCGAACGCAGAACGCGAAGCAGGGCCTTCGGATCGACGGAGACGGAAAGATTATCGCCTTTGCCTCCGTACACAATGGCGGGCACCATTCCTTTAGCTCGAAGCCGGCGGGACGCATTCTTCCCAAAGTCGTTCCGGCTCTCGGCGTTTACTGTAATTTCTGCCATGACAGCTCCTAACCTTTACGTCGGGCCCACCGGCGGGCCGGTTCCCCCACGTCAAATAAACAATACGCTCACGGACGTCTCCTCGTGGATCGACTGCAACGCCTGCGCCAGCAGCTTACCCACGCTGAGTACCCGAATCTTTTTGCACTTCCTCGCATCGTTGTGCAGAGGGATCGTGTTCGTCACTACGATTTCTTCCAGCCTCGAATTCTCGATACGCTCCACTGCGGGCCCCGACAACACGGGGTGCGTTCCGCACGCGTAAACCTTCGTTGCGCCATGATCGAAGAGCGCTTCTACCGTTTTTACCAGCGTCCCGGCCGTGTCGACCATGTCGTCGGCCACCAGGCATGTCCGCCCCCGGACATCGCCGATCACATTCATCACCTGCGCGACGTTGGCTTCCAGACGCCGTTTGTTGACCATGGCCAGCTCGGCGTTCAGGCGTTTCGCAAAAGCACGCGCGCGCTCCACTCCTCCGGCGTCGGGCGACACGACCGTGAGGTTGGGCAGATTCAGTTTCTGAAAGTACTCCACCAGCACCGGAGCGGCGAACAGATGGTCGACCGGAACACTGAAGAACCCCTGAATCTGAGGGGCATGCAGGTCCATCGTCAGCAGTCGATCGACTCCCGACGTCACCATCATGTCCGACACCACTTTCGACGAAATGGGCACTCTCGGCTTGTCCTTCCGGTCCTGCCTCGCATACCCGAAATAGGGCAGCACCGCCGTGATCCTCTTCGCCGACGAGCGCTTGAACGCATCGACCATCAGGCAAAGCTCGAGCAAATTCGAATCGACCGGCGGGCACGTCGGCTGAATGATGAACACGTCCGCGCCGCGCACGTTTTCCAGGATCTGGAAATAGATCTCGCCGTCGCTGAAGCGAGTCATCGAAGATTGACCCAACTCCACTTTGAGGTACTCGCAGATCTCGCTCGCGAGCGCCGTGTTCGCAGTCCCCGTGAAGATCTTCAACTCGTTGCTCATATCATTCCAAAACTGGGGCGGAAGGATTCGAACCTTCGAATGCAGGATCCAAAGACCTGTGCCTTACCACTTGGCCACGCCCCAATGAAGTCATCCAAACATTCTCGAAAAGTATTCCGTGCGGGACAACGGCCTTGTCACCTTCACGGAATATCGCCCGCCCAGAATGGCCCCGGCACGCTCGGCTTCCTCTCTGGTGTGGAACTGTCCGAACATCACCGAACCGCTGCCCGACATCGCAGCCCTGAACGCACCCGTGCGCAACAGGTCGTTCCGGATTTCCATCAACTGCGGATGCCGGGCGAAAACCGGCATTTCGAAGTCATTCTTCAGCTCCGCGGGCTCACTACCGGGAACGAACTGAGCGCAGAAACCCTCAATACTATTGGTTTTATACGGGACCGTCAACCATGAATACGCTTCGGCAGTCGAGATGAAGACCGACGGATTCACCAGCACCAGCCAGTAATCCGTCTCATCCTGCAGCGGCTGAATCTCGTCCCCGCGGCCCGTTCCGAGCGCACGGCCTCCATAAGCGAAGAAATACACGTCCGACCCGAGCGAACGCGCAAGATCGAACCGGGTTTCCACTCCAAAGAACCGGGAAAGTCCGATAAACGCCGCCATCGCGTCGGAACTCCCTCCTCCCAGTCCGGCGCCGCTCGGAACGTTCTTGTGAAGAGCGATGCGCACATTGGCGCGCCGGCCCGATCGTTCGAAGAGGCGCACGGCCTTCACCACAAGGTTGGTCTCATCCTCAGGACCGGCGGTCGCGGAGAACTCGAAGCGCCCGGCCGGCTCGATGATGATTTCGTCGAACCAGTCGATGGACTGAAAAACGGTTCGCACTTCGTGAAAGCCATCGGCACGCTTTCCAAGGATCCGGAGATCGAGATTAATCTTCGCGAACGCGCGCAACAGCATAAAGGCGGCTAAAGAACCTGGCTTTCAACAATCCGGCTCGAAAGAACAGACGAAGGGCGTAATACGGAAGCGACCGGCCGAGGAACCAGAATGGATAGATCGGATCCGAACGTTCGACCGAAACGTCGGGCGAATACTGCTGCAACAGCTTTCGTAAAGAGGCGGCTTCGAAGAAATTCACATGATCCGACGACAACATGTGACCGTAAGTCACGTCGTTGGCCTGCATCAACGCCATGTCTTCGGAGTTTGGAACCGTGATCAGCACGCTTCGGCGGGCGACCCGGAATGCTTCTTTCAGCAGCGCTTCGTAGCGCGGCACATGTTCGATGACCTCGAAAAGAAGCACGGAATCGAATGTCCGGTCCGCAAAGGGAAGCATCGAATCCACAGCGGCGACCGGCAGGCCGCTTCCGGCCGCTGTTTTCAGGTATTCCATATTGATGTCACACCCGAAACACCGGCGTCCTTCCTCCGCAAGAGCGCGTCCATAAGCGCCGTAACCGCAGCCCACATCCAGAACGCTCGCACCGGCGTGTTCCTTCGCGAAACGCACGAAGGCTCGATAGTGCCTGCCATATTCGGCGGGAAGGCCGGGGCTGTAGAAGTGCTCTCGCGCGCGAATTGTCGTCATCTGTATATGGCTGCGCCCTGCCGGGCTTGCATTCGCTCCGCTCATCTCCTTATGGCTGCGCCCTTTCGGGCTTGCATTCGCTCCGCTCATGCGTCTGGTATTATCAACGCCCGTAAAAGTATGCGACACCGAATTCTGCTGGCCGCGGCGTTCCTGTATCTGGCGCTCTCGAACGTCATCTGGATCGCGCGCGACACGCGGCCCCCGTTCTGGGACATGGCCCTGCACGGGACCGGCGCCCTCCGCGTCTACAACGCTTTTGCGACCCAGGGCATCGGCGCACTCGCGGCCATCCCGGAACAGCACCTGACGGGATACTATCCTCCTCTGTACCACACGGTGGTCGCGGCGGCCTGGGCCGTCTTCGGCAAGACAGTCGCTGTGGCAAGGCTGGCGAACCTCGTGGCGATCGCGATCCTGCTGCTGACCGTCTACGGGATCGGCGGTTTACTTTTTGAGCCCCTCACCGCGGCCATCGCCTCCCTGCTCGTGAGTTTCTACCCGCTGATGTTATGGCTGTCGCGCGAGACCATCATTGACTACTGGGTTACGGCGATGGTTGCGCTTGCGATATGGACGCTGCTCAAGACACAGGGATTTTCGAGTGTCCGCTGGTCCATCGTGTTCGGACTCATCGCCGGTCTCGGCATGTTGACCAAGTGGACCTTCCCATTCTTCGTTATTTTGCCGGCCCTCTGGTTCGCCCGGCGCCACTGGATCAACGCCCTTCTCGCCGCCGCCATTGCCACAGTCCTCACGGCCTGCTGGTATGTCCCGGCGATTCCCGACCTCGTCCGGTTTTTCAGGTTGAATACGGCGGGCGGCGTCTTCGAAGGGGATCCCGGCCGGCTGAGCTGGGGAGCGATCGTTTTCTATCTGAGAGCGCTCGAAGGCTACCAACTGTTTCTTCCCCTGTTCGCCGCTTTCGCAGCCGGCGCCGTGCTGGTGTGGAAGAAGCATGACGAGCGCTGGATCCCGATCGCGCTCTGGCTGCTCGGAGGGTGGCTCGGCCTGCTCCTGTTTCAAAACAAGGATCCGCGATACAGCGCGCCGCTGTTGCCCGCCGTGGCGCTGATTACTGCGGCTGCATTTGAGCGCCGGCGGGCGCTGACCTCCAGTCTGTTCGTGTTGCTCGTCTGCCAGCACTATCTGGTCTCATTCGGTATTCGAGCGCTCCCCGAATCGGTGGTCTTGATGAAGGGCTCGGAGGGGCAGCTTTCGTGGAACTGGAATCTTTACACTCAGTCGCACTTCGGCCTTTGGGGCAAACCGGCTCGTGAGGACTGGAAGATCGAACATGTCCTGAACACCGTCAGAACCGGCCGGCTCGGCCTCGTGCCGGATATCCCGCGTTTCGATTCGCAGGCCTTCCAGTTCTATATCGAACTGATGGGCCTTCCCGTTCGCCTGAACCGTATCGGCGTATTCGACGAGCCGTCGATCCGCGCCAACGACTACGTGCTGCTGGCGGAAAAGGACCTCGAGCACGCGGCATCCTTCGCGCCGGACCAGCGCGTCAACCGCTTCATCATGGGACGCCCCGACATTTTCCGCGTGGCCGAATGGTTCCCGCTTCCGAACGGCGACGTCATTCGCCTGTATAAGGTTCAATGAAGTCGTATCTCTGCCTGGCGCTCATCGTTCTTGCCGGCATCGTGCCGTTTTCGGCGCGGGCCGTCTTCATGGATGAGCACATCTTTCTGCAGATCGCGGAGAATGCGCAGCGCCATCTGCTTTTTCCTGAAGACACGCCGAGCGTCTTCTTCGGGATTCCGCTGAAGAACTTCGCGGCTCATACGCATCCGCCGGCCGGCGAATACTACCTGGCGCTGATTTACGCATTGCTTGGCCGTTTTTCAGAAGTTCCCTTCCGGCTGGCGTTCGCTGTGTTTTCAATCGTGGCGGTCCTTGCCTTCCACTTCCTCGCCAGGCGTTTTACCGAAGAGCCGTTTCTCGTCGCCGCAGTTTTCGCCCTCAGCCCGGCGTTCTTCGTGATGACGCCGACGTTGATGATGGACATACCGATGCTGGCGTTTCTTCTTCTCGGTGTGGCGCTGTACTACGCCCACCTCGAAGGTCGCCGGCGAATGCTCCCGCTTGCAGCCATCTGCTTCGTCCTTGCGGCCGGTGCCGGATACACGGCGCTGGCGCCGCTGGTTTGTCTTTTCATCCAGATGCTCTTCGCAAGGCGCCCTCGCAAGGAGTTGCTTGCGGTCGTCGCTGCGCCCGCCGCGCTGGTTTTATGGCAGGCGGCGATGACCGCGCATTTCGGCTCGATTCCGATGAGCGAGATTGTCGGCTTTTACAGAACGCAGAGGACAACGCTGCGCCACAACATCGGCGCCGCCCTCAGTTTTCTGGGACTGGTTGCGTTGTTTCCATGGGCGACCCTGTTCGTGGCCGGCGGCATCGGCCGGGCCGCGATCGCTTTCTCGCTGATCGCCGGGTTGGCCGGCGGTTTGGCGATCGCGCCCTGGTACGGGTTCGCGGCAGCGTCGGGATTGATTCTGATCGCGGGCTTTGCCCGGGCGGCTCGCGGGATCATTGCGGAAGGACGCAATCGCGGCGAGGCGTTGTTCATTCTCTGGGTCCCGGCAACGTTGCTCTTCTTCATCGTCATTGCCGACATGATCAATGCGCGTTACATCCTGCTCTTGCTGCCCGCCCTGTATCTCGTCCTTCTGAGGCACAGCACACGGCGGGGACTGTTGCTCGCGCTGATTCCAACCGCCGTGATGTCGGTGTGCATCGCTTACGCCGACTACACGTTCGTCAATTCGTACCGGTCCTGGGTGAATGAGTACATTGTTCCGCTTCAGAAACAGGGCTTCAGGGTTTGGAGCGCTTCCGAGTCGGGATTGCGCTTCTACCTCCAGCAACACGGGATCGCGACGCTCACCTCGGAGGATCTTCGACCGCGCGGAGCCGACCTGGTGGTTCAACACGAATTGTTTCGCTACAGCCTGTCGGCGGACGTGAGCACCATGCTGACGCCGATCAAACGCTTCACCCTGAACTCGTCATTTCCGCTGAGAACGTTCAGTCGCGCAGCCGGCGCGGGGTTCCACGACAGTCGTATCGGGCTGACTCCTTTCAGCTTCTCTCTGACGCCATTCGATGAAATCGAGATCTCGGAGATAAACCCTCTGGTTGCGGGTCTTCCGCAACGGGGCGTGCCCGCCGAAGAGGTGCCGGCGTGGAGTCCGGGAGGCCCGATCCTCAAACAGAGCGTCGACTTGCGCGAGTTTAAGATGAAGATTCCGGCCAACAGCAAACTAGAATACGAGATCGAGGGACAGGGCTCCGCGGAAGCAACCGGCGAAGGAATCGTTCTGCGACGGCAGTCCCCGGGAACGATTGTCTGGCGCAATCTCCGCCTCGTTCCCACCTGGGAGCAGTAACTGGTGTTTGTACCTGAATCGTTGCGAAGACAGAACGAGTTGATCCGTACGCTTCAAAAACAGCTGGAAGCGACCCAGCGAGAACTCGCGGATCAGAAATGGATTCTCGATCAATACCTGCAATCTCCTTCGTGGCGTCTCACCGCTCCACTTCGATGGATTGTCCGGCAGATCCGCGCGATCAAACAGCTTCTGCTGAATGTGCTGGGCAACGCGGCGGCCTCCGAACACGAATGGGTCGGCCAAACGGACGGCGACATCGCGTCAGAATCGCCCGAACGGACGGAGTCCGGCGAAGCGGTCGCGGAATTGAAGGAACTCTACTCGTCCCTCTATCGAGTCACGCTTCAAACGTTCCTGACGTCGAACGCCGCTCTCGATCTTCCAACCGTCCCGGACCCGGAGACGTCGGTCATCCTGGTCCTCTATAACCGGGCCGAACTCACGTTGAGCTGTCTGCGGGCACTGCGCGAAAACTTCAGCCACCGCTTTGAAGTGATCATCGTCGACAACGCCTCCACCGACGACACTTCCCGCCTTCTCGACCGCATCCATGGCGCTCGCATCATTCGAAACGCGGAGAACCGGCATTTCCTCCTGGCAGTGAATCAGGCCGCAAATGAAGCGCAGGGTAAGTTTCTGTTGCTGTTGAATAACGACGCACAGCTTTTGCCCGGAGCCTTTGGCGCAGCCCTCGAAACACTTCAGTCGCAGAACGATATCGGCGCCGTCGGAGGGAAGCTCGTGCTGCTCGACGGAAGTCTTCAGGAAGCCGGCAGCATCATCTGGCGCGACGGTTCATGCCTCGGATACGGACGCGGCGACAATCCATTCTCGTCGGCCTACATGTTCCGGCGCGATGTGGATTATTGCTCGGGCGCCTTCCTGCTGACTCGACGGAGCACCTGGAAAGAACTGGGTGGCTTCGACGAAACCTATGTGCCCGCTTATTACGAAGAAACCGATTTCTGCATGCGCCTCTGGGAAAAAGGGCTGCGCGTGGTTTACGAACCTTCGGCGGTCGTCATTCATTACGAATTTGCCAGCGCCTCCACGACAAGGTCCGCCACCGACCTTCAAGCGAAACATCAGGAGATTTTCGCGAAGCGCCACGCCGCTTCCCTTCGAGACCATGCGGCGGCGGATCCGGCCGCGGTGCTGGCGGCGAGGATGCACGGGAACCGGCGGCGGGTCCTGTTCCTGGATGATCGCGTTCCGCATCCATGGCTGGGTTCAGGATTTCCACGGGCCCGCACGATGCTTCTTGCTCTTCGAAAGAGCGGCTTCTTCGTGACGCTGTTCCCGATGGATCCAGCCGTCCTGGAGGAGGATTGGAACCTCGTCTACTCCGATCTGCCCCGCGATACCGAAGTGATGAATGAGATGGGGCCGCAGCTGCTGGAAGCCTTTTTGAGAAACCGCCGCAACTACTACGATGCGATCATCGTCAGCCGGCCCCACAACATGAACTATCTCCGGCCGATCCTGACCGCCCATCCCGACTGGTTCGAGACCACGCCGGTCATCTATGACGCGGAAGCGCTCTTCGCCCCCCGCGACATCGATTTGCGCAAGCTGCGTGGCGAGGTCCTCACGGAGTCGGAGATCGAAAAGGTCTATCGGGACGAGATCTCTCTCGCGTCACCGGCCGACTGCGTCATGGCTGTTTCGCAACTGGACCGGGAAGCGTTTCTCTCTCACGGCATCCAGCGCGTCTACGTCCTCGGTCACGCGCTGCAGGCCGCGCCGACTCCGCGGCCTTTTGCCGGACGGTCGGGCCTGCTGTTTATTGGAGCGATCCACGATGAAGGCAGTCCCAACGGCGATTCCATGATCTGGTTCATTTCGGAAATCTGGCCCCTCATTCAATCGGCGCTCGGACCCGGCGCCACCCTGACGATCGCGGGCGTGAACAAATCCGAACGCATCGCCTCGATGGCCGGACCTTCGATTCGGATTCTGGGTCACCGGGAGTCGGTCACGGACCTGTACGATCGCGCCCGCGTCTTCGTGGCGCCGACCCGGTTCGCAGCGGGAATTCCGCATAAAGTCCACGAAGCTTCCGCGCGAGGCGTTCCCGTCGTGGCGACGCCGGTATTGGCGCGGCAGCTGGCCTGGAAGGACGAAGTCGAGGTCGGCGTTGCCGGGGATGCGGAGTCGTTCGCGGCGAAGTGCATCGCGCTTCACGAAAACGAATTGCTGTGGAACCGGATGCGCGACTCTGCGCTCGACGCGATTCGAAAGGACTGTTCCGTCGACGCCTTCGAACAACAGTTCCTGGACATTCTCGCCGCCGAACGAATCGATCGCTCGCGAAAGAGGTACGCCGATGCTCGAATGGACCGGTGAGCGATTCCTGCCCTGGCTGAACGATCCGGCCCTCGCGTACGAACACCTGCACCGGTATCTCTATGCATCGCAGTTCGCTCACGGAAAGTCCGTTCTCGATCTCGCTTCCGGCGAGGGTTACGGTTCGAACCTACTCGCCCAGACCGCGGCGAACGTCGTCGGGGTGGACATCGCTCCGGCCGCCGTCGAACATGCGCGCTCCCGTTATGCGCGGAAGAATCTCGATTTTCTGACGGGCTCGATCACCAACGTTCCCATTACGGAAAACGGCGCGTTCGATCTGGTCACCTGCTTTGAAGCGATCGAACACATCGAAGATCAGGCCGCACTATTGCGTGAAATCTCGCGGCTTCTGAAAAGCGACGGCATGCTGATCGTGTCCACCCCGAACAAGACGGTTTACGATCGGCACATTCAGGAAGAAAACGAGTTTCATGTGAAGGAACTCGAGTTCGGGGAGTTTCGATCTCTGCTTGAAACCTGCTTCAGGAATGTTCTTTTTGCCGGTCAGCGGATCTATGCCCAATCGAACCTCTGGCCGCTCGATCGAAACGTGGGCAGCAATCTCGCGGCTGCGGATTATGTCGTACAGCGGGAGGACGGCGAATTCAAGCCGGTCGATTCCGGAAAACGCCTGCCGATGTACTACATCGCATTTGCGTCAAACGCGCCGATGCCGGCAGGACCCGGTCCGAGCGTGCTCATCGACAATGGAAACGAGCTGCTGAACAACAAGGACCTCGCCATCCGGGACCTGTTGGCTTCCAGGGAGTCGCTCGAAGAAGCGCTTCGATGGCGTGAGATCCAGATCGTCGAGCGGGACAAATCGATCCAATGGTTCGACCGGGAAGTTCAAAACCTGAAGGATCAGAGCGCCGCACAAAAGGACTGGTACGAAAGCGAGATCGGCCATCGCCAGGCGACGATCGCCTCCCAACAGGCATCCATCGCTTCTCAACAGGAAGCTCTCGCGTGGCGCGCCGGCCAGGTCGAATTTCTGGAAAAGGAAAAGGGCGATCTCATCACGCGGCTTGAATCCACATTACGCCAACTCGGGATCGCCACCGGGCGACTCGAAGCCATTCACGCCAGCCGGGGATGGAGAATCATCCTCAGAATGCGACACTACCGCGACGTGATGTACCGCTTTTTCGGTGTCAGGCGCCACTGACACCTTTGGGCGACTGCCAAAAGGTGTCAGTGGTGCCTGACACCGAATTGGTGCGGACACGCATGGGTATGCGCATGTGACCGTACGTCAAGGTTCGCTGAATCACTTCGATCGCGAACGCATTGTCGATCCAGTCACACATTTCGTATTGGTCGAGTGTGCCGTCCGCCACGGCGGGTGCGAAGTAATAGAAACCGGCGTGAAGATACGGCAAGTCCATAATGAAATCCACCGACAACCTTTCGCCGGCATCGGCGGGCGGCAGCCGCACGCCCTCGTAGAAAACGTTCGTGCCCGCGACGTCCTGACCGAGGCGATTGCGGAGCATGAAACCCACGTTCGGTTGCTCGACATGCTCTGCAAACTCCACCGATATGCGAATACAGATGCGGTCGCCTTGTTCGACCCCCGACACGGAAGAGCCCTCACGGCCGAATACGCCGATGCCGGCGATCCTTGCCTTGTTGTTCCCGTAGCGGTGATCCACGTTGTGAAGCGTCGTTACGAATTTCGGAATCCGCTCCAGAACCGGTTCCGGCAAATCGAGTTCCCCGGAAATGCCGAGCGGCCGCCCCACCGCCTCCTCTTCCATCACTTCTTTACGGCCTCGGCTCACCATCGCGGCCAGATACTTTGAAACGACGTCGTCGGCCTTTCCCTCAAGATGCGCCCGGCCATGATCCATCCAGATCGCGCGATCTGCCAGGCTCCGGACGGCTTCCAGGTCGTGCGACACAAACACGATCGTCACGCCCTGATGTTTCAATTGCCGGATCCGCCGGATGCAACGCTGCTGAAAGAAGATGTCGCCCACGGACAACGCTTCGTCGACGATGAGAACATCCGGATCCATGTGGATCGCCACTGCGAAAGCCAGCCGCACGAACATTCCACTCGAATAGGTCTTCACCGGCCGATCGATGAAATCGCCGATCTCTGCGAATTTTTCGATGGAAGGAAGACGACCGCGTGTCTCCGCGTCCGTGAAACCGAGGATGGACGCGTTCAGAAAGACATTCTCGCGTCCCGTGAACTCCGGATTGAAGCCCGCGCCCAACTCGAGCAAAGCGGAAACACGGCCGTTGACGACGATGGTTCCGGAGGTGGGACGCAACACTCCGGCAATCACGCGAAGGAATGTGCTTTTGCCGGAACCGTTCTCGCCGATGACGCCCAGACAGCAACCCTGCTCGACGGAAACGTCGACGTCGCGGACGGCCCAGAAGGGATCGTGGTATTTCCGCCGGCCGAAGCTCAACAGCTCACGCAGATGATCCGAAGGCTTTCGATAAATGCGATAGCACTTGGACACTTTGCCGGCTTGAATGATAGGCACCGCGTGATTGTAACTCACGTCCCCAGAGTCAATGCCCGAAGCTTGATGCGGTGCCGGAGCAGCAGCGCCGTGAACTCGCGGGACGTGATCCGCGCCGTTTTCTGAATTCGTCGGCGGCCTGCCCACATCTGGGGCATGTGTTTCAGGCCGGACCAGTAGGCTTTCAGAATCATCGTCGCCAGGCCGGCCCGGGACGAGTCCGCAGCGTATCTGCCGGACGATCCAACCATGAAGATCGCGCCATACGCGTGAAACGCAAATCGGATCAGGGTGAAGAACGGCGACGCGAGCAGCAACGGCATCGGGAATGTCTTCACCGCCACCCAGATTCGGTTCCGCTCGATCAGGAACGCTTTCAACGAGGAAAACTCACCGGCCGTCGCCGAGTGCCGGTGAAACACAATCGCGGTCGGCACATAGATGCAATTCCAGCCCGCCAACCTGCCGCGAAGTCCCAGGTCGGCATCATCGCCATAGGCGAAGAACGTCTCGTCAAACAGGCCGATGCGGTCCAGCATCTCGCGCCGGTACAGGGCGGCCGCTCCATCCGGAAACAGGACTTCCTCGCGCCGTTCGAACTGGCCGGTGTCGGTTTCACCGGAT